>NZ_LRON01000012.1:0-202185 GCF_001758795.1 Duganella sp. HH101 | reverse complement strand
TGGTTCTGTATGGAAGGGCCATCGCTCAACGGATAAAAGGTACTCTGGGGATAACAGGCTGATTCCTCCCAAGAGTTCATATCGACGGGGGAGTTTGGCACCTCGATGTCGGCTCATCACATCCTGGGGCTGTAGCCGGTCCCAAGGGTATGGCTGTTCGCCATTTAAAGTGGTACGTGAGCTGGGTTTAAAACGTCGTGAGACAGTTTGGTCCCTATCTGCCGTGGGCGTTGGAAATTTGAAGGGGGCTGCTCCTAGTACGAGAGGACCGGAGTGGACAGACCTCTGGTGTACCGGTTGTCACGCCAGTGGCATTGCCGGGTAGCTAAGTCTGGAAGAGATAACCGCTGAAAGCATCTAAGCGGGAAACTTGCCTTAAGATGAGATTTCCCAGAGCCTTGAGCTCTTTGAAGGGTCGTTCGAGACCAGGACGTTGATAGGTCAGGTGTGGAAGTGCAGTAATGCATTAAGCTAACTGATACTAATTGCCCGTACGGCTTGTCCCTATAACCTTAGCAGGTTATGGTGAATAAGAAGTACGTTGGAACGTTCGTTGATACAACAACTTCATTACCCCATTTACTTACTTCTCCAGATTCGGAGCGCCGCTGAAAGCGTCGCTCGTACAAGTCAATGCCTGATGACCATAGCAAGTTGGTCCCACCCCTTCCCATCCCGAACAGGACCGTGAAACAACTCTGCGCCGATGATAGTGCTGCAACCAGTGTGAAAGTAGGTTATCGTCAGGCTAGTTATATTAAAAAAGCCCCTTCCAGTGATCTGGTCGGGGCTTTTTTTCGTTCAAATGAATGCTAATATGGCAATTCCCCACTTGCCTATTGGAGCATGACATGCCACGTCCTTCGTTGATCGCAGTGGCTGTCGCACTGGCGCTGACCTCGTCCGCATATGGGCAGAAACTTGAAGCCGACACGGCACTGGTAGCCGGCGTATCCAAGATCACCGGCGCGCGCGACTGGAGCGTTCGCCAGGAAACCGGCATGATCGTGCTGGAGGCGCCCGAAGGCGATACTCGCTTGGTGATGGTCGAAGTCGCCGCTGCCGATGCATCGACAGCCACGGCGGCGGCATGGGCTCGCTACCAGCCCAGCTTCAAGCGCACCATCAAACTGGTGACGGTGGAGCAGGCGATCAACGGCTGGCAGGAACATAAAGCGACCAACTACGAAACTTCTCCCAGCGAAAAAGCGGTCATCTATGCCGAAGCCTTCCGCGATGGCGACAACTGGACGGTGCTGCTGCTCGACGGCAGCGAGCAGACCGTAGGCAAGCGCGATGCCGCCCTCGACCTTGCACAGCAAAGCCTGCGTCCCAAGAACTATGTGCCGGAATCGTTTGCCGGCCGCACGGCCCATCCACTGGATGCCGCGCGCCTGCAGCAAATGCATGCCTTCCTGCAGGAAGCGATGAAAACGCTGGGCGTGCCCGGCCTCTCATACGCACTGCTGGATCACGGCAAGATCGTCTTCGAAGGCGGCCTCGGCGTGCGCGAACTGGGCAAGCCGGCCCTGGTCGATGCCGATACCTTGTTCATGGCCGCGTCCAACACCAAGGGGATGAGCACGCTGATGCTGTCCACGCTGGTCGACGAGGGCAAGTTGAAATGGGACCAGCCGGTAACGGAGGTCTATCCCGCCTTCAAACTGGGCAGTGCCGAAACCACGAAAAAGGTGCAGGTAAAACATCTGGTGTGCGCCTGCACGGGCCTGCCACGCCAGGATCTGGAGTGGATCTTTGAATTCAAGAACGCCACGCCGGAAACCTCGCTGAAGCTACTGGCCACCAACAGCCCGACCAGCGGCTTTGGCGAGGTCTACCAGTACAACAATCTGATGGCCTCGGCCGCCGGTTACATCGGCGGCCACATCGCGTATCCGAACCTGCCGCTGGGCGCGGCATACGACGAGGCGATGCAGACGCGCCTGTTCACGCCGCTGGGCATGCACCACACCACTTTCGATATGGCGCGCGCCCTGCGCTCCAACCACGCCAGCCCGCACGCCTACAATCTCGACGGCAAGGTCGAAGTCTTGCCGATGAATTTTAATTACTCGGTGGTGCCGCACCGACCAGCGGGCGGCGTATGGACTTCGGCACACGACTTGATCCGCTATGTCCAGCTCGAAGCTAATCTCGGCAAACTCCCGGACGGCAAACAACTGGTGTCCACCGATGCCTTGCTGGCGCGTCGACAGCCGCAAGTGGCCGCCGGCGAAAACCGCAGCTACGGCATGGGGCTGTCGCTGGAGACGGCCTGGGGCGTGCCTGTCGTTTATCACGGCGGCAGCATGTTCGGCTACAAGAGCGACATCTACCTGATTCCCGGCGAGGGTACGGGGGCGGTACTGCTGACCAACTCCGACCAGGGACGCATGCTGTTGCGCCCGATGTTGCGGCGTTTGATGGAAATCCTGTACGACGGCAAGCCGGAGGCGCTTGCTTCAGTGCACAACGCCGCCGAGCGCGGCGCGGCCGAGCGCAAGGAGGAGCGCCGTTCGACCTCGCTGCCGCCGGATGCACGCGCCGTCAAGGGACTGGCCCAGCACTACCGCAGCGCTGAGCTGGGCGACCTGAGCGTACGCCGCCAAGGCAAGCAGCTGCTGTTGGATTTTGGCGAATGGCAGACCGCGGCCGGCACGCACAAAAACGAGGACGGCAGCATGTACTTCATGACCAGCTCCGCCGCCTTCTCCGGCCTGGAGCTGGTGGTGGGCAAGCGGTCCGGCAAGCGAACGTTGACCACACGCGACGGTCAGCATGAATATATCTTTACTGAACGGTAGCAGAGGTCAGCCCCGTGGTGAATTCATGGGGTTTTTTGCTGTTGTGCATTAGAATGGGTCGCATCTCGGAGATGCTGCCCTATGCCTGGTTACGCAATACGTTCAGTCCATTTATGCGGCTTGCTCTTGCTGGCGTTGCTGTCCATCGCGCGCGCCGCGCCGCTCAGCCTGCGATTCGAACACCTCGGCGTCGAACAGGGGCTGACGCAGGAATCGGTAACAGCCGTGCTGCAGGACCGCCACGGCTATATGTGGCTGGGCACGCAGGCCGGCCTGAGCCGTTACGACGGCTATCGCATGACCGCGTTCAAGAACGATCCCGCCAATGCCCGCAGCCTGCTCGACAACTATGTGCACGCGCTGTACGAAGACGGCAACGGCAATATCTGGATCGGCAGCAAGGGCGGGCTGGACCGCTACGATCCGGCCACGCTGTCCTTTGTGCACCAGCTCAGCCGGAGCGGCAACCTGACCGTGTTCAGCATCGTCGGCGACGGCCAGCAGGGGCTGTGGCTGTCCACCAGCGACGGCCTGCAGCACCTCGATATCGCCAGTGGCCAGGTGAAGACCTTGCGCCACGCGGCGGCCGATGCCGACAGCATCAACGACGACCGCGTCAGCGCGCTGGCGCGCGACAAGTCCGGCAATCTGTGGGTGGGCACGGCCAGCGGGCTGGAGATGCTGGCGGCCGGCGGCCGCAAGTTCCGTCATCTGAATCCGCTGGGCGGCTCGGCGCCGTCCAACAATATTCAGTCGCTGTCGATAGGCGCGGATGGCGTGGTATGGGCGGGCACCATGAACGGCTTGCAGGCCTGGCGCCTGGGTGGTGATGGCGTCGAGCGCATTCCGCTGGAAGCGGCCGATGACTTGCGCGAGCAGCGCATCACCGCGCTGCTGCATGACAGCGACGGCGTGCTGTGGGCCGGCAGCTTTGCCGACGGCTTGAAGCGGCGCGATCCGGTCTCGCGGCATTTCTACACCTACCGTCACAACAGCCAGGACCGCCACGGCGTCGGCGACAACCAGATCAGCGCGCTGTACCAGGACCGCACCGGCACGCTGTGGGTCGGCAACTGGTACACCGGCCTCGACTGGGTGGACCTGACCAGCGGCGGCTTCGAGCGCTACACCGAATATCCGGGCGTGATGCCCAGCATCAGCAACAACAAGGTGCGCGTGATCGCTGGCGCCGGTCCCAACAAGTACTGGCTGGGCACGGGCAATGGTTTGACGCTGCTCGACAGCGTCACCGGCGTCACCGAGGTCTGGCGCCACAACGAACGTGATCCGTCCAGCCTGCCTGGCGACCAGATCCAGGCACTGCAGACCGACAAGCGCGGCCGCCTGTGGGTCGGCAGTTCGACCGGCCTGGGTTGGCGCGATGCGGCCGGCGGCCCTTTCACGCGCTTCGTTCTGGACGCCGCGCCCGCCGCGGCGACGATACAGCGGATACTGGTCGACCGCGCCGGCGCCATCTGGGTGGCCTCGCGCGCCGGCTTGCACCGCATTGATCCGCAAACCAGCGCGGTCCGCACCTGGCGCCATGACGCGGCCGACCCCGACAGCCTGGATGGCCGCATCTATTCGCTGATGGAGGACCGCCAGGGCGTGCTGTGGGTGGGCACAGAAAACGGCCTCGACCGTTTCGACCGCGCCACCGGCAAATTCCGCCACTATCGCCACACGCCGGGCAAGGAGGACAGCCTCAGCCACAAGCGCGTGCACTACACCTACGAAGACGACAAGGGCCGCCTGTGGATAGGCACGGCCGCCGGCCTGTGCCGCGCCGAGCAGGGCGCCGACGGCGAACTGCATTTCCGCTTTATCCCGACCAGCGCGGCCCACGCGCCGGATCCGATCGGCGCCATCATCAGCGACGAGCGGGGGCGGTTGTGGATCAGCAGCACCTCCGGCCTGACGATGCTCAATCCCGACACCGGGGCGTTCAAGGAATACACCTCGCGCGACGGCCTGATCGACGGTTCCTACTTCATCGGCTCCGGCTACAAGGCGGCCGACGGCACGCTGTTCTTTGGCGGACTGTCCGGCCTGACGGCGTTCCAGCCCTCGCGCATCCACGACAACCCGCACGCGCCGCCGGTATCGATCACCGATTTTTCCATCTTCAACCAGTCCATCCTGACCGGCGAGCCGCGCAGCGATGTGCTGGCCAAGGGGCCGATCTACGAAGCCAGGACGCTCAAGCTGAGCTATCGCGATGCCGTGTTCTCGTTCGAATTCGCCGGCCTGCACTACGCCGACCCGGTGCGCAACCGCTTCGCCTATCAGCTGGAAGGGTTCGACCCGCAGTGGGTGACGGCGGACGCCGGCAAGCGCTTCGCCACCTACACCAATCTCGACCCCGGCCGTTACGTCTTCCGCGTCAAGGCCGCCAACAAGGACGGCGTCTGGAGCAGCGAGCCGGTGGCGATGGAGGTGATCATCGCGCCGCCGCTGTGGAAGACCTGGTGGTTCCGTCTGCTGGCGCTGAGCCTGGCGTCGGGCAGCGCGTACCTGCTGTTCCGCATTCGCATCCGCATGCTGGTGCGCCAGAAGCATGCGCTGGAGGCGGAAGTCGGCAGCCGCACGCGCGAGCTGGTGCAGCAGAAGGAATCGATAGAACGGCAGAAGCGCGAAGTCGAACGGCAGAAGGAAAGCGTGGAGCTGGCGCACCGGAATATTTCGCTGCTGTCGGATATCGGCCGCCGTATCACGGCCAATCTCGACAGCGAGGCCATCATGGCCATGCTGTATCAGCAGGTGCATGCGCTGATGGACGCCAGCGTATTTGGCATCGGCATCTACCGGCCCAAGGAAGAGTTGATCGAGTACCCGTTCGCGATGGAGAAGGGCAAGCGCTACGCGCCCTACACCCGCAGCATGCGCGAACCCAACCAGCTGGCGGTGTGGTGCATCACCCATGCGCAGGAAGTGTTCATCAACGACCTGGAGCAGGAATACTCGCGCTACATCGAGCACCTGCAACTGGTGTCCGGCGCCGACGACATGGGCACGCTGGAAGACGGCTCGCTGCCGACCGAGCCGCGCTCGCTGATCTACGTGCCGATCTCGGTGGCCGGCCAGGTGCGCGGTGTGATCACGGTGCACAGCTACCGCGCCCACGCCTATCAGCGCATCGACCTCGACATGCTGACCACGCTGGCTTCCTACGTGGCGGTGGCGTTCGCCAACGCCGATTCCTACCGGCAGTTGCGCGACACCCAGCAACAACTGGTGGAGCGCGAGAAATTGGCGGCGCTGGGCTCGCTGGTGGCCGGCGTCGCGCACGAGCTGAACACGCCCATCGGCAACAGCCTGGTGATCGCCAGCACGCTGGAAGACAAGACGGCCGAGATCGAACTGCGCCAGGAACAAAACCAGCTGCGCCGTTCCGACCTGAAGAGCTTTATCGATGCCGCGCGCGAAGCGTCGACGCTGCTGATGCGCAGCCTGCACAACGCGGCCGAGCTGGTGAACAGTTTCAAGCAGGTGGCGGTGGACCAGGCCAGTGCCAAGCGGCGCCATTTCAATCTGCACCAGGCCAGCCAGGAAATCGTGACGACGATGAAGAACCAGATCCGCAAGGCGGGCCATCAGGTGGAGCTGGAAATGCCGGACGATATACAGATGGACAGCTTCCCCGGCCCGTACGGCCAGGTCATCATCAACCTGATCAACAACGCGCTGCTGCATGCGTTCGAGGGACGCAGCGGCGGCGTCATCAAGATGTGGGCGGTGCGGCTGGGGGCTGAGCAGGTGAGGATAGTGTTCCAGGATGACGGCCGAGGTATACAGACCGAGCATCAGGCGCGTATTTTCGACCCCTTCTTCACCACCAAGCTGGGGCAGGGCGGCAACGGCCTGGGCCTGAGCATCACCTACAACATCGTGACCTCGCTGCTGGACGGCAGCATACGCGTCGACAGTGCGATCGACGTCGGCACGCGCTTTACGATAGATCTCCCGCTCAAGGCGACGCTGGCGGGAGACTAGCGGCTGAGCCTAAGGGCTTAGACGCCCCAGATGATGCTCTCGTTTTCCTGCTTGGCCGAGCGCAGCATTTCCAGCAGCGGGAAGGCGCGCGCGGCAAAGCCTACGCGCTGCATCACGGCGTGCTCCGCCGTTTCGCCGTCTTCCTTCTCGTGGGTGTGGATGTCGTGCTCGACATCGCTTTCCGGATGCAGCTTGCTTTCGGCAACCTCCTGTTCGAGCACCGACAGGGCCCGCGCCGCTTCTTCCGCCGTGATGACGCCGCGCGTAGGATTTTTGTGGAGCAGGTCCAGAATGCGCTGGGCATGTTCCTGATACATCAGGACTTCGGGACTGGATTTCGATTTAAAGGCGATTAACATAGAGAATGCTTTCTTAGTCTTGTAGTGGAACGGTATGCCGTAGTAGTGACATTAGGCTATTGGTGAAACTTTACAAGAGGCGCACCCATCTGTCTGAGCGGTAGCGCACATCGAATTAAGCACTTTCTAAGCCAGAACCGGCGTTTCAGTTCAATTTGAAGGAACTGAGGTAGGTCTCCACCGTGTCCTGCACGATATTCTTGTCCCTGCCCATGACGATGACCTGGTAAATCCGCTTGTCCCTGGCGATGAAATGGCCGATCAGACGCATCGCTTCGCCGTTCTGGCTGCCCTTGGCGTCGACGTCGAGCGTGGACTGCCTGCCGTCGGTGGCCGATTTATTGCTGGTGACGGTGGCGCCGATATTGCCGACCAGCGCGGTTTTCATGGCCTCGATCGCCGCCGGGCCCTGCGCCGCCTCCGCGACCTGGGCGCTGCCGACTGCGAAGATGACACCGTTCACGTCGGCCGCCGTCATTGTCATATTGACCGACACGGTATCGAGCTGGATGCTGCGGGTCTGGCTGGACGGCTTGCCGGGGAAAAGCACGGCGTACGGGGCGTCGTTGCTGCGGTAGTCGCGCCAGTCGTATTGCGGGCTGCAGGCCGACAGCGCGGCGGCCAGCATCAGCGCCAGGGAAATTTTCTTCATCAGGACTTGGCTTTCTTTTTGCGTTGCTCTTCCTGCTGCTTCCATTCATCGATATGGGCTTGCCGGCGCAGCACGCGGGAGTTCGGATCGATAGTGTATAGCGCTTGCGGCGGCAGCGTCAGCTCGCCCTGGCCGTCGGTCATCGGCAGCTTCTCGATGCGGTTATTGACCCGCACCTCGATCGGCATCGGGAAGGCGCCGCCGTCCTTCAGCTTCCAGCTCAGTTTGAGCTGGTTGCCATGGCGTTCCTCGACCAGCTCCGGCAACGCCGCGTGGTACAGGTAGGCGTCGAAGAACCAGCCGAGGTCGCGGCCGCCGGCCTCGTTGGCGATGGCGATGAATTCCCTGGTGCTGCTGTAGCGCGGTTCGAAGTTGCCCGGCTTCGGCGTGTCGGTGCCGTAGACCATGCGGCGCGTGGCGCGGAAGAAGGCGTCGTCGCCGATCAGGTTGCGCAGCGTGTGCAGGATCAGCGAGCCCTTGGTGTAGATGTCGTTGCCGGGGCCGCCGCGCGCGTCTTCGTAGACGTCTTCGATGCGCTTCGATTTTCCGCTGACGACAGGCACTTTGTTCAACAGCGACTTGCGCTGCGTGAACAGCTCGGCCTGGAACTCGCGCTCGCCGCGCAGATGCTCCAGATACAGCGGCTGCATGTAGCTGCCGAAGCCTTCGTGCAGCCACATGTCGTCCCAGTCGGCGTTGGTCATCTGGTTGCCGAACCATTCGTGCGACAGTTCGTGGTGCAGCAGCCAGTCATAGCCCAGCGGCGACTTGGTGTAGCCGTTGCCATAGGCGTTGATGGTCTGGTGTTCCATGCCCAGGTGCGGCGTTTCAACCACGCCCATTTTCTCGTCGCCGAACGGATAGGGGCCGATGCGGGCCTCGAAGAAATCGAGCATCGGCGCGAACTCGGCGAACAGGCCGCTGGCTTGTTTCTCGTGGCCTTTCAGGTACCACATGCGCAGCGGGATCTTGTTGCCGTAGCGGCTGTCGTAGTCGCCGGACAGCATTTCGTAGGGGCCGATGTTCAGGGCCACGCCGTAGGTGCTGGGATTTTTTGCGCGCCAGTTGTAGGTGCGCCAGCCATCCTTTTCTTCCATGCCGAGCGCGACGCCGTTGCCGGCCACCACCAGCGGCGAGGGCACGCTGATGTGCAGGTCGATCAGCTTGGGCTTGCCTTGCGGATGGTCGATGCAGGGCCAGAACAGGTCGCAGCCTTCGCCTTCGACGGTGGTGGTAATCCATGGCTGGCCGTCCGCCGTTTTGCTCCACATGAAGGCGCCGTCCCATGGCGCGTGCGAGGCCACGTGCGGCACGCCGTGGTAGCGGATGCGCACGGTGGTGCGGGCGCCGGCTGCCAGCGGCGTCGGCAAGGTCAGGTAGAGGCGGCCGTCCGGGTTGCTGATCGCCGACGGCGCCAGCGGCACGCCGTCCACGCTGGCGAAATCGATGGGCAGGTTGCGGTCCAGTTCGACCGCGATGCGGGTCAGCGGGGCGACGGCGAGGAAGGTTAGCGCGGCGTCGCCGCTGATGCTTTGGCTGGCGGGATCGACGCGCAGCGCCAGGTCGGCTTTTTCAAACGTGACGGCCAGTTGTTCCGGCGCGCGCGGGCTGCCGGAGTTGGCGGTGAAGTCGGTCAGCGGAACTTGCGTGGCGGCGCAGCCGGCCAGCAGCGCGCTGGCGGCGAGGTAGAGGGGCAAGCGTGTCATCGATTTCCCGTGGTTGTAAGGGCATCGATCAATATAGCAGCAAGGCCAGCGAAGAGGTGACGCTTAGCGCCGGGATCGGCAGAATTTAGCACGGGCGGCGGCGTATGCTGGCCCGCATCCGCCGCCGCTGGCACGGTCGATCAAGCCTTGCAGATCAGGCCCAGTTGCTGCAGTGCCGTGACGCCGTCGTCCAGGCCCAGTTCTTCGACGATCTTGCCGTCCTTGAGGCGCAGCACGGTGGTGCCGGTGAAGCGCATCTTCCTGCCGGTTTCGGCCGGCAGCGCGCCGATCAGGAAGTCGTCGAAGGCGGGGCCGGTGTGGGTGCCGCCGCCTATCCAGCGGCCGACGACGTAGTCGCCTTCCGCGATCAGATCGGCGGCGCCGGCGAACGACAGGTCGGGGAAGGCGGCGCGGAAGTCGCCCATGAAGGCTTTGATGTCTTCGCGGCCCCGGCGCGGTTCGTGCAGCGAATATTGCAGCAGCATGTCGGGCGATGCCAGGTCGTCGACGACGGCCGGGTTGTAGTTGTCGCCCCAGAATTCGGTGAACCAGCGACCGACGATGGCTTTATTGGTTTCGGCTGTAGACATGATGGATTCCTTAAATGATCGGGTTGGGATGTGGAGCGCTTTCAAGTTCTCCAGGGCCAACGATATCGAAGCGCCGTGGAACGCGAACTCCGTTTCTTGCGCCCGACTGCGGCGGCGCGGCGTCGGTTTCGCATGCGGGATCGTGGATGCTGCCGTCGTTGTAGACGTCGTCGATGCGGCCGAACATGGCCAGCGTGGCGCGCACGGCGTGGAGCCAGCCTGCGGCGGTGGTGACATCGGCATCCAACGCGACGGCGCGGCCGCCGAGTTGGCCGGCGGCGAGCCGGCAGGCCGAATAGTCCGTACCGACCAGCGCGACGCGGGCGCCGTTGGCGATATGCGCGGCGGCCCATGCGCGGCCGACCTCGCCGTCCGCGCCGGTGACGATAAACGCTTTGCTCTTCATGTGCCCTCCTTGATTGATGGGGGCACTTTAGGATGGACGCGGGTCGCGTGAAATCCGTTCCTTGCTTTGGAATTCAGGGGACTGGCCTAAGCTGCGGATTCGTAGTTATCATGTGCATCGTCGCAGCCTTCTGCTGCCTTGAAAATTAACGGAACCGCCTTGAAATGTTCTCACTGTGGATCGTCCAATACGATCCGTGCACACTTGATTCCCAGAGTACTGGCTAAAGAAGTCCAGGTTGGCCATGCCCATGCCGTGACCAAGGCCGATGGTGCGATTTCTCAGATCAGCCAGTCCGGCATATTTGACCCGGAGATTTTATGCGGTCCTTGTGATGAAAAACTCGGCTTGCTGGAGGAAAAGGCCGCGCAGCTGCTCACCACTGTTCGCAACCAGGCAAAGGGCTTGCACGAGGGGGCGATAGTCAAGCTCCCACAGCGGGACGATGATCTGTTGCGGTTCTACGCGGCCTTGTTGTGGAAGTATTCGGTTACGCGCCCGGAATTTGGCCGTGTCGATCTCGGTAAATTTCAGGAGCCATTGCGGGCTGTCAGCTTCGGTTCCGAGACCATCCCCGAGTTTTTGGATGTTGCGCTGTTTCGCTTGCGTCTCGACCTCGACGACACTGGCGTATTCGCCTATCGCGCGCCATCTCCCGACCGGAAACACGGGATTAATTTATACCGTATTCTGGTCGGCGGCGTGCTTGCCCTTGTCAAGATCGACCGGCGGCCATGGGCGGATAGGCTCACCAGCGAGTTGGGCCTGCGAGGGAGGGGAGAAGTCCGGGTGGCGGTAGCGGCGGCTAAAGAATTCGAGGAATTCAAGATGGCGCAGAAACTCGCTCACACCAAGCCTAAAATTTCCACCTTCCTCGATAAGCAAGACAACGTGGCTTTGAATACATAGCGGTCTTGGTGCCGGCGCCCCGTCAGCGCTTGCGCAGCGCCTGCCGATACTGGATGGCTTCGCTGACGTGCGCCAGGAGGATGCGCTCGCTGCCGGCCAGGTCGGCGATGGTGCGGGCGACGCGCAGGATGCGGTGGTAGGCGCGGCCCGACCATTGGAAGTGTTGCATGCTGTGTTTCAGCTGCGCCTTGCCGGGGCGATCCGGCTTGCAATACTGGTCGATCTCGCGCGTGCTCAGGTATTGGTTGCGCTTGCCCTGGCGTTGCAGCTGGATGTCGGTGGCGGCCTGCACGCGGGCGGCGATGGTGCGCGACGATTCGCCGTCGGCATCCGCTGCCAGGATATCGGGATCGACCGCCGCCACTTCCATCTGGATGTCGATGCGGTCCAGCAGCGGACCGGAGACGCGGCCCTGGTAACGCTGGATCAAGTCGGGCGAACAATGGCAGAGACCGCTGGTGTGGCCCAGGTAGCCGCAAGGGCAGGGATTCATCGCGGCGATCAGCTGGAAATGCGCGGGAAAGTCGGCCTGCCGGGCGGCGCGTGAGATGGTGATGCGGCCCGACTCCATCGGCTCGCGCAGCACGTCCAGCACGCTGCGCGCGAACTCGGGCAGCTCGTCCAGGAAAAGCACGCCCCGATGCGCCAGCGAAATCTCGCCCGGCCTCGGCACGCTGCCGCCACCCACCAGCGCCACGCCGGACGAGGTATGGTGCGGCGAGCGGAACGGCCGGCGCTTCCAGTGCTCGATGCGGAAGTTGCCCGTCAGCGATTGCACGGCGGCGGCCTCCAGCGCTTCCTCGTCGCTCATCTCCGGCAGCAGGCCGGGAAAGCGCGCCGCCAGCATAGTCTTGCCCGCGCCCGGCGGACCGACCAGTAAAACCGAATGATTGCCCGCGGCCGCCACCTCCAGCGCCCGCTTGGCGAACACCTGTCCCTTGACGTCGGCGAAATCGGGATACTCCAGCTGCGTCACCAGCGGCGCCGATTCGTGGCGCGACAGCATGGACTCGACCGACTTGGCGGCAAAGTGGCCGCACACCTGCAATAGCGATTGCGCCGGGTAGATGGCGGCGTTGCCGACCAGCGCCGCCTCGTCGGCGTTCGCCAGCGGCAGGATGAAGGCCAGCGTGCCGCCGTCGCGGCGCGTGGCCAGCGACATCGCCAGCGCGCCGCGGATCGGCCGCAACTCGCCGGACAGCGACAGTTCGCCGGCAAACTCGTATTGATGCAGGCGGGACGAGGGGATCTGTCTGGATGCGGCCAGGATGCCGAGAGCGATCGGCAAGTCGAACCGGCCCGACTCTTTGGGCAAGTCGGCCGGGGCGAGGTTGACGGTGATGCGCTGCGCCGGGAATTCGAAACCGCCGTTCTGGATGGCGGCGCGGACGCGGTCCTTGGCTTCCTTGACCTCGGTGTCGGCGAGCCCGACGATGGTGAAGGCCGGCAGCCCGTTGGCCAGGTGCACTTCGACGCTGACCTCCTGCGCCTCCATGCCCGCCAGGGCGCGGCTTTTGAGTACGGCTAGGCTCATGGGATAGCAGACGACCAGTGAATACCAGCCGCCAGCGTAGCCCACGCCCGCCGCCGCGCTTTGCGCTAGCCCAAACGGGCGGGCACCAACACGGGTTTATTGACCTGCTTTGGCTTCCAGTTCAGCCAGGCGCGCTTCCAGCGCTTCCAGCTTGGCGCGGGTCTTGGCCAGAACTTGCGCTTGCACATCGAATTCCTCGCGCGTCACCAGGTCCAGCTTGGCAAAGCCCTGCGTCATCATGGACTTCACATTCTTCTCGATGTCCTTTGCTGGTGAGTTTTCGATGGCCTGATTGATCTTGCTTTGCAAGTCGTTGAAAAAAGTGTTCATATCCATAATATTCCTTGATCTAACCAGCGATGCGCTGCACCATTGCAGTGCACCCCGGCGTTAATGTGGTGCGAAATTCTGAAACATCACCGCCGCACCCATCCCATTCTCACACTCTTTCAAATGCGGTCCCGTTGCCGATGTTGATACGGCAGCTATCACCTCGGCAACATTAGCTGGCACGCATTCTGCTAAAGAAGCCATGAACGCTTTCATTGCTTCGCTTCACACAGGATTTTAAACCGCATCTGCTAAATAAGTTCAACTACACAAGGAAAACAATTATGAAAAGCTTGAGCAAGAACTTCACCCTGGTCGCAGCGTTGACTTTAGCATTCGCCTCCATCAGCGCCGGCATGGCGCACGCCGAGGAAGCGACACCCGCTGCCGAAGCGAAACCGGACAATGAAGTCAGCTTCAACGCGGCCATTGTCAGCGACTACCGTTACCGCGGCATATCGCAAACCCGTCTGAAACCTGCACTGCAGGGCGGCGCGGACTATACCAACAATCCGACCGGCTTGTATGCCGGTACCTGGCTGTCCACCATCAAGTGGACCAAGGACGCGGGCGGCGACGGCGATGTCGAATGGGATCTGTACGCCGGCAAACGGGGCGAGATCGTCAAGGACGTGTCCTATGACGTCGGCGGCCTCTACTACTTCTATCCTTCGAACGGCCTGCACCCGAGCGCCAATACCTTCGAATTGTACGGCCAGGTTTCCTACGGCCCTGTCTCGCTGAAATATTCGCAGTCGACGACCAATCTGTTCGGCTTTGCCGACAGCAAGAACAGCGGCTACGTCGATGCCTCGGGCAACTTCGAGCTGACCGACGGCTATGTGCTGAACGTGCACGCCGGCCATCAGAACGTAAAACATAACGGCGCTTCCAGCTACACCGATTACAAGCTGGGCGTTACCAAAGATTTCGGCGTAGTGACGGTGGCATTGGCGGCGGTCTATGCCGACACGAAAGCCTACGTCGGACCTAATGGGAAGAACCTGGCCAAAACAGGTGCTGTCCTGACCATTTCCAAAACCTTCTAAGCGAGGCCAGTATGAAAATGATTACCGCCATTATCAAGCCGTTCAAGCTCGATGAGGTCCGCGAGGCCCTCTCGGCGATCAACGTGCAAGGCATCACCGTGACCGAGGTGAAAGGCTTCGGCCGCCAGAAAGGCCACACCGAACTGTACCGCGGCGCGGAATATGTCGTGGACTTCCTGCCGAAGACCAAGATCGAAGCGGCGGTGGACGATTCCATCGTCGAGCAGGCGATCGAAGCGATCGAAGGCGCTGCCCGCACCGGCAAGATCGGCGACGGCAAGATCTTTGTGTACAACCTGGAACAAGTCATCCGCATCCGTACCGGCGAAACCGGCAACGAAGCTCTTTAAGGGGAAGATTGATGAAAAAAACTATAACAACGTTGCTGGCTGGGGTATCCATCCTGTTCGCACTCGCCGCGCCGGTGGTTGCCCAGGACGCCAAGCCGGCAGCCTCGGCGCCGGTTGCTTCGGCGCCCGCACCCGCTGCATCCGCCCCGGCCGCCTCCGCGCCTGACGCCGCAGCCGCCGCTCCTGCGGCCGCGCCAGCCGCTGCCCCGGCCGCCGCCGCGCCGGCGGAAAGCCGCTCCAGCCGCCGCACCCGCTCCCGTGCCGAATAAAGGCGACACCGCCTGGATGATGGTGTCGACCATCCTGGTCATCATGATGTCGATTCCCGGCCTGGCGCTGTTCTATGGCGGCCTGGTCCGCTCCAAGAACATGCTGTCCATCCTGCTGCAAGTGTTCACCATCTTCGCGCTGATCATCGTGCTGTGGTGCGTGTACGGCTACTCGCTGGCCTTCACCGAAGGCAACGCCGTCATCGGCAAATTCGACCGCGCCTTCCTCAACGGTATCTGGGATCCGGTCAAAGCCACCTTCTCGACCGCCGCCACCTTCAGCAAGGGCGTGGTGATTCCCGAGTTCGTGTACGTGGTGTTCCAGGCGACCTTCGCCGCCATCACCTGCGGCCTGATCGTCGGTTCCTTCGCCGAGCGCGCCAAGTTCACCGCCGTGCTGGCCTTCGTCGTGCTGTGGTTCACCTTCGCCTACCTGCCTATCGCCCACATGGTCTGGTTCTGGACCGGTCCGGACGCGATCAAGGATGCCGCCACCCTGGCAACTGAAACCGCCAAAGCCGGCTGGCTGTGGCAAAAAGGCGCGCTGGACTTCGCCGGCGGCACCGTGGTGCACATCAACGCCGCAGTGGCCGGCCTGGTCGGTGCCTACATGATGGGCAAACGCGTAGGCTACGGCCGCGAATCCATGGCGCCGCACTCGCTGACCATGACCATGATCGGCGCTTCGCTGCTGTGGGTGGGCTGGTTCGGCTTCAACGCCGGTTCGGCACTGGAAGCGGGCGACGTCGCCGCGCTGGCCTTCGTCAACACGCTGCTGGCTACCGCTTGCGCCACCATGTCCTGGCTGCTGGGCGAGTGGATCGTCAAAGGCAAGCCTTCGATGCTGGGCGCCGCTTCGGGCGCTGTTGCCGGCCTGGTGGCCATCACCCCGGCCTGCGGTTATGTCGGTCCGATGGGCGCGCTGGTCATCGGCCTGCTGGCTGGTATCGTCTGCCTGTGGGGCGTGAACGGCCTGAAACGCCTGCTGGGCGCTGACGACTCGCTGGACGTGTTCGGCGTGCACGGCGTCGGCGGCATCCTGGGCGCGCTGCTGACCGGTGTGTTCGCTTCGCCGTCGCTGGGCGGCCAGGGCGTGTTCGACTACGTCACCAACAAGATGTCGGCCGATCCTTACTCGATCGTCACCCAGGTAACGACCCAGGCTACCGCCGTCGGCACCACCGTCGTCTGGTCGGCCGTCGTGTCGCTGATCGCCTACAAGCTGGTCGACATCGTCATCGGTCTGCGCGTACCGGAAGAAGAAGAGCGCGAAGGCCTGGACATCACCAGCCACGGCGAGTCCGCCTACCACGCTTGATGCTTTATTGGTAACGTAATACCGCCCGTTGCTACGGGCAAAGAAAGAAGCGCCTCCAAAAGAGGCGCTTTTTTCATTTCCTGCCTTTAAAATACAGTTTTCGCCCTGATTTGGGCTATCTGCACGGTAATAGCTAAGGAAGTAACCATGGTTCCCCATCTCGTCACGGCCCTGACCGGACCGCTGCTCGACCTCGAAGAAAAAATTCTGGCCGCAACGCCGGCCATTGAGCGCTGGTTCCGCCTGGAGTGGCAAGAGCACACGCCGCCGTTCTATTGCTCCGTCGACATGCGCAACGCCGGCTACAAGCTGGCCCCGGTCGATACCAATCTGTTCCCGGGCGGCTTCAACCACCTGGCGACGGAAATGTTGCCGCTGTCGGTGCAGGCGGCCATGGCGGCCATCGACAAATACTGCCCGGACGCCCGCAACCTGCTGCTGATCCCGGAAGTGCAACAGCGCCATCCGACCTACTGGCAGAACGTCGCCCGGCTGATGCAGATCTTCCGCCAGACCGGCCTGCACGTGCGCCTGGGTTCGCTGTCGCCGGAAATCACCCAGCCGACGCCGCTAGCGCTGCCTGACGGCAACATGCTGGTGGTCGAGCCGCTGGTGCGCTCGGCCAACGGCCGCCGCCTGGGCCTGAAGGATTTCGACCCGTGCACGATACTGCTGAACAACGACCTGTCGGCCGGCATTCCTGACATTTTGCAGAACATCCACGAGCAAAGCCTGCTGCCGCCGCTGCATGCCGGCTGGGCCGTGCGCCGCAAGGGCAACCACATGAACGCCTATGACGAGGTGGTCAAGAAGTTCGGCAAGCTGATCGGCGTCGATCCGTGGATGCTCAACCCCTTCCACGCCAAGTGCGACGCCGTCAACTTCCGCACCGGCGAGGGCTACGATTGCCTGGCCGCCAATATCGATGCGCTGCTGTCCAAGATCAAGAAGAAGTACAAGGAATACGGCATCAAGGACCAGAAGCCGTTCGTGATCGTCAAGCCGGACGCCGGCACCTACGGCACCAGCATCCTGACCATCAAGGATTCCAGCGAAATCAAGGATTTGAGCCAGGCCCAGCGCGACAAGATGATCGTCGTCAAGGATGGCAAGGAAGTGACCGACTTCATCATCCAGGAAGGCGTGCCGACCTTCGAGAGCATCAAGGACGCGGTGGCCGAGCCGGTGGTCTACATGATAGACCGCTACGTGGTGGGCGGCTTCTACCGCGTGCACGCGGAAAAGGGCATCGACCAGAACCTCAACGCGCCCGGTTCGCAATACGTGCCGCTGGCCTTCGCCCAGCAGCACGCGGTGCCGGATTTGAAGGCCAAGCCGGGCACGGCGGCGCCGAACCGTTTCTACGTCTACGGCGTGGTGGCGCGGCTGGCCCTGCTGGCGGCGTCGCTGGAAATGGAACGCACCGATCCGAATCCGGAAGTCTACTAATCCCCACGGGAGCGGCCTGGTCCGCTCCCCGGTGCCGCCGGCGAATCTCGGCTAAAATCAGGCATTACCCAGAATGGATGCGCCCATGAAAATAGCTTTCCTCGCCGATCCCTTGTCGACCTTCAAGACCTACAAGGATTCGACCTACGCCATGATGGTGGAAGCGGCCAAGCGCGGCCACACCGTCTACGCCTTCGAGCAAAAAGACATGGCGCTGGACAGCGGCGTGGTCTACGCCAACGCGGCCGCAATCACCATCACCGGCGACAGCCACGACTGGTATCGCGCGGCGCCCGCCCATGAAACCAATCTGGGCGAGTTCGACGCCATCATCCAGCGCAAGGATCCGCCGTTCGACATGGAGTACATCTACGGCACCTACCTGCTGGAGCTGGCCGAGCAGCAGGGCGCCAAGGTGTTCAACAAGCCATCCGCGATCCGCGACCACAATGAAAAGCTGTCGATTGCCCAGTTCAGCCAGTTCACCTCGCCGACGCTGGTGACGGCCGACGAGGCCCGCATCCGCGCCTTCCAGAAGCACCACGGCGACATCATCCTCAAGCCGCTGGACGGCATGGGCGGCGCCGGCGTGTTCCGCGTGACGGCCGACGGCATGAACCTCGGCTCCATCATCGAAACGCTGACCGACAACGGCGCCCGCACCATCATGGCGCAGCGTTACATCCCCGAGATCGTCAAGGGCGACAAGCGCATCCTGGTGATCGCAGGCAAGCCGGTGCCGTACTCGCTGGCGCGCATCCCGCAGAACGGCGAAGTGCGCGGCAACCTGGCGGCCGGCGGCGTTGGCGTGGCGCAGCCGCTGACCGAGCGCGATTATGAAATTGCCAATACCCTGGGGCCGATACTGGCCGCCCGTGGCTTGTTGCTGGTAGGATTAGATGTTATTGGCGATTGCTTAACAGAAGTCAACGTCACCAGTCCAACCTGCTTCCAGGAAATCACCCAGCAAACGGGCTTCCAGGTGGCGGCGATGTTCATCGACGCCGTCGAAGCGGCCGTGCAGGCACAATAACGCATCATTAACACGCGCCGGACGCCAAAAAACGTCCGCGCTCACTGGCGGTTTAAGAATATGGTTGGCATACTGCTTATGACGCACGCACCACTGGGACAGGCCTTCATTGCCGCCTGCGCCCATGTGTTCCGTGGTCCCACCGAGCGGCTGGAGGCGATCGACGTGATCGCCGACCAGGACCTCGGCGAAGTCCAGGCTCTGGCGGCGGCGGCGATCCAGCGTCTGGACGAAGGCGACGGTGTGCTGGTCATCACCGACGTCAAAGGCGGCACGCCCGCCAATTGCTGTAACCGTCTGGCGGACGCCGGCCGGGTGGAGGTTATCGCGGGCATCAGTTTGCCGATGCTGCTGCGCGCCATCACCTACCGCCGCGACACGCTGGACGTGGTGGTCGAAATGGCCCTGGCTGGCGCGCAGAGTGGGGCGGTGCGCGTCGATAACCGCATCCGGGTTGGGCAACCCTGACTCCGGACTTTATTTTTTGCAGTGCGCATTTCTGATTGAGACAAAAGAAAAATGATTCAACAAGAACTTGAGATTATCAACAAGCTTGGTTTGCATGCGCGTGCCTCCGCCAAATTCACCCAACTGGCAGCAAAATTTCAAAGCGACGTCTGGCTGACCCGCAACGCGCGCCGCATCAACGCCAAGTCCATCATGGGCGTGATGATGCTGGCCGCCGGCAAGGGCGCCAAGGTCACGCTGGAAGCCGACGGCGCCGATGAAGGCGATTGCATCGCCGCGCTGACGGCGCTGGTCAACGACAAGTTCGGCGAAGGCGAGTAATGCCTGCGGAACGCAGCCGCCCACGTACCCCCACAGGTCCGCCTATGGCTTCCTTCACCTTGCATGGCATCCCGGTTTCGCGCGGCATCGCCATCGGCCGCGCCCACAAGCTGGCGCCGGCGGCGCTGGACGTCAAGCACTACCTGGTGGCGGAAGAGCATCTGGAAGCGGAAGTCTCGCGCCTGCAGCAGGCGCTGGCCCAGGTGCACAAGGAACTGCAAACGCTGTGGAACGAACTGCCGAAGGACGCGCCCACCGAGCTGGGCGCCTTCATCGACGTCCACGCGCTGATCCTGTCCGACCCGATGATCTCGGAGGCGCCGCTGGACATCATCCGCGCCCGCCACTACAACGCCGAATGGGCGCTGCTGACCCAGATCGACGAGCTGTCGGCGCAGTTCGACGAAATCGAAGACCCCTATCTGCGCGAGCGCAAGGCCGACATCCAGCAGGTCGCCGAGCGCGTGCTGAAGGTGTTGATGGGCACCGCCCAGATCCTGCCGGCCACCGCCGGCGAGGACGGCTTCCAGGCGCAGATGATCATCGTCGCCCACGACATCTCGCCCGCCGACATGCTGCAATTCCGCGACCGTTCCTTCATCGGCTTCGTCACCGATGTCGGCGGCCAGAACTCGCACACGGCCATCGTCGCCCGCAGCCTGGACATCCCGGCGGCGGTCGGCATGTCCGGCGCCTCGACCCTGATCGAGCAGGACGACTGGCTGATCATCGACGGCGACGCCGGCGTGGTGATCGCCAACCCGAGCGCGCTGGTGCTGGAGCAGTACCGCGAACGCCAGGGCGCCGCCGCGCGCGCGCGCAAGAAGCTGCAAAAGCTGAAGAAGACCCCGGCCATCACCAAGGACGGCGTCGAGATCCAGCTGATGGCCAACATCGAGCTGCCGGACGATTGCCCGGCCGCGATGGAGGCGGGCGCCAACGGCGTCGGCCTGTTCCGCTCCGAGTTCCTGTTCATGGGCCGCAACAGCAAGATCCCGTCCGAGGACGAGCAGTTCGAGCAGTACAAGAAGGCCGTGGTGGCGATGAAGGGCCGCCCGGTGACGATACGCACGCTCGACATCGGCGCCGACAAGCCGCTCGACCAGAGCGAGCACACGGCGCTCAATCCGGCGCTGGGCCTGCGAGCGATCCGCTACTGCCTGGCCGAGCCGCAGATCTTCCTGACGCAGCTGCGCGCCATCCTGCGCGCCTCGGTGTTCGGCAAGGTGCGCATCCTGATCCCGATGCTGGCGCACGCCTTCGAGATCGACCAGTCGCTGGCGATGATCGCCCAGGCCAAGGCCGAGCTGCGCGAGCAGAACGTCAAGTTCGACGACGATGTCGACGTCGGCGCCATGATCGAAATCCCGGCCGCCGCGCTGGCGCTGCCGATGTTCGTCAAGCGCATGGACTTCCTGTCGATCGGCACCAATGACCTGATCCAGTACACGCTGGCGATCGACCGGGTTGATTATGAGGTCGCACACCTTTACAATCCGCTGCATCCGGCTGTGCTGCAATTGATCTCGATGACGATTGCGGCCGGGCATAAAGCCGGGATCGACGTGGCCGTGTGCGGCGAAATGGCGGGCGACGTCAAGCTCACCCGCCTGCTGCTCGGCATGGGGTTGCGCGAGTTTTCGATGCACCCGGCACAGCTGCTGTCGGTCAAGCAGGAAATCCTGAACAGCGACCTTGCGCGCATCGTGCCGCAAACCCGCAAGATCATGCGCTCGATGGAACCCAACGTAATTGCAGACGCGGTCGAACAATTGCAGTTGATGTAAGTCGGTGGGACCCATCCTCGCGGTCCCACCTTGATAGATGGCCCGCGGGGCCGACCCCTATAAAAACCAAACCACAATGCCATCCTTAGGACACGTTACTCCGCAAACCATGCATTTCGCGCAGCCGCTGCCGCTGCAAAGCGGCGCGTCGCTGCGCGACTACATGTTGATGTATGAAACCTACGGCACCCTCAATGCCGACAAATCGAACGCGGTGCTGGTCTGCCACGCGCTCAACGCTTCGCACCACGTGGCCGGCGAATACGAAGGCCAGCCGAAAAGCCAGGGCTGGTGGGACAATATGGTCGGCCCGGGCAAGTCGCTGGACACCGACAAGTTCTTCGTCATCGGCATCAACAACCTCGGCTCCTGCTTTGGCTCGACGGGACCTATGCACGTCAATCCCGCCAGCGGCAAGCCTTATGGCGCGGCCTTCCCGGTGGTCACGGTGGAGGACTGGGTCAACGCCCAGGCCCGCCTGGCCGATGAACTGGGCATCACGCAGTTTGCCGCCGTCATGGGCGGTTCGCTGGGCGGCATGCAGGCGCTGGCCTGGTCCATCATGTACCCGGACCGCCTGCGCCACTGCGTGGTGATCGCCTCGACCGCCAAGCTGTCGGCACAGAACATCGCCTTCAACGACGTGGCCCGCCAGGCCATCCTGTCGGACCCCGACTACCACGGCGGCGATTTCTACGAACACGGCGTGGTGCCGAAGAACGGCCTGCGCGTGGCGCGCATGGTCGGCCACATCACCTATCTGTCCGACGACGACATGGCCGAGAAGTTCGGCCGCAAACTGCGCGATTCCGCAGAGGCGGGCGACTACAAATTCGGCTTCGGCGTCGATTTCGAAATCGAATCCTACCTGCGCTACCAGGGCGACAAGTTCAGCGAATACTTCGACGCCAACACCTATCTGCTGATCACCAAGGCGCTCGACTACTTCGACCCGGCGCGCGCGCACGGCGGCGACCTGGCCAAGACGCTCAGCCACACCAAGGCCAAGTTCTTCCTCGCCTCGTTCACCACCGACTGGCGCTTCTCGCCGGAGCGCAGCCAGGAGATCGTGCAGGCGCTGATCAGCAACCGCCGCCAAGTGACGTACGCGGAGATCGATGCGCCGCACGGCCACGACGCCTTCCTGCTGGAAGACCAGCGCTACATGAACCTGGTGCGCGCCTACTACGAGCAGGTGTGGAACGACATTAACAAGGAAGCGGCAGCATGAACTTCAACGATTTAAGCAGCGCCCGGCCGGACCTGGCCTTCATCGCCCACTGGGTGCCCGAGAACGCGCACGTGCTCGATGTGGGCTGCGGCGATGGCGTCATGATGGACTACCTGCAAAGCGACAAGCAGTGCAGCGGCTACGGCATCGAGATCGCCGACGACAAGGTGCTCGATTCGACCAAGCGCGGCGTGCGCGTGATCCAGCAGGACATGGAGAACGGCCTGGCCCTGTTCGGCGACAACAGCTTCGACACGGTGCTGTGCCTGTCGTCGCTGCAGATGATGAAGCACGTGGAGCCGCTGTTGCGGGACATCGTCCGCGTTGGCAAGGAGGCGATTGTATCGTTCCCCAACTTCGCCTACTGGCCGCACCGCGTAGCCTTGCTGAAGGGCCGCATGCCGGTGTCGGAGTCGCTGCCGTACGAATGGTACGACACGCCCAACGTGCGCTGCGCCACCATCAACGACTTCCGCGACCTGGCGGTGGAGTGCGGTCTGGAAGTGATCGACTGCGTGGCGCTGGCGGAAGGCCAGCGCGTCTCCTTCCTCCCCAACCTGCGCGGCGACCTCGCCGTGTTCCGACTGCGTAAAAAGGCAAACCACTGATGACCATCCAGGAACAGCAACCGAGCGCGCGCGGCTGGCGCACCTACCTGAACGGCCGCACCGTCTCCATCCTGTTCCTGGGCTTCAGCTCCGGCCTGCCGCTGTACACGCTGATCTACCTGATGCAGGCGTGGCTGGCCAAGTCGGGGCTGGACGTGAAGGCGCTGGGCCTGTTCGCGCTGGTGACGTTCCCTTACACCTTCAAGTTCCTGTGGGCGCCGTTCATGGACCGCTACGCCATCGGCTCGCTGGGCCGCCGGCGCGGCTGGATGGCGTTGACGCAGCTGGCGCTGTTCCTGGTGATCGGTGGCCTGGGCATGCTGGACCCTAAACTGGAACTGACGCTGATCGCCGGCGCCGTGTTCCTGATCGCCTTCCTGTCGGCCAGCCAGGACGTGGTGATCGATGCCTACCGCCGCGAGATCCTGAGCGAGAACGAGCAGGGCCTGGGGGCGGCCATCATCGTCAACGCCTACAAGGCCGCCAGCCTGATACCGAGCGCGCTGGGGCTGGTGCTGGCGGACAGCATGCCGTGGCAGGCCGTGTTCTGGATCGTCGCCGCCTTCATGCTGCCGGGCTTCGTCTGCACGCTGCTGTCCAGGGAGCCCGCCGTGTATGGCGCGCCGCCCAAGAACCTGCAGGAAGCCGTGGTGCTGCCGTTCCGCGAGTTCGTCCAGCGCGACGGCTGGAACCAGGCCTTGCTGATCATCGGCTTCGTGCTGCTCTACAAAATCGGCGACAGCATGGCGACCGCGCTGTCGACCAAGTTCTTCCTCGATATCGGCTTCACCACCAAGCAGATCGGCCTGGCGGCCAACGCCACCGGCTGGTGGGCGGCGCTGGCCGGCGGCGCCGTCGGCGGCATCTGGATGATCAAGCTGGGCATCAACCGCGCGCTGTGGGTGTTCGGCGTGCTGCAGGCGATCGCCATCCTGGGCTTCGCCTGGCTGGCCAAGACCGGCCCCGATCCGCTGCTGCTGAGCGCAGTCTTCGGCTTCGAAGCCTTCGCCAGCCTGGGGCTGGGCGCTGCGGCGCTGGTGGCCTTCATGTCGCGCGCCACCGATCCGCGCTACACTGCCACCCAATACGCTTTATTTTCCAGCCTGGCCGCGGTGCCGCGCACATTCATCAACTCCTCGGTAGGTTATATTGTGGCGGAAACCGGCTGGTTCTGGTTCTTTATTGTGTGCTTCATCCTGGCGTTTCCTGCCATGATGATGCTGCCTAAAATCGCCCCATGGAATACCAGGAATGAAAAAGCTTAAATTAAACGCCGCCTTGCTGGCGCTGGTCTGCTGCGCCGGCACCATCGCGCCCGTGGCCGCAGGCGGCCAGGACGACGGCATCCCCGTCAGCAGCATGTCGCGCCTGCGCGGCCTGGGCGGCGACGCCCGCCAGTTCGACCAGCAATCGAAGCTGCAATACGACCAGATGCTGGCCCAGGCCCACCAGAAGGACGCCGTCGCCACCGAGCGCAACCCGCAGCTGATACGCCTGCGCGCCATCGCCAAGCGCCTGATCCCGTTCACCGCTCGCTGGAACCCGGACTCCGCCAACTGGAAGTGGGAAGTCAACCTGCTCAATTCGCCGACGGTGAACGCCTTCTGCATGCCGGGCGGCCGCATCGCTTTCTACAACGGCATCCTGACCAAGCTCAATCTGACCGACGACGAAGTGGCGATGGTCATGGGCCATGAGATCGCCCACGCGCTGCGCGAGCACGCGCGCGAGCAGGCGGGCAAAAATACGGTGACTCAGGTGGGATCGCGTATCTTTGGCGCAGTCACCTCTGCATATCTGGGTGTCGACCCGCGCCTGGGCGACGCCGCCGCTGGCTTGTTTTCGCAGGGAGTCGCCTTGCACTTTTCGCGTGAGGACGAAAGCGAGGCGGATTTGGTCGGCCTCGATTTGGCGGCAAGGGCCGGCTTCGATCCGCGCGCGGGCGTGGCACTGTGGGAGAAAATGAGTGCGATCAATAAGGCGCAGCCGATCAGCTTCCTGTCTACCCACCCAACCGGCAAGGATCGCATCGCCAATATGAACAAGAATATGCCGTTGGTGTTGCCGGTGTATGCACGCGCCAAAGGGCTCGATCCGCAGCAGCTGGCGCCGTACCACTCGCTCGCGCTGCCCAGGTCCTAATGGCGGCGGCGCCTCTGCCCATGCGCGACGGTGTCGCGCCCAGCTATCTGTGGCTGCCGGAAGGGCAGTGGCCGGACCTGCTGACCTTTCTGGTGGCGCGCTATCCCGACGTGACGGAAGCCGATTGGCGCGCACGCATGGCGCGCAATGACGTGGTGGATGGCGATGGCAATCCGCTGTCGCCGCACAGCGCCTACAAGCGCGGCATACGCATCTTCTACTACCGCGAGCTGGAGGCCGAGACGCCGATCCCGTTCGAGGAAGAAGTGCTGTTCATGGACGAGCATCTGGTGGTGGTCGACAAGCCGCACTTCCTGCCCATGATACCGACCGGCCGTTTCCTGCATGAGACGCTGCTGGTGCGCCTGAAGAAAAAGCTGGGCGAGCAGGACTTGACGCCGATCCACCGGCTCGACCGCGAGACGGCCGGCGTGGTGATCTTCTCGCGCCGCCAGGAGAGCCGGGGTGCGTACCAGTCGATGTTCCAGAAGCGTGTGATCGAGAAGGAGTACGAGGCGCTTGCGCCGCGTCTGCACGGCCGCGAATTTCCCTTTACCTACCGCAGCCGCATGGTGGACGGCGACAAGTTCTTCATCATGAAGGAAGAGCCGGGCGAGCCGAATTCGGAAACGTTGATCGACGTCATCGAGCACCGCGCCGACTGCACCTTGTACCGGCTGCATCCGCACACCGGCCGCAAGCACCAGTTGCGACTGCATCTGGCGTCGCTGGGCATCCCCATCATCAACGACGCGTTTTATCCGGTGGCGTTGCCGTGCAAGCAGGACGACGTCTCGCAGCCTTTGAAACTGCTGGCCCGCCGCATCGCCTTCACCGACCCGCTGAGCGGCGAACCGCGCGAATTCCGCAGCCGCCGCAGCTTATAGCGCCAGATGCTTACATATCGAAGAAATCAGGCATATCCATCGGCATCTTTCCGCCGCCACCGCCTACGATGGTGATGGGCTGCATGGCCTCACCCATCTTGCTGATATAGCCGCCAGACAGCTCGCCGACCCGGTCGTCGATCATAACGCTACTACCTACGGCGGTTCCGTGATCCCACCACGTTATGACGCTGATGCTGCTTCCACTGTCGGGGTCAACGCTATACGAACTCGTGATGATTGCTTCTTTGCCGTTTTCTTCCAGGCGGTTGATGGTGTAATCGGTATTGGAACCTTCACCTTCAATCGTATAAGTCGCGGACATTTTGTCTATTGGCATGCTCTTGTTCCTAGGTAACTGTTTCCAAATTGAAACAAGTTAACTATAACAAAAGATTTCATTTTGTGTAATGGCGCGGCTACTTTTTTGTTGTGCGACTCCACAATGCCCTTGCGGTGTCACGGTAATTCCGCGTCAGGAGTAAGTGATGGTCAGCGGCGCGTGGTCGGAGAATTTCTCTTCCTTGTAGATCGCGACCGTGGTGGCCTTGGCGGCGATGCCGGGGGTAGCGACGTGGTAGTCGATGCGCCAGCCGACGTTCTTCGCATACGCCTGGCCACGGTTGCTCCACCACGTGTACTGCTCTTCGCGCGGATCGAGGCCGCGGTGCACGTCGACGTAGCCGACTTCGTCGAAGATGCGCGTCATCCACTCGCGCTCTTCCGGCAGGAAGCCGGAATTCTTCTTGTTGCCCTTCCAGTTCTTCAGGTCGATCTCTTTATGGGCGATGTTCCAGTCGCCGCAGATGACCACTTCGCGGCCTTCGGCGTGCAAGGCTTGCAGGTGCGGCAGGAACAGGTCCATGAAGCGGAACTTGGCTTCCTGGCGCTCCGGACCCGACGAGCCGGACGGGCAGTACACGGAAATCACCGTCAGATTGCCGAAATCGCAACGAACATAGCGGCCTTCGGCGTCGAACTCCGGCGAACCGAAGCCGATCACCACGCGGTCCGGCTCGACCTTGCTGTAGACGCCGGTGCCGGAATAGCCTTTTTTCTCGGCATAGTGGAAATGGCCGTGGTAGCCGCCCGGATTGAGGAATTCCGGCGTCATGTCCGGCGCTTGCGCCTTCAGTTCCTGGACGCAGACGAAATCGGCGTCCTGGTTGGCCATCCATTTGAAAAAGCCCTTGCTGGAGGCGGAGCGGATGCCGTTCAGGTTGGCGGAGATGATTTTTGGCATGGCGGTATCGGTGCGTAAATTTTGGAATGCGTTAGTGTAGCGTTAAAATACAGGCACTTTACAGAAATGAGGCATTATGAATAACTTACGTCAGGAATTTATCGCGTTTTCGGTCCAGACCGGTGTATTGCGCTTCGGCGACTTCACCACCAAGGCCGGGCGCCAGTCGCCGTACTTCTTCAACGCCGGCCTGTTCCATGACGGCGCGACGCTGGCCCAGCTGGCCCAGTTCTACGCGCAGACGCTGCTCGATTCCGGCGTCGAGTTCGACATGCTGTTCGGCCCCGCCTACAAGGGCATCACGCTGGCCTCGGCCACGGCGGTCGCGCTGGCCGGCAAGGGCCGCAACACCTCGTTCGCCTTCAACCGCAAGGAAGCCAAGGACCACGGCGAAGGCGGCACCATCGTCGGCGCCAAGCTGCAGGGCAAGGTCGTCATCATCGACGACGTGATCTCGGCCGGCACCTCGGTGCGCGAATCGGTGGACATGATACGCGCCGCCGGCGCCGAACCGTGCGCCGTGCTGATCGCGCTGGACCGCATGGAGCGCTCGGGCAAGGACGGCCAGCTGTCGCCGAACTCGGCGGTGCAGGAAGTGGCCAAGGCCTACAACATCCCGGTGATTTCGATCGGCAACCTGGACGACCTGTTCAGCTACCTGAACGGCGCCGGCGCCGACCCGCAGCTGTTGCAATACAAGGACGCGGTGGCCGCCTACCGTACCCAGTACGGTATTGCCTAACCGGCCATATTGCTAGACTTTGAAATTTCTTTGGTGTAACCTTATTCGGTATACCTGAGACGATAAGGGCTGATCCATGAACATCGCAACCATGAAGGTCCACGGCGACGACGACGGCCTGGCCGACATCCGTGACGGCCTGCCGACGGAGCCGGACAGCGACTGGCAAAAGGGCGATGTCAAGCCCGACGGCCGGGTGCGCATCGATTCCGGGTTTTACGTGGCGCTCGGCGCTGACATGAACCCGGACGAACTGCTCAAGCAGCTGCGCCACTACCTGGCCGAGTGCCAGGCGCGCGGCATCCATTTCGAGCGGTCCGATGTGGCGGCCGAGCTGCGCATCTCCTTCACCACCGAGCGCGGCGAAGCCACTCCCAGCCTGGACTTCACGCTGGCGGACCTGAAGCTGTTCGTCGACATGGGCATCAACCTGAGCATCATCGCCTGATGCGCTTCGCCGAAGACCGCCTGGCCAGCTTCCGCGCCGGCCCGCAGGCCGAGCGCCGCGTCCACATCTGGGAGCCCGCCGGCGTTGCGCCGCGCGCGGTGATCCTGGCCATCCACGGCGGCATGGCGCACGCCGGCGATTACGTCACGCCGGCGCTGTACTTCCGCCAGCACGGCATCGCCACCGTGGCCTACGACTTGTGCGGCCACCAGGATGCGCGCCGCGTCGACATCCCCGGCTTCCACGTCTTCCTGGACGACAGCGTCGCCTTCCTGCAGTGGGTCAAGCAGAACTATCCGGGCGTGCCGGTGTATGTGATGGGCCATTCGATGGGCGCGCTGATCGCCACCCACCTGGGTCTGGGCCACTTTGCCGGCGATGCCGCCATCAAGGGCTTCATCTTGTCCTCGCCGTACTACGTGAACGCGATCAAGGTGTCGCCGGTGCTGCTGGCGCTGGCCGGCGTGCTGGGCGCGCTGGCGCCGCGCATGAAGGTGCCGCTGGCGCCGTTGACCGACATGCTGACCCACGACAGCGCCATCACCGCCCGCCATCACGACGATGAGCGCGACGGCATCCGCGCCACCGAGATCACGGTCCGCTTCGGCAACGCGCTGACCCATGCGCAGCAAGGGCTGGCGCCGCGCATGGCGGCCTGGAAGCATCCGCTGTTCGCGGTGGTGGCCGGCGACGACAAGCTGGCCGACGCCGATGCTGCCGAGAAGATGCTGAAATCGGTGCCGCCGGCGCTGTTGACCTACCAGCGGCATCCGCAGAACTACCACGAGAATTTCAACGAGCTCAATCGCGAGCAGATCTTCGCCGACATCCTGGCGTGGATGGCGTCAAGCGCCGCCCGCTGAGTTTAGTCCAGCGTCCAGACGTACTTCATGTACATCCACGATTCCGCCGGCTTGCCCGCTTTGAGGGCGGGCGTGAACCGGCACTTCTCGATGCCGGTGCGCGCCGCTTCATCGAGCTCCGGGTGGCCGCTCGATTGCGCCACTTCCGATTGTTTGAACTTGCCGTCGGCGCCGACCAGGAACTTCAGCGTGACGGTGCCGGTCTCCTTGCGGCTGAGCGGGCCGGCCGGCCATACGGGCTTCTGGCAGGAGCTGAAGTCGGCCAAGGCGGGCACCGTCTCCGCGGCGGCCTTGTCGGCGGCGACCGCCTCCGCGTATATCGACATGCAGGCCAGCGCCAGTCCCAGCATCGGCACGACGGCTTTCCAGTTCAAGGCCTGCGGTGCAGGGCGGCACAAACGTTGAATACGATCCATCAAATTTCCTCCATTGGCCGCTTGGGCCAGGTGGTGAGTGGAGAACTGGAGACGCTCCAGTTCTGAAAGTGCAAGGGCCAGACGCCGCGGTTCGCCGAGCTGCCTTGCTGCGAAATCGTCTGCTATCAGTTCGCGTTCGATGCGGATGCGGTGCGAGATCCACCAGACGGCAGGGTGGTAGAACAGCAGCGTTTCGATCACGTTCTGAAGCAGGTTGACCAGGTAATCATGGCGTTTGATGTGCGCCATTTCGTGCGCCAGCAGCGCCTCCAGCAGATCGGGCGGCATGCCCGCCACCAGCGCGGCCGGCAGCAGCACGATTGGCCGCCACAGGCCGGCGGTGATGGGGCTGGACACCGTGTCGACGATGCGCAGCTGCACCTTGCGGTCGATGCCGAAGCGCGCGGCCAGGCGGGACAGGCTGGCCTCCCAGCGCAGCTGGTCCTGGCGGTGCTTGCAGTCGCACTGTTTGGCGGCGCGGTCTATCCACAGCAGGCCGAGGATCATGCGCAAGGACAGCACGATGGCGCACAGGGCCCACAGGCGGACGATGTCGCGCAAGGAGTCGCGCAGGTCGAACGGTTCGCCGTTGCCGACGATCGATTGCGCGGCCAGCCGCAGCACGCCGGCGCCGAATGCGCCGGCCGCGCCGGTGGCGTCGGCGCCGCCGTGCAGGCGCTGGTACAGTTCGAACGCCGGCCAGCACAGGCAGGCCATCAGCGCCGAGCAGGCCACCAGGTAGCGGTATTCGGCGCGGCGGTTGCGTAGCAGCGTCAAGGCGACGGCGGTGGCGCAGCCCAGCAGCAGGCCTTGCCACAGGAAGTGCATCAGCGTCAGGCCAAGGTGGAAGATGAAGGCGCTCATTTCTTTTCATCCTTGAGGATTTTCTCGATCTCTTCGCGCTCCTTCTTCGAGATCCCCGAGCGCAGCGCCGCCAGCACCAGCGCCTTGGCCGAGCCGGCGAAGGCCTTCTGCATCAAGTCCTTCAGCAGATTGGTTTGCAGCGCGTCCTTCGCCTGCGCCGGTGCGTACACGTGCGAGCGCTGGCTTTCGTCGCGGATCAGGATGCCTTTGGTGTGCATGATCTGCATCAGGCGCAGCACGGTGCCGTAGGCCAGGTCAGGTTTCTCTTCCTGCATGGCCTCGTGCACCTGCTTGGCGGTGGCCGAGCCGAGCGGCCACAGTGCTTGCAGCAGGTCGAGTTCGGCGGCGGTCGGTTTGGGTATGCTCATGGCGACTCTCTTGTTAACTTGCTAAAGTATTTGTAGATTAGTCTGTCTAGACAAGAATGTATACTTTAATTTTCAGCCCGGATTTCAGGCGTTGTATAACATAGACAGAGTTGTCTATAAGGTGATGGTGAAGCGCGCGCCGCCGAGCGGGGAATCGTCGATGGCGATGGCGCCGCCGTGCAGCACGATGGCCTTGGCGGCTATGGCCAGGCCCAGGCCATAGCCGGTGGTGGCGTAGTCCTGTTCGCGTGCCAGCCGGTAGAACGGTTCGAACACGCGTTCGCGCGCTTCGGCAGGGATGCCCGGGCCGTCGTCTTCCACCGTGATGCGCACGGCGTTGCCGCTGCGCGTGGCCGACAGCGCGATGCGCGACGCCGCGTACTTGGCGGCGTTGCCAAGCAGGTTGTTGATGGCGCGCGCCAGCAGGCGGGTGTCGCCCTGCAGCTCGCCCAGGTCGGCGGCGATGCTGGCGCTGAAGTTCTGGCGCGGCTGCGGCGGCGCGCAGGCGTGCAGCAGCGGCGCCAGGGCGAACGGCTTGCGCGGCATCGCTTGCGCGTGGTCGAGCTGCGTCAGGTCAAGCAGCTCGTTGACCAGCGTTTTCAGTTCATCGACATCGGTCTCCATGGCGGCGATGCGTTTTTGCAGCGCCGGGTCATCTGCCGCGTGGCGTTCGCGCAGCAGCTCCAGGCCGAATTCGAGCCGGGCGATCGGCGTGCGCAGCTCGTGCGACACCGAGTGCAGCAGGTTTTTGCGTGCCTCCATCAATTGGTCGATGCGCCCGGCCATGTCGTTGATGCGGCCCGCCAGCGGCGCGATGCTCGATGCCGGCCGCACCACGGCGCGCGCCGCCAGGTTGCCCTGGCCGAAATCGTCGGCCATCCGCGACAGCGCCATCAGGCCGCGCCAGTGCCGGCGCGACCACCAGCCTATCGGCACCAGCAGGAACAGCGCGATCACGCCGAAGCGTATCGCCTCCATGCCCAGCGCCTGGCCGATATCGATCGGCAGGCGCTGGGCATGGATCACGTCGTCGTTGCTGCCGATGTAGCGCGCGCCGGTCGTGTCGACGCGCCGGTAGAAGGCCTTGCCGCCGATGTCGATGACCACCGCGCCTTGCAGCAGCAGCGAGCGTTTGGACGCGGGCAGCGCCGCCAGCACCGTCTGCAGTGGCTGCAGTTCCAGCGTGGCCTCGGACACCTCGCGCACCTTGTTCAGGCGCGGCAGCCATTCGTCGGCGGGCGCCTTGTCGATGTACTGCTCCAGCAGGAAGATCTGGCCGGCTGCCTGGCGGCGCGCGATTTCCTCCAGCGGATCGCCGAACAGGCGGCTGAAGGTGAAATAGATCACGCAGGTGGCCAGCGTGATGGCCAGCATCACCAGTGCCGCGAAGCGCCAGAAGAGACGATTCATTCCCAGGCCGAGGGGCTGAACAGATAGCCTTCGCCCCAGACGGTCTTGATGCGTTCCGCGCCGTTGTCGCCGAACTTGCGGCGCAGGCGCGAGATGCAGTTGTCGATGCTGCGATCGAGACCGTCGAATTCGATGCCGCGCATCTTGACCAGAATGTCGTTGCGCGACATGACCTTGCCCGAGGCACCGGCCAGTATCGTGAACAGCTTGAACTCGGCGCTGTTCATCGCCACCTCCTCGCCGCGCCAGTAGACGGCGCGGTTCTCGCGCGAGATGCGCAGCTGGCCGAAGGCGATGTCGCTGTTGGCGGCGGCCGCGCCACCGCCGCGCCGCTGCAGCGCGCGCAGGCGGGCCAGCAGCACGCGCGGCTGCACCGGTTTGTTGACGTAGTCGTCGGCGCCCTGTTCCAGGGCGGAGACTTCGTCGAAGCTGTCCTCGCGCGCGGTGAGTACCAGGATGGGAACGGCGCTGAGCTGGCGCAGCTGGCGGCACACCACCAGGCCGTCGATGCCGGGCAGCGTCAGGTCGAGTATCACCAGGTCCGGCTGGGTGCTGCCGAAGCGTTCGAGCGCGAGGTCGCCGCGTGTCACCACGTCGACCGCGTAATCGTATTCGTCCAGGTATTCCTTGACCAGCGCGGCCAGCCGCGCATCGTCCTCCACCAGCATTACACGCTGCATTGCACCTCCGTTTCGTGAGTATTGTAGTGGAGCGCGGCGTCCAAGTGGCATTTTCGACAATCTGGTACACATTCGTACACTTTTCATACAAATGGCGCTTACAATTTGTAGACAATTTAACGACAAACTGCGGCGGATTCCACTGCGGGGGAGACGTAACATTCGAGTCTCCTTACTTCAACCTGGAATCCTGATATGAAAAAAATTGTAGGCAGTGCTCTCTTCGCTCTCACCGTCAGCTCGCTGGCGCACGCCGAGGGCGTGTATGTCGGCGCCAATGTCAGCGCCGGGACCAACGGCAACGTCAAATATACCAATAACGGTGTAACGACGGAGCACGGCGCGTCCAAGAAGGCGACGCCTGTGGGTGTATTTGCGGGGTATGATCTGTCGCCGGCGCTGGCGCTGGAAGCGGGCTATCGCGACGACACCGGTTCGACCACCTTCGATCTCAACCCGGGCTACCAGTTGAAGACGCGTGTCAGCACGGCCTATCTGGCTGCGCGCGGCACCTGGCAGTTGAGCGACAGCTGGTCGCTGTTCGGCAAGGCCGGTATCGCGCAGGGCCGCATGAAGCTCGATATCAGCGGCAACAACGCTCCCGCGGGCGAGTCTGTGCACAAGAACGGCTTGTATCTGAGCGTGGGCGCTTCCTACCTGATCACCAAGGACGTGGCGCTGCAACTGGAACTGGAACACACCGATAAGCTCGAACGCAGCGGCTTCACCGGCAAGACGGATCGTTTCGCCTTGGGCGTGCGCTTCGGTTTCTAAGGAATATAGAAAGAGTACATGAGTAAGCTATCCCCGTTATTGTTGCTGCTGGCCGCGTGCGGTCCGGCGCTGGCCGACAGCACCACCGAGCTGATGATGCCCGATGGGAGCAAAGATATGTATGCGGGGGTGGCTTTCACCACCAAGACGGCGGCTGCGGAGGGCGAAAGCCGCCCGGTGATTGTGCGGCCGCTGTTCCAGGTCCAGTGGAGCAACGGCGTGTTCGCGTCGGCCAACGGGGTGCTCGGCATGCATCTTTCCAGGACGGCGGGCATGGAATACGGGCCGCTGATCTTTGCCAGCAACTCGCGCAACCCCGGCGACAGTTGGCGGCTGCGCGGCACGCGCGCGATCAATGGCTCGGCGGACGTCGGTGGTTTCTACAATTACTACCTCGGATACGAGTCGCGCGTGACGGCGAACCTGATCTACGATACCAGCGCGCGCGGTTGGCGCAGCCAGATCGGCTTGCAGAAGACCCTGTCGGAGCTGGCGCCGCATCATACGGTGACGCTGTCGGCGGGCGTGTCGCTGGCCAGCGATCCGGTGATGCGCGAACTGTATGAGGTGAGCACCGCCGCCGGCGGCGTACGCGACTACCGCCCATCGGGCGGCGTCACCGCTGTGAACGCAGGTGTCAATTGGAACTGGGCCTTGAGCAGCAAATGGCTGATCAGCAGTTCGGTCACGGGTACGCGCCTGGGCAACGGACCGGCCGCGGCGCCGTTCGTCGATCGCCGCAATTTCATCACCTGGTCCAGTGGCCTGGCCTACCGGTTCTGAACGAGATGCTCAAGATCCTTCTACTCAGTCTCGCCCTGCTGCCGGCGTTCGCCAGCGCGCAGGAGGACACTGACTGGATCGATTACCGCGTCGCCTATCGCCAGATGATCTGGTTTGAGAAGTACGGCAAGCCCAAGCAGTTTTTGCAGAACCACTTCCGCGTCCGCCCACGCGACAAGAGCGTGTCCATGGATGGCCTGCGGCTCACGCTCAACAGCAAGACCACCCACCTGGCGTTGCCGCTCGATGGCTTGGGACGCGCCGTCTTCCCGTTTTCCAAGGCCGCCTACGACGACAACGCGGAGTTGACGCTGAACCGCAGGGCGGGCCAATACAACTACGGCGCCTGGGTATCGATCGTCACGCGGGCGGACGGCGTGTACAGCGCCGCCGATCTGCGCGCCGCCTGCGAGCAACTGCTGGCCTACCTGCGCTACTCGGGCGAGGCCGGAGGCAAGAGCTGCGCCGGCGTGCAGTTTTCCTATCCGAAGAACGACACGGCGCAGGTGCAGTTCCACGCGGCCGGCGGCGCGGTCAGCGCGCTCGCCGCGAAGGAGGGGCCGGCCTTCGCGGGCGACCTGGTCGCCAGCTTCCGCGTTTTCGTCTACCGCTTCGCCGCGCTGCCCGACAACGGGCAGGTGATAACAAGCAGCATGCCGCTGGCAATCGCCGCGCTACTGGAGTGATTCGATAGCGAGCAGCGGCCAGCGCTGCGCGAAGCGCTTGGCCGCGACGCGCTGTCGGTAGGTGTCGATGTCGGCACAGGCAGGGTTGTGGCGCACGCGTAGTGCGAACAGGTCTTCCAATCCATGCGGCGCGATCACGCCGATGGTATCGCCGGCATCGAGCGATACGCCGACGCAGGTCGCATACTCCGGCCAAGTCGCCACGCCGTCCTCCAGCGACAGCAGCGGCGCCACCTCGCGGCCGAACTCGCGCATGAACCATGTGTGGACATGGGCCTGGTTCGTCACCTCCCACGCCAGCGACGGCATCGCCGCGCGCAGGCGGGCCTCCAGTTCCGCGTCGCGCTGCGGCGGCGCATCCGCGTCGTAATAGACCAGGTCGACGTCAGCCAGCGGCGTGGGGACGTCGTGGCCGTGCAGGGCGTCCCACACCAGCGTGCGCACCGCGCCCGCGCCTATGCACCAGCTGCCCAGCCCCAGGCTGCGCGCCGCCGACAGCGCGGCCATCAGGTCCGCCGAGGAGCGGACCAGGGCGGCCAGTCGGTCTTCAAGTATGGTCGATTGATACATTACGTGACAAATATGGCAGCGGACATTGTCGTTATGTCACGGCGCGGTCATAAAAAAAACACATCATACCGGCGACGGTTTCAAACATGAAGCCATGAGCTTCTTCCTTTGTTGTTCACACCAGGTAGCCACTATGAAAAAAATCTGCTCCGCAGCCATCCTGCTGGCGGCGTTTGCCTCCGCACACGCCGAAAACTTCACCTTCGCCTATACCTTCGGCGACAGCCAGGCCATCACCGGCTCGCTGTCCGGCCATCTGAACGGCGATCTGGTGGAGAACGTCTCCAATGTGCACATCAACTTCAACGGCACCGATTTTACCGGCTCGCTGGCCGGCGCATCGTGGGACGCTTCCACGCACAACTGGAACAGCGCAGCGGGCGCCGTCGTGTCGACTGTCGCAGGCAAGAACAACTTCATCTTCGCCGATGCGAATCCGCAGACGAACTACAACGACATCAACAACTACTTCTTCTTCGTCACCAGCAGCGATGTGAAGATCGGCAACCAGGCCTACGCCTTGAACTGCAACGGCAACTGCACCGACCTGGCGTTCGACCAGCTAACCAACAACATCAGCTGGTCGCTGGTGGCCGCACCGGTGCCGGAACCTGGCAGCGCCGCGATGCTGATCGCCGGCCTGGGCGTGGCAGGCGTCGTCGCCCGCCGTCGCCGCCAGGCTTGATACCGCCATTCCGCCATTGACGAGAGAATACCCATGCTAAAAACTACCCTGATTTCGAGCGCCGTCGCCGGCGCCGTGCTGGCGCTGTCGGCGCCGGCCCATGCCGCCACCGCGCCTGTCACCGTGCGCGGTGTCGTCTCCGGCACCTGGTTCACGCCGCCGGTCATCGCCAACTCGCCGGCCGCCAGCGCCGCGTCGAGCACCGTCGCTTCGGTGTTCCAGTCGGTGAAGGTCTGCATCGACGCCAACGACAACGGCGTCTGCGACGCCGGTGAAACCAGCACCCTGACCAAGGCCGACGGCAGCTTCCTGCTGGCCACCCGTACGCCGGGCGCACTGGTGGCCGAAGTGTCGGCCACCTCGCTCAACGGCGGCCATCCCGCCGGCCAGCGCATGGTGCTGCGCGCCGCCGCCGACCAGGTATCGGCAGCGCTGATCAACCCACTGGTGCCGGCCAAGGTGGCGATCTCGCCGCTGACCACCGAAGTGGTGCGCATGATGGAAGAAGACCGCATCAGCTTTGAATCGGCCAAGAACAACCTGGCCATCCGCCTGAACGTTACCTCCGACACCGTGCTGGCCGACATGACCGCCGCCGGCGCCGACCTGCTGAAGGAATCCGTCATCCTCAGCAACCGCTTCGCCTTTGCCGCCAAGATGGTGGACCGCCGCGACGTATCGCCCGCCGCTCTGGCTGCGGATCCAGCCGCCACCGGCCCTGCGATCACGATGAAGGAAGCGCACCAGGCCGCGATGAACCTGGAAGGCATTCCGCGCTACGATCATGTCTTCATGATCGTCCTGGAAAACAAGGCCACGTCGTCGATCAAGAACTCGGTCTACGCGCCGCGCATCAACGCCTATCTGAACGCGGGCAACCAGTTCACCAGCTACTACGCCACCGGCAATCCGAGCGAGCCCAATCGCCTGGCCATCGCGGCCGGCGACGACTTCGGCATCACCGACGACAGCGCCTTCAACTGCTACCCGAGCGGCACCGCCGCCGCCAACGCGATTGAAGACCTGCCGCTGCCGCCTGGCGTCAACGCCTGCAACAACAACACCAACCACAATATCAAGAGCCGGCCGAACCTGTTCAACGCCTTGACCAGCAAGGGCATGAGCTGGCGCGTCTACAGCGAGTCCAAGAACCCGGGCGGCGACTGGCGCAAGGACGGCAGCGCCGACGCCACCATCACCGCGCCGGACAATCTGTACACCGCGAACGAGCCGGTCGGCGCCATCGGCACGCCGAACCTGAATGTGCGCCTGGCCGGCGCGCTATACGCGGCCAAGCACAATGGCAGCGTGTTTTTCCAGAACGTGCGCAGCTCGCCGGAATTCCTGAAGAATAACCGCACGCTGGGCGGCGGCCAATGGGATGCGGCGCTGGCGGCAGCGGCGCCGGCAGGTTGGAACGTCGACCAGTTCGGCGACGATCTGCAAAGCGGCGACGTCGGCCAGATCAACATCCTGGAACCGGACCAGTGCGACGACATGCACGGCGTCACGCTGGTCGGCACGCTGCCGGGCAGCGCCACCACCAAGCCGGCCAGCGACTGTTCCGGCAGCCCGCTGATTTATCGCGGCGATAAATACACGGATTATCTGATCAAGAAAATCCAGGCTTCGCCGCTGTGGAACAACCCGCAAAAGCGCGTCGCCATCGTCATGATGTTCGACGAAGGCACGGCCACCAGCGGCTTCAACTCGTGCTGCGGCTGGAATACCAGCGGCAGCCCGGCGGCATTGGGCCCGTTGGTGCGCAACGCCGACGGCAGCGTGTCGGTGGAAGCCGTCACCAACTACAAGCAGGGCAACAAGGGCCACGGCACCAGCATCTTCGGTGTGTTGAACAACCAGCCGGGCGCGCCGAAGGGCGTGGTCGACAGCGACGCCTACAGCCACATCTCGCTGGTGCGCACCTTGCAGGACATGTTCCAGCTGGCCGACCCTGCGGACGACTGGTCGTACATGAACCGTTCGAAGTACAGCCAGAAGTTCATCGCTGCGAACATCCTGAACCTGCCCGAATATGCAGGCAGCGCCGATGCCCACTTCGATGCGGTGCGTCCGATGAATCACGGCTACGTGATCCCGGCCGGCTACGTGCAGAAGAACGGCTACCCAACCATCAAGCAGGTTGGCCCTGACGCCGATCAGCGTAACGGCTGGGCGCTCAAGTAAATGAGACTGGCCTTGATGTTGGTGTTGAGCGTGGCGGCGGCGCAAGCCGTCGCCGCGCCGGCGGTGGCGCCGCTGAGCGCCGCCGCCGAAATCGGCAAGCAGATGTTTTTCGATCAATCGCTGTCGGGTTCCGGCAGGATGTCCTGCGCCACCTGCCACGATCCGGCGAGCGCCCACGCGCCGCCGAACAAGCTCGCGGTCCAACTGGGCGGCGCCAGACTGGCTACGGCGGGCGTGCGCGCGGTGCCGTCGCTGCGCTACCAGGAGTACACGCCGCCGTATGAGGACATGCTGGACAACCCGGACGGCATCAGCACGCCCGGCCCCGGCGGCGGCCACACGCAGGACGGCCGCGCCGCAACGCTGGCCGAGCAGGCGCGCATACCGCTGCTGGCGAAGCATGAGATGGCGAACAAGAGCGCGGCCGACGTGGTGCGCAAGCTGCGCGCCTCGGCCTATGCGGAGCAGTTCCGCCAGGCGTTCGGGCCGGAGGTGTTCAAGAACGATCAAAAGGCCTTCAGGCACGCGCTGGAGGCGCTGCAGGCCTATCAGCTGGAGGACAGCAGCTTCCACCCCTACAGCAGCAAGTACGACCTCTACTCCAGCAACAAGATCGGCGGCGAATTGTCCGCGGCCGAGATGCGCGGGTTCGCCGTCTACAGCGATGCCAACAAGGGCAACTGCTTCGCATGCCACTACAACGGCGCGGGCCTGAACGGCAGCGTCAAGCTGTTCACCGACTTCACCTATGCGGCGATAGGCGTCCCCCGCAACAAGGACATTCCTGCCAATGCGAAGGCCGGCTATTTCGACATGGGCATCTGCGACCGTCCCGATCATCCACGTCCGGCCAGCGGCCAGTACTGCGGCATGTTCAAGACGCCGACGCTGCGCAACGTCGCGACGCGTTCGGCCTTCTTCCACAACGGCGCGTTGAAGTCGCTGAAGGATGTGATCCGTTTCTACAACACGCGTGATACCCAGCCCGAGCGCTGGTATCCGACCGTCAAGGGCGTGGTGCAAAAGTACAACGACCTGCCGAGGCGCTATCGCGCCAACCTCGATAAGCAGATGCCGCTCGACGGCCGCAAGCGCGGCAGCGAACCGCCGATGACCGAGCAGGAGATGCAGGACCTGGAGGCGTTCCTCAACACGCTGACCGATAACGATCTGGTGGTGAAAAAATGAAGATGATTTCGATGGTGGCAATGCTGGCGGCGGTTTCGGTTTCCGCGCACGCCGCACCGCAACCCAGCAACAAGGCGCTGGCCGCAGGCTTGAGCAAATACCTTGCGCAGCAAGGCGACGTTTGTGTCGGCAAGTTCGACTGGCCTATCGACGTGGCGCCGGGCGACGCCGAAGCGGGCAGCCGCGATGCGGTACAGCTGCCGGTGCTGGAGCAACTTGGGCTGGCGGAAGCGGTTGGCGGCATGGTGGTGCGCCGTAACGCCGAAGGTGTGGAGCAGGAGGTTCCTGTACAGCGTTACAACCTGACCGAGGCCGGGAAAAAATTCTACTTGAAGCGCGACACCAGCACCGTCGCACCGACCGGTGAGAAGATCGCGCGCACGGGCGATTTCTGCGTCGGCAAACTCAGTCTGGTCAAGGTGGTGGCTTGGGATGCTGCGACCGCAACGGCCAGCTACACCTACAAGTTCGCCGCCGCGCCGTGGATGCACGAACCGTCCGCGCAGCAGGTATTCCCGATGATCGCCTACATCATGAAAAACGAAGGGCGGATGCCGATGAAGCAGCGCCTGCGTCTGGATAACGGCCGCTGGGTCGGCGTGCGCGATTAGTCCTGTTGCGCTATACCCGGTATCGGCGTTGCCGGCCATCGTGTCACGTTGCGGTAACAAGGCATCACTACACTTCTGCGTTCTTATTCATTCGACAGGAAGTACCATGCCATCCTCACGCTTCAACAGCGCAATCGCCTTGTGCGGCGCGCTTGCCCTGACTGCTGCGGCGCCAGCGTCCGCGCTGAACATCTTGCTCTGCAACGATGACGGCATCACCGCCGCCAACCTGCGGGCGTTGAAAACGAAGCTGTCTTCAGCTGGGCATAGCGTGGCGGTGGCTGCGCCTATCGACAATCAATCCGGCCGTGGCGGCTACATCGCTTTCCTCACACCGGTCAGCGCGCTGACCGGCAAGGAGCGCGGCGCGGTGGCCCTGGGTCTGGCCGCCGGCGCGCCTGGCGTAGGTGTGGACGCGGGCGATGCCGATGTCTCCTACGTCAACGGTACGCCAGTGGCGGCCTGCCTGTATGGCGTGGACGTGCTGGCCAAGAAGAAGTGGAACGGCGCGCCCGACCTGGTGATCTCCGGTCCCAACGAGGGCAATAACACCGGCGCGATCAACGCCAGCAGCGGCACGTTCAATAACCTGATCTATATGATCAACCGCGGCTTGCCGGCAATGGCCGTCAGCGACGCCGCCACGGCGCAGGTCAACTGGAGCGGCGCGCTGCCGGCGTCGCACCGTGCGTATGAAGTGGCGGGCATCGTGGTCAAGCTGGTCGACACGCTGATCGCCAACAAGGCCAAGGCCGGCGGCCTGTTGATGCCGGATGGCGTGGGCCTGAACGTCAACGTGCCGGACTTCGGCGCAGGTGCCGGCGCGGCGCTGCCGTACCGCTTCACCCGCATCGGCAAGGCCAGCAGCTACGTCCCGGCGTTCTATGAAAAACTGTCGGACAGCCCGCTGGCCGTCGCTTCGGGCGTCAACTTCCCCGTGCCCGGCATCAGCCTGGCCACCGGCGGAACCACGTTGCCGAGCGGCGTGGTGCTGCCCAAGGATACAGCCGCCACCTCGGAAGACAATGTGATCGCCGCGAAGACGGCGGTGACGATTTCTCCTGTCGAAGGCGTACCGCAAGCGCGTCGCGCGTTTGAAGATGCGATGAAGATCAAATTGAACGGGATCGCGCAATGAACAACACGATGAAGGCGGCCTTGCTGGCCATGGTTGCCGGCCTCGCGGGATGCAATGGCACGTCCAGCAACGAGCCGGCACCGACCAGCAGCGTGCCGGTACTGGGAGAGGGCGCTTTGCAAGGCTATGCAAATGGCGACACGGTGTCCGGCGCCAGCATCTACACCAACAAGGATGGCAAGGGCTATGTGCTGCTGTCGGCCGACGGCGACGGCGCCGCCACCGTGATGCACGTAGTCGATGGCAGCAAGGGCCGCCGCGTGCCGGTGTCCGTTGGTGGCATGGTGACGCTGGCCTACGACCGCACGCAGGCGCTGGCGCTGAATGCGCTGTCGCCCGCCAACGCGGCCGGCAACTACCAGGCGCTCATCGGCGGCAAGCCTGCGCTGTTCACGGTGGCTGCCGACGGCGCCATCAGCGCGGGCGGCAGCGATTGCAAATTGTCCGGCAAGGTGGACTTCGCCGCCACCTATGGCGGCGCGGCCGCGCTGACCCTGACAGCCAGCGGTTGCGGCAGCGCTGCCGAGGGGAGCTACAAAGGCCTGGCGCTGGCATCCGCCGACTCCGCACCCGCCGCGCTGCAACTGGTCGGCGAGAACGGCAACGCAGTGCTGGACGTGCTGGCCTATCGCTGACTTGGACTTCAGTAAGCAGCCGTGCCGGGAACTGTCGCAATGACTTCCGTGCCCATGCCCGGCTTGCTGTCGATAGCCAGGCGGGCGCCGATGTTGTGGGCGCGTTCGCGCATGCCCACCATTCCCCAGTGGCCGGGCCGGTGGCCTGCTGCGGCGACGGCGTCGTCCAGGCCCTTCCCGTTGTCGCGGATGCGCACGACGAAGGCGTTGGCGTTGTAGTCCAGTTCCAGCTCGATGCGGCTGGCGTCCGCATAGCGCGAGGCGTTGAACAGCGCTTCGCGCGCGATGGCGTAGACCTCGTCGTGGACATGCGGGCGCAGTTGTCGCGGTACGCCGTTGACCTTCATCGCAAAGGCGTGCGAGCGGTGTTCAGCCAGCCCTTTACCGAACTGCTCCAGCGTGAGCTCCAGCGCATCCGGCGAGGCGGACGCGCGCAGGTCCATGATCTGGTCCCTTCCTTCCATCAGCAATTGCTCGGCCAGATTGAGCGTCTGGTCCAGGCGCGCGCGCTCCGTTGTGCCTTCCTTCAGATTCCGGCTATGCGCGTCGAACGACATCAGCAAAGCCTGCATGCTTTGTAGTAGCGTATCGTGCAGCGCGCGCGCGATACGCGAACGTTCTGCCAGGCGCGCTTGCAGGCTTTCCTGCATGCGCTGCGTCAGGTGGCGTATCCGCAATGCGTAGGCGCTGTACAGCAGCAGCATCCCCAGCGCCGCCAGCAGCAGCTTGAACCAGCCGCTTTGGACGAAGGTCGGAGGAATGCCTATCTCCAGCGCTGCGCCTTTGGTATTCCAAAGATTGTCCTCGTTCGATGCGATGACTTCGAAGCGATAATTTCCCGGCGCCAGATTGGTGTAATACGCTTGCCGGCGGCCTGTCGCTTCCTGCCATGCGTGATCCAGGCCGACCAGCCGGTATCGCACGCGCACGCGCTCGGGTATCGACAGGCTCAGTGCCGTGAAGTCGATCTGCAGATTCTGCGATCCCGCAGGCAGGCCGAGTTCACGGCCCGACGGAATGGTGTAGCGCATGCCATCGGAAGTCACGCTGATGATTTCCACCGGAGGCGGCAGCCGATTGCGCAGGATGTTGGCCGGATCGATGGTGCCGGTCGTCGTCGATGTCGCATACCACAGCAAGCCGTCGCGCGAGAGCCTCAGCGAGGGTACCGGCCGCAGTTGCGGCGCGTGACCCATCATGCCGTCCTGCGCGTCGAAGCGCTCGAATGCCACGGTGGCATGGTCGTGGTTCAGCCATGCGTCGACATCGGCGGCGGCGATGTGATACAGGCCGTCGGCGCCGTGCAGCCACAGGTCGCCGCCCGGCAGCCTGACGATGCCGGATACTCCTCGAAAGATCTCATTGCGCTCGCCGCGCAAGGTGGCGAAGCGGCCGTCGCGATAGAGCATGACGCCATTTTCTCCACTCGCCCACATGGCCTGGCCGTCGGGGTACACCTGCATGATCGTCCCCAGTTGCAGGCCTTCCTTCGGCCCCAGTGTGCGCACCGTGCCGCCGTCGATGATGGTGATCTGGCTGCGCAGATGCGCCATCCACAGGTTCCCCTTGGCGTCGCGTGCCATCGAGGTGGTCAGCAGGTCGGTGAGTCCTTGCAGTCCGCCCGATTTGGTCCACTGGCCTTCAACGAGTTTGTACACGCCTTTGCCGGAAGAGAAGGCGGCCCACAAGGCGCCGTCTCTATCCTGCTGCAGGGCGTGGACGCGCAGGCTTTTCAGTTCGGGCGGGTAGGGGATCGACGTCACGGCGCCATCGCGGTCGCGTCGCAGCAGGGCTTCCGTCCCGCCCAGCCACAGGACGCCGTCCGGCGCGGTGTAGCTGGCGGTGATCGGCCCCAGGGCCTCGCGGCTGACGCGTCCCGCGGGGCTGTACTTCCAGAGGTCGCGTGCATAGTCGCCCACCCAGACATCGCCGGACGGCCCGGCCACCAGCGCGGGATATTCCAGTTGCGTCTCCACTGGCATGGTTCTCAGGCGATTCGGGCGCAGCCGGTCGATGCCGCCCGCCGTGCCTATCCACAGGTTGCCTTCGCGGTCCTGGAACCTCGTGCTGAGTATCGGGCCGCTGATGCCGTTTTCCTTCGACAGCCGTTGCTCTGGAAGGCTGGACCCTGCGGCCGCCACTCTGCGTTCCAGTCCATCGGTATGCATCATCCACATCGTTCCCTGGCGGTCGAAGTGCATGCCATAGCCTTCGAGTTCGGGCTTGAGGGACTCGCCCACTGAAGGCTGCGTTGAACGCACCCTGTAGTAGCCATTCTTGAAATCGTTGCCCCATATCGTACCGTCCGGCGCTTCGCACAACCAGACCAGCGCAACATGCGGCCAGGCTTGGGTGAAGCGGGTTTCGCCTGGCTTGCGGAAGAAGGCACCCGTGTTCGTCCCTATCCATGTCGTGCCGTCGCGGGCGAACAAGATCTGGAACACGCCCAGCGCTGGCAGTCCTGCCTCGGGGCCAAGGTATTGGAAGCGGCTGCCGCCACGGGGCAGCACGGCCACGCCGTCGCGCATCGCGACCCATACCGCGCCATCAGGGGCCACCTCGATATGCAAGGAGCCGACCGGGTGCAGCCCGTCCTGCTCCGCGTAGGTGCGGGCGCCATCCTTCCTGAACACGGACACGCCGCCGACGCGGTAGCCTACCCAGACCGCACCATCGGGCGCGGTGGTCAGGCCCATGATGTTGCTGGACTCCAGAGGATGGCCGTGGATGTTGTCGGTGCGTTCGAAGCGCACGCCGTCGAACCGGTACATGCCGGTTGGCGTGGCGATCCATAGCCAGCCGTCGGGGCCTTGCGCGAACTTGGTGGCGCCAGTCGGCGCACCATCCCTTTCGGACCAGGCGGTATGGCTGTAGTCGATGAGCAGCGGGCTTGGTTCTGACGCATGGGCGAAGTGCTGCCCGGCGATCAGAAACAGAAGAAGCAGTGCGTTGAGACAGCGTAAAATCAAGCAATGACCGCCGCAGTCTGGTCGAACGTAGCAACGCCGTCGCTATGGGCTACTCGCCCCCGCGCCGCCAGTTCTCCGTTGACATCCCTGAGCTCTGCGTCGGAGACAGCGCCGGAGGTGGACAGGGACAGCTGGTAGCCATCAGGCGCCACCGCTGCTGCGTTATCCAAGGCCACCGTGTGCAGCCTGTCGGTCAGCGCACGCACGACGCCTGTGTCGTAGTCGACCATGGCATGGCGCTCCAGGCACTCAGGAACGCCCAGGTCGATCTTGTAGCCATACGGTTGGCTGACGGGGGCTGCCTTGCCGCGCGTCAGCGTCCACCCCTTGGTCCACGCTGCCGCAGTGGGAACCACCTCGAATGCCGTGTTCAACGTCGTACTCTCCATGCTTAGCGGCCGGGTATCCAGTTCATCAGCCGGTCGTTCTGGGTTTGGTACTGCTTGCTCAGGCATGCATTGATGTCCGCGGCGGTGGCGCAGGCGGCGTCGCGGTCTTTCAGCCATTTGCGCTGGAAGTCGCGCAGCTCGTTGCGGGAGGCGATGTTGTCGTGGCCTTGGCGGATTTCCTTCAACAGCTTGGCCAGCGCCAGATCCTGCCTGGACAAAGCCGCATCGGCGCAGATGGTTTTTTCAACGCGCGTGGCTGCCGCCTTGCAGTCATAGGATGGACCTTCGGCCGAAGGCTCGAAGTGCGCCGCAGGTTTGAACTGTGCGGCGTCCACGCTGGTGCTGGCGCCGCGGTTGTCGATGAATTCCACGCTGACCGGTGTGACGTCGTTGGCGCTCATCCAGTCGATCAAGGCGCGGCGCGCAGGCGCCGGGATCTGTTTTGCGGACAGGCTGTTGGAACCGAGGCGCAGCGCGCCGTCGATGATGTCCGCGCCGAGGCCCTGGCCGGTCTGGGTGTCGATCCAGAAGAAGCCCTTTTCCGGGCAGGCGTGCGGCACGCAGGCCGATGCGCTGACGTAGCGCTTGTCGACCACGAATACCGGCTCCGGCGGGCCGCCCAGTCCCGCCAGCACGTCCCTGGCCAGCTTGCCGGGCACGCGCGTCTGTATCAGCTCCTTGGCGCGCTTGTCCCAGATGAAGGCGTTCGTCGATTTGCCCTCGTAGCTCAAAGGCCAGTCTATCGTGGCGGCGTGGGCCAGCGTGGATGCGCTCAAGGCCAGCAGGGCAATCAGTTTTTTCATTGGGCTTCCGTAAAGAGGCGTTTGAGTTTGCGGCCACCGGTGATTTCGAAGCCATGACGCTCATAGAACGCCAGGCTGCGGTCGTATTCCGGCAGCGGCGGCGTGCAGACTTCCAGGCGGTTCCAGCGACGCTTGCGCGCCAACTCTGCGGCGGCGTTCAGCAACTGGCCGCCGACGCCGTTGGTGCGGAAGGGCGGGGCGACGAAGAACTCCTGCATGGTCGCCAGCGCGCCTTCCGCATACAGTGCGCGGCCTTCGGAGATGCCGACGAAGCCGATAGCCTCGCCTTCCGCAATCGCGATCAGCGCCAGGTATTTTTCCTCGCGCAGCAGGGCGTGGCACAAGCTGGCGGTTTTTTGCTGCTCCAGGTTGAAGGTTTTCACACCAAGTCGCTGCGATATTTCTTCGGTCAGCGCAACGGCCATTGCGGCGATCGCGGCTGCATCTTCAGGCACGGCCAGGCGTATTCTCGTATCGGTCATTGCGTTGGTTCTTTAGTCGTAGGGTTGAACAGGATAGCAGTTTGCGATCCTTGAATACTCGCGCATTATCACGAACGAGTGACAGCCAAAAAAAAGGACGCCGTGGCGTCCCTTTCAAGGTCTGCCATCTTTAGCCGGCCAGCTTGGCCTTCAGCAGCTCGGTCAGCTGCGCCGGGTTGGCTTTGCCGCGCGATGCCTTCATCGCCTGGCCGATCAGCGAGTTCAACGCCGCTTCCTTGCCTGCGCGGTACTGCTCCACCGATTTCTCGTTGGCGGCGATGACGTCGTTGACGATCGCTTCCAGCGCGCCGGTGTCGGAGATCTGCTTCAGGCCCTTGGCGTCGATGATGGTGTCAACCAGGTTCTCGTCCGTGGATTTGGCTTCCCACATGCCGGCGAATACTTCCTTCGCGGCCTTGTTGGAGATGGTGCCGTCGGCGATGCGCTTCAGCATGGCGGCCAGCTGCACTGCCGACACCGGCGATTGATCCAGGTCCACGCCTTCGCGGTTCAGCGTCGACGACACGTCGCCCATCAGCCAGTTGGCGGCGGCCTTGGCGTTTTCCTTGCCGGCTTTTTCCACCACGGCGACGAAGTAGGTCGCCATCGCTTTTGATGCGGTCAGCACCAGCGAGTCATATTCCGGCAGCGCGTATTCGCTGACGAAGCGGGCGCGCATGGCGGCCGGCAGTTCCGGCATCGAGGCCTTGACCTTCGAAATCCACTCTTCGGAAATCATCAGCGGCGGCAGGTCCGGATCCGGGAAGTAGCGGTAATCCTGCGCGTCTTCCTTGCTGCGCATTTCACGGGTCTCTTTACGATCAGGGTCGTACAGGCGGGTTGCCTGGACCACCTTGCCGCCGTCTTCGATCAACTCGATCTGGCGGCGCACTTCGACGTGCACTGCCTCTTCGATGAAGCGGAACGAGTTCAAGTTCTTGATCTCGCAACGGGTGCCGAATTCCTTCTGGCCTTTCGGACGCACGGAAACGTTCACGTCGCAGCGGAACGAGCCTTCCTGCATATTGCCGTCGCAGACGCCCAGCCACATCACCAGCGAGTGCAAGGCCTTGGCGTAGGCCACGGCTTCGGCGGCGCTGCGGATTTCAGGCTCGGAGACGATTTCCAGCAGCGGCGTGCCGGCGCGGTTCAAGTCGATGCCGCTCATGCCGGCGTAGTCTTCGTGCAGCGATTTGCCGGCGTCTTCTTCCAGGTGGGCGCGGGTCAGGTTGACGGTCTTGGTGACGAATTCGCCATCCTTCTCGTAGCCGAAGGTCAGCGCGCCGCCGATGACGACCGGGTCTTCGAACTGGCTGATCTGGTAGCCCTTCGGCAGGTCGGGATAGAAGTAGTTCTTGCGGGCGAAGATGGACGCCGGAGCGATCTTCGCACCCACCGCCAGGCCGAAACGGATCGCGCGGTCCACCGCCTGCTTGTTCATCACCGGCAGCACGCCAGGCAGCGCCAGGTCCACAGGGCTGGCTTGCGTGTTGGCGTCGGCGCCGAACTTGATCGGCGATCCGCTGAAAATTTTAGATTCGGTCGTGAGCTGCACGTGGTTCTCAAGACCGATGACGACTTCCCATTCCATATGATTCTCGCTGTATTTTTTAAGTTAGATGCCGGCAGGTGCGCGGGTGTGCCAGTCGGTCGCCAGCTGGTACTGGTGGGCGACGTTCAGCAGTTTCGCTTCGCCGAAATGCTTGCCGATGATCTGCAGGCCCACCGGGCGGTTCTTGGCGCCGAAGCCGACCGGGATCGACATGCCAGGCAAGCCGGCCAGGCTGGTGGACAGCGTGTAGATGTCGGCCAGGTAGGCGGCAACCGGGTCGTCGGACTTGTCGCCCAGGTCCCATGCCACGGTCGGCGCGACCGGTCCCATGATGACATCGCATACGGCGTTCGGGCCGTTCAGCACCGTTTCGAAATCCTGCGCGATCAGGCGGCGGATTTTTTGCGCCTTCAGGTAGTAGGCGTCGTAGTAGCCGTGGCACAGCACATAGGTGCCGACCATGATGCGGCGCTTGACCTCCGCGCCGAAGCCTTCGGCGCGGGTCTTGCGGTACATGTCGGACAGGTCCTTGTATTCCGCAGCACGGTGGCCGTAGCGCACGCCGTCGAAGCGCGACAGGTTAGACGAGGCTTCGGCCGGCGCGATCATGTAGTAGGCCGGGATCGACAGCGCGGTGTTCGGCAGCGAGATGTCCACCAGGGTCGCGCCCATTTCGACGTACTTTGCCAGCGCTGCGCGCACGGCGTCTTCCACGTCCTTGGCCAGGCCTTCGCCGAAGTATTCCTTCGGCACGCCGATGCGCAGGCCTGCCAGCGGCTGGCCCAGTTCGCGGGTGTAGTCTTCGTCGACGCCGCCCATTTCAGGCGTCAGCGAGGTCGAGTCGCGTTCGTCGAAACCGGCCATGGCGTTGAGCAGCAGCGCGCAGTCTTCGGCGGTTTGCGCCATCGGGCCGCCCTGGTCCAGCGACGAGGCGAAGGCGATCATGCCGAAGCGCGATACGCGGCCGTAGGTCGGTTTGATGCCGGTGATGCCGCAGAAGGCTGCCGGCTGGCGGATCGAGCCGCCGGTGTCGGTGCCGGTGACGGCCGGCGCCAGGCGCGCGGCCACGGCGGCGGCGGAACCGCCGGAGGAGCCGCCGGGCACGGCGTTCTTGTCCCACGGGTTCTTCACCGCGCCGAAGGCCGAGTTTTCATTGGCCGAGCCCATGGCGAATTCGTCGCAGTTCAATTTGCCCAGCGTGACCATGCCGGCCGCGCGGAACTTTTCCACCACGGTGGCGTCGAACGGGCTGACGTAGTTGGCCAGCATTTTCGAGCCGGCGGTCGAGCGCCAGTCGCGGGTGACGAAGATGTCCTTGTGGGCGATCGGCACGCCGGTCAGCGGGGTGGCGGTGCCGGCGGCGATGCGGGCGTCCGCTTCGGCCGCTTGCGCCAGGGTCAGCGCGCGGTCCACGTGCAGGAAGGCGTTCAGGTCGCTCTTTTCGATACGGTCGAGGAAATGCGTCGCCAGTTCGGTGGCGGTGATGGCTTTGCTTTGCAGCAGCGCGGACAGCTCTTTAATGGTTTTGGTGTGCATGGCGTTTCAATTCAGATTCGGTGATCGGGATGGAGTCGGGACGCAGCCGTCCTTATTCGATCACTTTCGGCACCAGGTACAGCCCGTCCTGGGTCTTGGGCGCGACGGCCTGATAGTCTTCGCGGCGATTGGCCTCGGTGGCCACGTCTTCGCGCAGGCGCAGGGCGATGTTGTTCATGTGCGCCGCCAGCGGGTGGCTCAGCGGGGCGACGCCGTCGGTGTCGACCGCCTGCATCTGTTCGGCCAGCGCGAAAATGCCGTTCAACTGGTCCAGCGCGGTAGCGGTCTGCTGCTCGCTCATCTCAAGTTGTGCCAGTTTTGCAATGCGTGTTACGTCGGATAGGGTCAGGGACATGGCGAATGGCGCGGGCGGGCCGCGCTAGGTTTAATTGTAATATTGATAAAAAACTGGAAATTCTGCCTTTTCGCTGGCAAAAGAGAACGAATACCGCTTAACTCGCGGACTCAGCCGATACACTTTTGGCGGGATTTTCGGCAAATCGCATTCAAATTATAAGGTAGAATGGCGGGTTGATGCGTTGCCGGCGCTGAATCATTGCAGCCGCCGCCTCACCACAGGATTTCTTTCTAACGGCTTACGCGCACACCAGTAGCGCCACAGGACACACATGTTTGGTTTTTTACGCAGGTATATTTCCACCGATCTGGCCATCGACTTGGGCACGGCCAACACTCTGATCTACGTTCGCGGCCAGGGCATCGTCCTGGATGAACCGTCGGTCGTCGCGATCCGCCAAGAAGGCGGCCCTAACGGCAAGAAGACGATCCAGGCAGTTGGTAAGGAAGCAAAACAGATGCTGGGCAAGGTCCCAGGCAATATCGAGGCGATCCGCCCGATGAAAGACGGCGTGATCGCCGACTTCACCGTCACCGAACAAATGCTGAAGCAGTTCATCCGCATGGTGCACGACTCCAAATTCTTCCGTCCTTCGCCGCGCATCATCATTTGCGTACCGTGCGGTTCGACCCAGGTTGAGCGCCGCGCGATCCGCGAATCGGCGCTGGGCGCGGGCGCCTCGCAGGTCTACCTGATCGAAGAACCGATGGCTGCGGCGATCGGCGCCGGCCTGCCGGTGTCGGATGCCACCGGCTCGATGGTGGTCGACATCGGCGGCGGCACCACCGAGGTGGGCATCATCTCGCTGGGCGGCATGGTGTACAAGGGTTCGGTGCGCGTGGGCGGCGACAAATTCGACGAAGCCATCGTCAACTACATCCGCCGCAACTACGGCATGCTGATCGGCGAGCAGACCGCCGAAGCGATCAAGAAGGCCATCGGTTCGGCCTTCCCGGGTTCGGAAGTGAAGGAAATGGAAGTCAAGGGCCGCAACCTGTCCGAAGGCATCCCGCGCTCGTTCACCATCTCGTCCAACGAGATCCTGGAAGCGCTGACCGACCCGCTGAACAACATCGTTTCGGCCGTGAAGAACGCGCTGGAACAGACGCCGCCGGAACTGGGCGCCGACATTGCGGAAAAAGGCATGATGCTGACGGGCGGCGGCGCGCTGCTGCGCGATCTGGACCGTCTGCTGATGGAGGAAACCGGCCTGCCGGTGCTGGTGGCGGAAGATCCGCTGACCTGCGTGGTGCGCGGCTCGGGCATGGCGCTGGAGCGGATGGACCAGCTGGGCTCGATCTTCTCCTACGAATGATCTGACAAGACGGGGCCGCGAAACAGCGGCCCCGATGCATTGGGATGAGTTGACAGTCTCGTTGGCGCGCGAGCGCCGGATTATTGGAAGTCATGGAATACAGTCCTCCGCCACTTTTCAAGCAAGGCGCCTCCGCCCGCGTCAAGATGACGGTGTTTGCGTGCATTTCGATTGCACTGCTGCTGGTCGATGCGCGCATGCGCACCTTGACCACCGTGCGCAAGGCGGCAGCCACGGTGCTGTATCCGCTGCAAATGGCAGCCTTGCTGCCGCGCGACGCCATCTACGGCGTCGGCGATTATTTCTCCACTCTGTCGTCGCTGGAAAAGCAGGTGCGCGAGCTCAAACGCCAGCAGATCGCCGGCGCGCTGGTGCTGCAGCAGGCCCAGCTCCAGACGGCTGAAAACAACCAGCTGCGCCGCCTGATGGCCGCGCGCGAGCATCTGCCGGTGAAGTCCATGCTGGCCGAGATCCTGTACGACGCGCGCGATGTCAACAGCCGCAAGGTGATCCTCGACCGCGGCACCCAGCAGGGTGTGGCGCTCGGCCTGCCGGTGATCGACAACCAGGGCGTGGTTGGCCAGGTCACGCGGGTGTTCCCCTTTACTTCCGAAGTGACGCTGCTGACCGACAAGGAGCAGGCGATACCCGTGCAGCTGCTGCGCAACGGCTTGCGCAGCGTGGCCTATGGGCGCGGCAAGTCCGGCGCGCTGGAGCTGCGCTTCACGGCGCCGAACGCGGATATCCAGGTCGGCGATATCGTCGTCACCTCGGGCCTGGACGGCGTCTACCCGGCCGGCCTGGCGGTGGCGCGCGTGAGCCAGGTGGAAAACAGCGCGGCCGGATCGTTCGGCGGCGTGGTGTGCCAGCCGCTGGGCGGCATCTCCAACAATACGCAGCTGCTGATCTTGATGTCGACGCCGGAGATGCCTCCGCGTCCGCCGGATGAAGAGACGCGCGCGCTCAAGAAGCACAATAACAAGATGGCGCCGATCAAGGAGGCGCCGAAAGAGGGCGTCGAACCTGCTGCGCCTGCGGCCGCCGCGCCGGCCAACAACGCGCCGCCCGGCCTGATGCCGGTGATGCCGCCGCCCGCACCCAAGCCGGCGCCTGCGCCGGCCGCTGGTGCGCCTGCCGCAGCCGCGCCGGGCGCGGCACCGGCTGTGGCGCCGGCCGCAGCACCTGCCGCCACCGCCGCAGCACCTGCCGCCACCGCCGCAGCACCTGCCGCCGCAGCCGCGAACGGCCAGCCCGCAGCCGCTGCCACCAAACCGAAGGAGCCGGCACGATGAATCGTCCCCACTATATCCTGCTGCCGGTCAGCCCGCTGTTCATCGCCTTCAGCCTGTTCTGCGCCTTCCTGCTGAACCTGCTCCCCTGGGGGAACTTCATCGGCGTGCCGGACTTCGTGGCGCTGGTGCTGGTGTTCTGGGGTGTGCACCAGCCGCGCAAGGTCGGCATCGGCACCGCCTTCTTCCTCGGCCTGCTGATGGACGTGCATGACTCCACGCTGCTGGGCGAGAATGCGCTGGCCTACACGCTGCTGTCCTACTTCGCCATCATGCTGCACCGCCGGGTGCTGTGGTTCCCGCTGCTGACGCAGGCGATGCACGTGTTCCCGCTGCTGCTGATGGCGCAGTCGGTGCAGCTGATCGTGCGCTTCTTCGTCTCCGGCAAATTCCCGGGCTGGTTCTACTTCGTCGAGAGCATCATCGCCGTGGCCCTGTGGCCGCTGGCGACCTGGCTGCTGCTGGCGCCGCAGCGCCGCGCGGTGGACCGCGACCATACCCGCCCGATCTGACGCCCCGGTCGAGAAGTGACTGAGCACCGTGACTGAGCACCATGACTGAACTCAAGGACAACCAACGCGAGCTGCACCAGTTCCGCCTGCGCCTGACGGTGCTGGGCGCGCTGGTGTTCTTCTGCTTTGCCTCGCTGCTGGCGCGCTTCATCTGGCTGCAGGTCTACAAGCATAGCGACTACGTCGCGCAGGCCGAAGAGAACCGCATCGCCATCGTCCCCATCGAGCCGAATCGCGGCCTGATCTTGGACCGCAACGGCGTGGTCCTGGCGCGCAACTACTCGGCCTTCACGCTGGAGATCACGCCGTCCAAACTGAGCGCCACGCTGGACGAAACCATCGACGAGCTGTCCAAGCTGATCACGGTGGAGACCAAGGACCGCAAGCGCTTCAAGAAGCTGCTGGAGGAATCCAAGGGCTTCGAGAGCGTGCCGCTGCGCACCCGCCTGACGGACGAGGAAGTGGCGCGCTTTTCGGCGCAGCGCTTCCGCTTCCCCGGCGTGGAGGTGCAGGCGCGCCTGTTCCGCCAGTACCCGCTGGGCGAGATCGCCTCCCACGTGATCGGCTACATCGGCCGCATCAACACCACCGAGGCCCGGGCCATCGCCGACACCGAGGATGCCGCCAACTACAACGGCACCGACCATATCGGCAAGGAAGGCCTGGAGAAGAGCTACGAGAAGCAGCTGCACGGCATCACCGGCTACGAGGAAGTGGAGAAGTCGGCCGGCGGCCGCGCCATCCGCACGCTGTCGCGCACGCCCGCCACGCCGGGCAGCAACCTGATACTGTCGATCGACATCGAACTGCAAAAAGTGGTCGAGGAAGCCTTCGGCGAATGGCGCGGCGCGCTGGTCGCCATCGAACCCGAGACGGGCGATATCCTGGCCTATGTGTCGCGGCCCGGCTACGATCCCAACCTGTTCGTCGACGGCATCGACACGCAGAGCTGGAACGAACTCAATACCTCACTGGACAAGCCGATGGTCAACCGTCCGCTGTCCGGCACCTATCCGCCCGGTTCCACCTTCAAGCCCTTCATGGCGCTGGCCGCGCTGGAGCTGGGCAAGCGCACGCCGGGCCAGACCATCTTCGATCCGGGTTCGTTCACGCTGGGCGGCCACAAGTTCCGCGACGATAAACCGGGCGGCCACGGCACGGTGGACATGTACAAGTCCATCGTCGAATCCTGCGACACCTACTACTACATCCTCGGCAACGAGTTGGGCATCGACGCCATCAGCGATTTCATGAAGCCGTTCGGCTTCGGCCAGCTGACCGGCATCGACCTGGAACACGAGAAGCAGGGCGTGCTGCCGTCGAAGGAATGGAAGCGCAACCGCTTCAAGAAGAACGTAGCGGCGCAGAAGTGGGTGGGCGGCGACACCATCTCCATCGCCATCGGCAACGGCTTTAACAACTACACGCCGCTGCAGATGGCGCACGCGGTGTCCAACCTGGCCAACAACGGCATCGTCATGAAGCCGCACCTGGTGAAGATCATCGAAGACGGCGTCTCGCGCACCCGCAAGCTGACGGTGCCCAAGGAAAGCTATCGCATCGCGCTCAAGCAGGAAAATATCGACATCATCAAGAACGCCATGGTCGGCGTGACCATCGGCGGCACGGCGGCGCGCGCCTTCGCAGGCGCCGGCTACACCTCGGGCGGCAAGACCGGCACCGCGCAGCTGGTGGCGATCAAGAAGAACGAGAAGTACAACGCCAACCTGATCGCCGAACGCCTGCGCGATAACGCGCTCTACACTGCCTTCGCCCCGGCCGACAAGCCGCGCATCGCCATCGCGGTGGTGGTGGAGAACGGCGGCTTCGGCGCCGGCGTGGCCGCGCCCATCGTGCGCAAGGCGCTCGACTACTACCTGCTGGGCAAACGCCCGAACGAAAAAGAAACCACCCGCGTGCCGAAGGAGGACGCCGAGCTGCGCTCCGTGCAGGACGTCCAGGCCGAACAGGGCGTCAGCGACGACAAGAAGCCCGGCGCTGAAACACCCGGCAACAAGGAATAAAGGACCAGCATGCGCATCAACGAAAGGCGTTCCCTGTGGCGCCGCCTTCGCCCGTACTTCACCGTTTTCGACATTCCGCTGGCGCTGATCATCTGCGCGCTGCTGTCGGTTGGCCTGGTCACGCTGTACTCGGCCGGCATCGGCATTCCCGGCAAGGTGGAAGACCAGCTGCGCAACATCTTCCTGGCCTTCGTCGTGATGTGGTTCGTGGCCAATGTGTCGCCGCAGATGATGATGCGGATCGCCGTGCCGGCCTATGTGGTCGCGGTGGCGCTGCTGGTCGGCGTGGCGCTGTTCGGCACCATCAAGCTGGGCGCGCGGCGCTGGCTGCACCTGGGCGTCGATATCCAGCCGTCCGAATTCATGAAGATCGCCATGCCGCTGATGCTGGCGTGGTTCTTCCAGCAGCGCGCCGGCCACCTGCGCTGGCAGGATTACGGTATCGCCGCCGTGCTGCTGGCGATACCCGTCGGCCTGATCGTCAAGCAGCCGGACCTGGGCACCGCCTTGCTGGTGGTGGCCGCGGGCTTCTGCGTGATCTTCCTGGCCGGCCTGGCGTGGAAGGCGCTGATCGCATTGTTCGTGGCCGGCGCGGCCAGCCTGCCGGTGATCTGGTCGGTGCTGCACGACTACCAGCGCGAACGCGTGATGACGCTGATCGATCCGACCTCCGACCCGCTGGGCAAGGGCTTCCACATCATTCAATCGACCATCGCGGTGGGCTCGGGCGGCATCACCGGCAAGGGCTGGACCCACGGCACGCAGGCCCACCTTGAGTTCATCCCCGAACGCACCACCGACTTTATCTTCGCCGTGTTCTCCGAGGAGTTCGGCCTGACCGGCAACCTGGTGCTGATGTTCCTGTACCTGCTGCTGATCGGCCGCGGCCTGATGATCGCCGGGAACGCGCCCAACTTCTTCACCCGCCTGCTGGCCGGCGCGGTAACAATGATTTACTTCACCTACGCCTTCGTCAACATGGGCATGGTCAGCGGCATCCTGCCGGTGGTCGGCGTGCCGCTGCCGTTCATGAGCTACGGCGGCACGGCGCTGCTGACGCTGGGCCTGGGCGCGGGCATCCTGATGAGCATCCAGCGCCACCGCAAACTGGTGCAGACCTGATGCGCGTGCATGACGGGCGCCCGCTGTGGCAGCGGGTGCGGCCCTACTTTGCGGTGTTCGACGCGCAGCTGGCCGTCATCATGCTGATGCTGCTGTCGGTGGGGCTGGTAACTCTGTACTCGGCCGGCATCGCGATTCCGGGCCAGATGACGGGCCAGGTGCGCAATATCTGCATGGCGTTCCTGGTGACGTGGATCGCGGCGAACACGCCGCCGCAGGTGATGATGCGCATCGCCGTGCCGGCCTACGCGCTCGGCGTGGCGCTGCTGGTGGCGGTGGCGCTGGTCGGCACCATCAAGGGCGGCTCGCGCCGCTGGCTGACGCTTGGCGTGCAGGTGCAGCCTTCCGAATACATGAAGATCGCCATGCCGTTGATGATGGCGTGGTTCTTTCAGCGGCAGCAGGGGCAATTGCGCTGGCATTCCTACCTGGTTGCGGCGCTGCTGCTGGCGATACCCGTCGGCCTGATCGCGCGCCAGCCCGACCTGGGCACGGCGATGCTGGTGGTGGCGGCAGGCGCCTATGTGATCTTCCTCGGCGGCCTGTCGTGGAAGGCCCTGGCGGCGATGATCGCGGCGGCCTGCGCGGCCTTGCCTGTGCTGTGGTCCGTGATGCACGACTACCAGCGCGACCGCGTGCTGACGCTGATCGACCCGTATCACGACCCGCTGGGCAAGGGCTTCCACATCATCCAGTCGATGATCGCCATCGGCTCCGGCGGCTTCGGCGGCAAGGGCTGGACCCACGGCACGCAGGCCCACCTGGAATTCATCCCCGAGCGCACCACCGACTTTATCTTCGCCGTGTTCTCCGAGGAGTTCGGCCTGACCGGCAATATGGTGCTGCTGGTGCTGTACCTGCTGCTGATCGTGCGCGGCCTGAATATCGCCGTCAACGCTTCCACCTTCTTTACCCGCCTGCTGGCGGGTTCCATCACCATGATTTACTTCACCTACGCTTTCGTCAACATGGGTATGGTCAGCGGCATCGTGCCGGTGGTCGGCGTGCCGCTGCCGTTCATGAGCTACGGCGGCACCGCCCTGATGACGCTGGGCCTGGGCGGCGGCATCCTGATGAGCATCCAGCACCATAGCCGCGGCGTGCGCGGTGGCGCCGCCACGCGGGCGTGGGGAGGTGCGGCATGATGGAGGTGAAGGACACGGAGCGCGAGCTCCAGCAGTTCCGCACCCGCATCACGGTGCTGGGGGCGATGGTGTTCATCTGTTTCGGCCTGCTGCTGGCGCGCTTCATCTGGCTGCAGGTGGTCAAGTACAAGGACTTCGCCGTCAAGGCGGAGGAAAACCGCATCGCCATCGTGCCCATCGTGCCCAATCGCGGCCTGATTTTGGACCGCAACGGCGTGGTCCTGGCGCGCAACTACTCGGCCTTCACGCTGGAGATCACGCCGTCGAAACTGAGCATGACGCTGGACGAAACCATCGACGAGCTGTCCAAGCTGGTCGAGATCGAAGTCAAGGATCGCAAGCGCTTCAAGAAGCTGCTGGAGGAATCCAAGGGCTTCGAGAGCGTGCCGCTGCGCACCCGTTTGAACGACGAGGAAGTGGCGCGCTTTTCGGCGCAGCGCTTCCGCTTTCCCGGCGTGGAAGTGCAGGCGCGCCTGTTCCGCCAGTATCCGCTGGGCGAGACGGCGTCGCACGTGATCGGCTACATCGGCCGCGTCAGCCGCGCCGAGGCCAAGGCCATCGAGGAAACCGACGATGCCGCCAACTACAAGGGCTCCGACCATATCGGCAAGGAAGGCCTGGAGAAGAGCTACGAGAAGCAGCTGCACGGCACCACCGGCTACGAGGAAGTGGAAGTGTCGGCCGGCGGCCGCGCCATCCGCACGCTGTCGCGCACGCCGGCGGTGGCGGGCAGCAACCTGATACTGTCGATCGACATCGAGCTGCAGAAGGTGGTCGAGGAAGCCTTCGGCGAACGGCGCGGCGCGCTGGTGGCCATCGAACCCGAGACGGGCGACATCCTGGCCTACGTGTCGCGGCCCGGCTACGATCCCAACCTGTTCGTCGACGGCATCGACGCGCAGAGCTGGAACGAACTCAATACCTCGCTGGACCGGCCGATGGTCAACCGTCCGCTGTCCGGCACCTATGCGCCGGGGTCCACCTTCAAGCCCTTCATGGCGCTGGCCGCGCTGGAGCTGGGCAAGCGGCGGCCCGGCGATACGACCTACGATCCGGGTTTCTACTACCTCGGCGGCCACAAATTCAACGACGACGTGGTGGGCGGCCACGGCTCGGTCGACATGCACAAGTCCATCGTCGTCTCCTGCAATACCTACTACTACGCGCTGGGCCACGACATGGGCATCGACGCCATTTCCGGTTTCATGAAGCCGTTCGGCTTCGGCCAGCAGACCGGCATCGACCTGGAAAACGAAAAGACCGGCGTGCTGCCGTCGCAGGAGTGGAAGCGCAAGCGTTTCAAGGGTGCGGCGGGGCGATGGGTGGGTGGTGATACCATCTCGGTCAGCAATGGCTCGGGCTACAACGCCTACACGCCTTTGCAGATCGCGCACGCGGTGGCCAACCTGGCCAACAACGGCGTGGTGATGAAACCGCACCTGGTCAAGATCGTGGAAGACGGCGCTACCCGCGCCCGCAAGCTGACGGTGCCCAAGGAGAGTTACCGGATTCCGCTCAAGCAGGAGAATATCGACACCATCAAGAGCGCCATGGTCGGCGTGACCACCGAGGCGGGCGGCACCGGCGTGCGCGCGTTCGCCGGCGCAGGCTACACGGTGGGCGGCAAGACCGGCACCGCGCAGGTGATCACCATCCGCTCCGGCGAAAAATACAACGCCGCGCGGCTGGCCGAACGCCTGCGAGACAATGCGCTGTTCACGGCTTTTGCGCCGGCGGACAAGCCGCGCATCGTGCTGGCGCTGGTGGTGGAGAACGCGGGCAAGGGCGGCGCCGAAGCGGCGCCTATCGCCCGCAAGGCGCTGGACTACTACCTGCTGGGCAAGCGTCCGGCCGAGAAGGACAGCACCAAGGTGCCGAAGGAGGATGCGGAGATGGTGGTGCCGGTCGAAGGGCAGACGCTGGAAGAGCAGGCCGCGCTGGCCGAATTCGAACGCCGCGCGCCGTCGCAGCCGCCGCAGCCGCAGCCGCCGCAGCAGCAGCCGGCGGGAGCCGCCCCTGCCGCTCCGGTGCCGCCGGTGCGAAAGAAACCGTAAGGAAGATGTTATGCGTATAAACCGTGGTCGTATTTTGAACGTCTGTACCGGGCTGGCCTTGCTGGCGCTGGTCGGCTGCGGTACTGCGCCGACAGTGAGCGATACCGCGACGACGCCCCGGCCGCCCCGTACCTCGGGGCCGGTGATCAAGGCGCCGTCCACCGGCAAGCCGGATGCAGGCCTGCCGGTGCTGCCGCCGGCGAATTCGGGCCGTGGCGGCTACTACCAGGACGACGGTCCCGGCGACGCGCCGCCCGCCAACCTGGCCGACGTGCCGGACGCCGACGTGCGCAACGATCCGCTGCTGCCGTACTCCAACCGTCCTTACGTCGTCTTCGGCAAGACCTACACGCCGATCACCAACAACCAGCCGTTCACGCAGATCGGCGTAGGCAGCTGGTACGGCAAGAAGTTCCATGGCCAGCGCACCTCGTCCGGCGAGATCTACGACATGTACAAGATGACGGCCGCGCATCCGACGCTGCCGATTCCATCCTATGCGCGCCTGACCAATCTGGTGAGCGGCGCGGTGGTCATCGTGCGCATCAACGACCGCGGGCCTTTCCACGCCAACCGCGCGATCGACGTGTCGTACACGGCGGCGCTGAAACTGGGCTTGCTGGGCAAGGGCAGCCATGAGCTGCAGATCGAACGCATCCTGCCCGATGAGGTGGACCGCATGCTGGCGGTGCGTGGCGGCGTATCGAACTCGGTGTCGCCGCGCTTGCAGTCGCAGTCGTCGCCACGGAAGGCGTCTTCCGGCGGCCTGGGTGGCGGCCCGCTGTTGCTGACGCCATCGACCACGCTGAGCGAGCCGCTGGTGCTGGCGCCCAAGGCCATGCCAGGTACGCCGTCCTCCGACGCGGAAGCGCTGATGCTGGCCGACCGCGCGCCGGCTAGCACCGAAACGCTCGCCGCCAGCACCGCCAAGGGCGGCTTCTACCTGCAGCTGGGCGCCTACTCGCGCGCCGACAATGCGGAAGTGGTGCGCAACAAGCTGTCCGGCAAAGGCTTGAACGGATTGGAAGTGGTGCAGGGCGGCTCCGTACACCGGCTGTTCACCGGCCCGTTCGCCACCCGCCAGGAAGCGCTCCAGGCGGCGCAAGGCCTGCCGTCATCGCTGAACCTCAAGCCCATCGTCGTCCAGCGCTAATCCATGCGCTACATCAACGGTTCGCAAGGGTTCGCTGGCTAGACTGAACCTCCACTATCAATGGAGGTAATCATGGAAATCCAGGACGATACCGAGGTGCTGCGCAAGCTGTTTTCAGACATGAACCCGGATTCGGGCGAGGTCGAATCGGTCCACAGGGCGGAGCTGGACCCGGACATGGCGCTGTCGCTGATGGCCAACCCCAAGGCCGCGCTGAAGGCGATGAACATCCCCGTCAGCGCCGAATCGCGCGTGGACCTGACGATGAAGAACCGCGCCGACCGCGCTCCCATGGAGCTGGGCCTTGCCTCGGCGGCCCGGCTGCGGCGCATCATCGTCATCGTCATCCACTACCGTAACTGCGACGCCGACATCATCATCATCGCCACCCGCTAAGCCGCTCGTCGTCCTGCGCTAAACCGCCGACAGCACCTGCGCCAGCCGCTCCGCGCGGAAGCGCTCGACGACAAATTCCACGAAGGCCCGCGTCTTCGCCGGCAGCAGCTTCTGCGCCGGATAGTAGATCGACACGGAGCCGCCGTCCACATGCCAACCCGGCAGCACCCGCACCAGCGTGCCCGCTTCCAGATGCGCCAGCGATTCCGAGTAGTTGATCAGGGCGATGCCCAGGCCCAGCGCCGCCGCGTCGCAGGACGCGCCGGGATCGCTCATGGTCATGCGCACCCTTAGCGTGACGGGCGCCTGCTCCTTGCCGCGGTTGACCAGCGCCCACGGACGTATCCTGCCGGTCTGCGGCGAACGTATCAGGATGCCGTCATGCTCGTGCAGGTCGGCGGGCGACTTCGGCGCCGCATGTTCGGCCAGATAGGCCGGCGACGCCACCAGTATCCGGTGCGCGGGGCACAAGCGGCGCGCCACCACGCCGGGAGACAAGTCGATGCCGCCGCCCACCGCCGCATCGTAACCCTGGGCGATCAGGTCCACCGGACGGTTGTCGAAAGCCCAGTCGGGCGAGATGGCGGGATAGCGCTGCAAAAACTCGCCCAGCATCGGCACGATGTACTTGCGGCCGAAGTTGGTCGGCATGCTGACCCGCAGTGTGCCGGCCGGCTGGCCGCCCGCGCTGGCCAGGTTGGCGACCGCGTTCTGTATGGTCGACAGGCTGCCGCCCACCTCATCGAGGAACTGCCGCCCGGCCTCCGTCAGCGACAGGCTGCGGGTGCTGCGCTGGAACAGGCGCACGCCCAGCCGCGCCTCCAGCCGCGAGATGTTCTTGCCGACGGCGGCGGGCGTCAAACCCAGCCTGCGGGCCGCCTCCGAAAAGCTGCCCGCTTCGGCGCTGCGCACGAAGCATTCGATGCTGATCATGGTTTCCATGGTTTTTATTTTAAACCAATGGGATCAACTGAAGATAGTAACTATGGTCTAGTCGCGACATAATTACAGGCGGATACTGAAGGCTCCAAATCACTCACCAGGAGCTTCAAATGATCGACGGTAAAATCGCATTCGTACAGGGCGGCTCGCGCGGCATCGGCGCGGCTATCGCAAAACGGCTGGCAGCGGACGGCGCCACCGTCGTGCTGACGTATTCCAGCTCGGCCGACAAGGCCGCGCAACTGGTGGCGGAAATCGAAGCCGCCGGCGGCAAGGCGCAAGCCGTCAAGGCCGACAGCGCCGACGCATCGGCGTTGAAAGCCGCCATCCGCAACGCCGCCGAAGCCCACGGCCGCATCGACATCCTGGTCAACAACGCCGGCGTGCTGGCGATCGCGCCGCTGGAAGACTTTACGCTGGAAGACTTCGATCGCACGCTGGCCATCAACGTGCGCAGCGTGTTCGTGGCGACGCAGGAAGCGGCGCGCCATATGGGGCAGGGCGGCCGCGTGCTCACCATCGGCAGCACCAATGCGGAGCGCATGCCGTTCGGCGGCGGCGCCGCCTACGCGATGAGCAAATCGGCGCTGGTCGGCCTGACCAAGGGCATGGCGCGCGACCTCGGCGCGCGCGGCATCACCGTCAACAACGTGCAGCCAGGCCCTGTCGATACCGACATGAACCCGGACAGCGGCGACTTCGCCGGTGCACTGAAAGCCATGATGGCACTGCCGCGTTACGGCAAGGTGGAGGAGATCGCCGGTTTCGTGTCGTACCTGGCGGGTCCGGAAGCGGGCTACATCACCGGCGCCAGCCTGACGATAGACGGCGGCTTCAGCGCCTGAGCCTGGGTTACTTGCAGGCGTGGCTCTCCGCGTCGGGATAGCCGGCGCGGAATTGTTCCAGCTTGGCCTTCAGCTCCGCATCCACATCGCGGAACTGGAAGGCCAGCAGTTTGCTGCCGCTCATGCGCGGCGCGACGCGCGCGGTGCGCACGCCTTGCTTCATCAATGCGGCCAGCTGGTTCTGCGCCGCGCCTTCGGTCTTGAACACGCCCAGCGAAATCCCCCAGCGCAGCGGCGAATTGTCGTTCATGATGAAGTAGTTGGTGACGCCCAGCGCGCGCAGTTCGCCGGCCTTCTTGTCGGCGCCTTCCTTGCTGCCCTGCGGCGGCATATAAACGATATAACTCGATACCTCGGTGCCCGGCAGGTTGTGGCGCGACTGGCGGTCGCCCAGCTTGAGCGGCGCCAGCTGGGTTTCGAAGCGGCGCGCGTCGGCCAGCACGAAGCTGCCGATCTCCACGCAGGCCAGCACTTCCGGCGCCGGCTTGGCGCTGGCGGCGGCGCTGGCCGTTGCTGCCGTCGCCGCCGATGCCTCATTGGCCTTGTCGGCGGAGATGATGGCCAGCTTGTCGGCGTTGAGTTGCTTGAGCAGGCGCTCCGGCTCGCGCTCGTTGCCGCTGAAATGGCCGAGATATCCTTTGCCGTACGCGAACAGCGCGGCATTGACGGCGACCAGCGACCAGAAAATAAATTTCAGCACGGAGCTTCCCTTGCAACCTTAGTCGGCGCTGCCGGCGGCAGCATGCAAACCGATTAACACGATGTTGTCGACGATACGGTAAGGCACCTTCAGCATCGGCGCGATGTAGGGCGCCGCGCCGCCGGAGATGATGCACTCGCTGGCCTTGTGCCGCGCGAACGCATGTTCGATGGCGCCGCTCTGCGCGGCCAGGCAGCCGCTCAGGATGGCGTCGTCGGTGTTGTCGGCGAATCCGTCCGGCAGCTTACCGTCTTGCGCAATTTGCGGCAACTGCGCCGTGTTGCGCGCCAGCGAACTGGCCATCAGGCCCAGGCCCGGCAGGATCATCCCGCCCAGGAACATGCCGTCGGCCGTGATGGCGTCGATGGTGGTGGCGGTGCCGCAGTTGGCGACGATGACTTCGCGCCCGGCCGCCAGCGCGTGGCCGGCGATGGCGGCGGCGAAACGGTCGCAGCCCAGCTGCCCGGGATTGCGGTAGCCGTTGGTGACGCCGGCCAATGCCGGCAGCGAGGCAAACCATTCGATCGCCTGCTGCGGCAATATCATGGCCGGGAAGGTCCGCTGCAGCACGTATTCCAGCTGCACGCGCAGCGCGCCGCCGGCCACGTTGGCGATCAGGATGCGGTCGACGCCGCGGTCGGCCACGGCCTCGCTCAGGTGCAGTTCCAGCTGTTGCAGGTCGGCGTGCATGACGGCGCCGTGGGCGATCCATGCGCCCAGTTCCGTACCCGTTTCGGCCAGCGCCCATTTGACGCGGGTGTTGCCGGCATCGATCAGTAAAATCATGTTGGTCCGATAGAAGAAGCGATAGTTGACGACAGGCGCAGCGAGACGTCGCCGGACAGCACTTCGGCGCGGCCCTGTTCCGTGTCCAGCATCAGGCGGCCGATGGCGTCGACGCCGGCGGCGCGGCCCTGTTGCAGCACCTTGCCGTTGTCGAGGATGACGACCTGCTGGCCCTGCCACGCGTGCAGCGTGTTCCAGCGTTCGGCGAAGGGCGCGAAGCCGGTGTCGTCGAATTCGGCCAGCACGGCGGCCAGGCGGCTGAGCAGGGCGGCCATCAGCTGGTTGCGGTCCATCTTGGCCAGCCATGGCGCGGCCGCCACTTCGCGGCCGATCTGCGCCTCCAGCTCGTCGGGCATCAGCAGGTTGATGCCGACGCCGATCACGGCCCAGATGGCGCCGTCGCCGTCCTTGCGGGCGGCCTGGGTTTCGACCAGGATGCCGGCCAGTTTTTTACCGTCGCGCAGCAGGTCGTTGGGCCACTTGATCTGCACCGGCACGCCCAGTCCGGCGATGGTTTCGGCCAGCGCGACGCCGACCGCCATCGGCAGGCCGGACATGCTGTGCAGCGGGCCCTTGAAGCGCCAGGCCAGCGAGAACATCAGCGCGGCGCCCGGCGCGGACAGCCAGCTGCGGCCGGCGCGGCCGCGTCCCGCCGTCTGGTTGCCGGCGATGCGCAGCACGGGGCCGGCCAGCGTGTCGATGCGGGCCAGCAGGTCGGCGTTGGTGGAGCCGGTTTCGGCGACGGTTTCTATCGCCACGTGCGAGGCGCTGGTGGCGCAGCTGGCGCGGATGGCGTCGGCGTCGAGCATGTTCATGATGCGGCCTTGCGTGGCTTGTGCGGCGCCTTGGCGAAGGCCAGGTCGTAGAGTGGGTTCGGCAGCATGCGCAGCACTTTGGCGACGACGCCCATCTGCCACGGGATCACCTTGTAGCTGCTGCCGGCGGCGATGGTGCGCGCGGCCTTGGCGGCGAATTTTTCAGGCGCCATCAGGAACGGCATCGGATACGGATTCACCTGGGTCATCGGCGTGTCGATGTAGCCGGGGCAGATGGTGACGACGCGGATGCCGTAGGGTTTCATCTCCAGCCGCAGCGATTCGCAGTAGCTGATCACGGCCGCCTTGGAGGCGCTGTACGCCTCGGCGCCCGGCAGGCCGCGTATGCCGGCCACGCTGCCGATGCCCACCAGCCGCGCCGGTCGGTTTTGCGTTGCCATCTGCGCTTTCATCGCCGGAATGAAGGGCGCGAAAGTGGCGGCGGTGGCCACCACGTTGGTGGCGATGACGGCTTCGAATACGGGGATGTCTTCGGCGAACTCGGTCAGCGTGCCGACCGAGATGCCGGCGTTGGCGATCACCACGTCGATGCCGCCGGCGTGCGCCATGAAGGCTTGCGCGGCGGTGGCGATGGCGGCGTGGTCGCGCACATCGACCGCATAGGCGCGGTGGCGTTCTGGGTTGGGGAGGGAGGCGATCAGCCGGTCCAGCATCTCGCTGCGGCGGGCCAGCAGGCCCAGGGTGGCGCCCTGCGCCGCATACTGCGCGGCGAGGGCCGCACCGAGGCCGCTTGAGGCGCCGGTGATGAAGACCCGCTCCGGCCCGGCGCCCTGGTTGTTCATCTTTATTTCTTTTCCGCTTTCGCCTTGGCGACCAGGATGTCCATCACCTGCACGGCCTGGGTGTGCAGTTCGGCCTCGGTGGTGGCGGACTTGGAGCCTTCGTTGGCCATGGTCGGCGAGGTGACGTACTTGCCGTCGATGGCGATCATCGGCCAGGAATCGACGCCGTAGGCATCCATCATCGATGCCGAACGGCGCACGCTGCCGCTGACGCCCAGGCCGCGATAGATTTCGATGAACTTCTGGCGGTCCACGCCCTGCTTGGCGACGAAGTCGAAGGCCATCTCGTCGCGGTTCATGCGGTTGCGGTTGACGTGCATCTCGGTGAAGATCTTGGTGTGCATGGCGTCGTTCAGCAGGCCCATGGCGCTGAGCGTGAGGAACATTTTTTGCTGCGGCAGGTCGGTGCCGCTGCGCGAGATGTGCACGCGCTTGAAGACGATGGCGTCGCCCTGTTTCTTGATCCAGGCGGACAGCGATGGATCGAACGCGAAGCAGTGCGGGCAGGCGTAGTCGAAGAACTCGATCACTTCGACCTTCTTGCCGCTGTCGGTAGGCTGCGCCGCGGCCAGTGTTTTGTATTCGACGCCGGTTTTAGGATCGGCAGGGGAGGCTTGCGACAGGGCCGCAACGCTCAGCATCAACGCACCAACAACGAATTTCATGAATCGCATCTGGATACTCCTGGCTTATTTTTGATTACGAACGACGGCGACGTCGATGCCGTTTTCGGACAGCTTGCTACGAACCTTGTTCATGGTTTCGACCTGGTTGAACGGACCCAGTCGCACGCGGTGCAGCACACCGGTGTCGGTGGCGCGGTCGGAGACGTTGGCCTCGAAGCCCAGCAGGGCCAGCTTGGCGCGCGCGCTTTCGGCGTCGGCGATCTCGCGGAAGGCGCCCGCTTGCAGGTAGTAGATGAACTTGTCGTCGCCGCTGTCGGCGGCGGCAGGTGCGGCCTTGGCCGGTACCGGCGCGACGTTGACGGCGGCCGGCGCGGCCGCTGCAGCTTTCGGTTTTTCGGCAGGAGCCGGCGCCGCCGGTGTGGGCGTGCCCTGGATCTTGTCGACCACCGCTTGCAGCGGATCGGCCGGCGGCGGCGCTTTCGGCGGCTCCTTGGCGAAGTCCTTGGCCGCCTCGCGCGCCGCCTCCTTGTTGCCGTACATCGGCTTGTTCGGATCGGCGGCCTGTCCCGCAGTCGGTTCCGCTGCCTTGCTGGTACGTCCCTTGTCGGTGAACGGCGTCGAGCCCTTGTTGATCACCAGGGCCACGACCACGGCGATCGCCAGGCCGATGACCAGGCCGATGACGATGCCGATGATGGTGTTGCCGTTCTGACGGGTACGTGGGGTAAGGCTGGAGCGGAAATTCATTGTGCGGGATGTCCTTCGCAATTACATTTTGTTGGGAGCGGAGACGCCGATCAGCGCCAGGCCGTTGCGCAGCACCTGGCGGGTGGCGACCATCAGCGCGATACGGGCCGCCTTCAATGCCTCGTCGTCGACCAGCACGCGTTCGGCGAAGTAGAAGCTGTGCAGGTTGGCGGCCAGGTCGCGCAGGTAGAACGCGATCTGGTGCGGGCCCAGTTCCGCTTGCGCGCGCGCCAGCGTTTCCGGGTAGGCGGCCAGCGTGGCCAGCAGCGTCGCTTCGGTCGGTGCGGTCAGCGGCGACAGGTCGACCTTGGCCAGGTCGGCTTCGGCGCCGGTCCACTGTTCCAGCATGCGGCAGATGCGCGCGTGGGCGTACTGCACGTAATACACCGGATTTTCGTCCGAGGTTTTCAGCGCGACGTCGACGTCGAATACGAATTCGGTGTCGGCCTTGCGGGAGATGAGGAAGAAGCGCACGGCGTCGCGGCCTTTTTCGATGTCGCCGCCGCCCGACCATTCGATCAGGTCGCGCACGGTCACGTAGGAGCCGGCGCGCTTGGAGATCTTGACCTCTTCGCCGCCCTTCATCACCGTGACCATCTTGTGCAGCACGTAGTCGGGGTAGCCCTGCGGGATGCCGACATCGACCGCCTGCAGGCCGGCGCGTACGCGGGCGATGGTGCCGTGGTGGTCCGAACCCTGGACGTTGATCGCCTGGGTAAAGCCGCGCTGGAACTTGACGATATGGTAGGCCACGTCCGGCACGAAGTAGGTGTAGGTGCCGTCCTTCTTGCGCATCACGCGGTTCTTGTCGTCGCCGTAGTCCTCGGTGCGCAGCCACAGCGCGCCTTCTTCCTCGTAGGTCTTGCCGGACTTGTTGAGCATGTCGACGGCGGCGTCCACCTTGCCGTCGGCGTACAGCGACGATTCGAGGTAGTAGTTGTCGAACTTGACGCCGAAGGCTTGCAGGTCGATGTCCTGCTCGTTGCGCAGGTAGGTGACGGCGAAGTGGCGGATCGATTCGATGTCTTCGATGTCGCCCGAGGCGGTGGCCGGCGAGCCGTCCGAAGCCGATACGGTTTTCTTCAGCAGGAAGTCGGCGGCGATGTCGGCGATGTAGTCGCCGTTGTAGGCCGATTCGGGCCAGGCGGCGTCGCCCGGCTTGTGGCCGCGCAGGCGGGCCTGCACCGAGTTGGCCAGGGTCTGGATCTGCACGCCGGCGTCGTTGTAGTAGAACTCGCGGGTGACGGCGTAGCCCTGGGAGCCGAACAGCGACGACAGCGCGTCGCCCAGCGCCGCCTGGCGGCCGTGGCCCACGTGCAGCGGGCCGGTCGGGTTGGCGGAGACGAATTCGATGATGACGCTCTTGCCCTTGCCGGCTTCGGCGGTGCCGAACGCGGCGCCCTGCGCCAGCACGGCCTTGACCACGGCCTGTTTGGCGGCGGCGCTCACGCGCAGGTTGATGAAGCCCGGGCCGGCGATGTCCGCCGATTCGACCAGGCCTTTGCCGGCCGGATTGGCCAGCAGCGCGTCGACCACTTTGGTGGCCAGTTCACGCGGGTTCATTTTCAGCTGCTTGGCCAGTTGCATGGCGATGTTGCAGGCCACGTCGCCATGGGACGGGTCGCGCGGTCGCTCCAGGACGACGTTGGCGGCGACTTCGGTGCCGGCCAGGATGGGAGCGAGGGCGGCCTGGAACAGGGCGGTGATATCTTGTTTTTGTTGGGCGAGCATGAGCAAAAAGGCGGCTGAACCGCGTGTATGAATACATCCGAAAGCGAAAACGGCCGGGGCGCAGGCGCCGGCCAAACAGCGGTAATTATACTGGTTTGCCGCTGCCGGGTCATCGTAGCGGGACGACGGGGCCTGGCGGCATAGTCTAGCCCGATTGTTGACGCAAAACAGATGGGGAGTGTTGAAAAAGTAAAATCATGGTTGGCTGGGTAGTTTCCTTCTTTCTTCATTTTTTGAATCGAATTCATCCTTTCCCGGCGGAGATATTGGACTTTATTACAAAGTTTGAACTATATTTGGTTTATGGTGACTCAGTGTTATGTGCGTTCGTGTTGTTGGGCGGCGCATTCCGCTTTATCGCCGAAGGATGGGGGGATCGGAAATGAAGAACAGATTGTTGAGCGCGTTCTCCGAAGGCTTCAAGAACAGTTTCCGCTTATCGGCATCGCTTGTTGCGTCGGTCGCTGCGACTATCACCACCTTCGCCCATCACAATCCTGCGGACCTTCCCGAGGTATCCGACAACCAGAAAATATTGAGGAAACCCAGGAAACGATAGGCGTCGATTTGCCCAAAGTCTCAGCCATCGAGACGCGAAGGTTACAAGCGTTACAATCAGCTTCATCCCCTTGTCATATGCACTGCTGTATACTGCGCGATCACGCCCGCCGGCAATACCTGGAATTAGCATATGAACAAGCGTCCGACGCTCTCCTTAAAGTCCCCCGCCAAGGCGGCTGCGCCCAAGCTGCGCGCCAGCCATGCACGAGAGTTCAAGCCGGCGCCGCAAACCAGCTTCCAGACCGGCCTCAAGCCCGATTCGCTGGCCTACAGCCTGATCGGCGCCGCCCAGGCGGTGGCCCAGGTCCGCACCGGCACCAACCTGCCGCAGGCGCTGGCCCAGGTCTGGGCCAGGGGCGAGGCCACGCCGCAGGCGCGCGGCGCGATGCAGGACATCGCCTACCGCTGCATGCGCCAGCTGGGCCAGAGCGAAACCCTGATCGGCCTGATGGCGCCGAAAGCCCCGGAACCGCTGGTGGCGGCCCTGCTGGCCTGTGCGCTGGCGCTGATGACGGCGCCGGACGAGGTGGCCCCGTACGAAGAATTCACCGTGGTCGACCAGACCGTGACGGCGGCCGACGCCCATCCGGACACCGCCCGTGCCAAGGGCATGGTCAACGCCGTGCTGCGCCGCTTCCAGCGCGAACGCAAGGCGCTGCTGGAAACCGCGCTGCTGCAGCCGCTGGCCAAGTGGAACTACCCGCAATGGTGGATCGACGCCGCCAAGGCCGCCTGGCCGCAGGACTGGCAGGGCGTGCTCGCCGCCGGCAACGGCGCGCCGCCGCTGACCTTGCGCATCAACGCCCGCAAGACCACGATGACCGCCTACCTGGCGACGCTGGAGGCGGCCGGCATGGCGGCGACCCAGATCGGCCCGTATGCGGTACGGCTGGCCAGGCCGGTCGGCGTGACCCTGATCCCCGGCTTCGCCGACGGCCTGGTGTCGGTGCAGGACGCCGGCGCCCAACTGGCCGCGCCGCTGCTGGACGTGCGGGACGGCATGCGCGTGCTGGACGCCTGCGCCGCCCCCGGCGGCAAGACTTGCCACATCCTGGAACTGGCCGACGCCAGCGTGACGGCGCTGGACGCCGACGCCAAGCGCCTGGCCCGGGTCGGCGAGAACCTGGAACGGCTCGGCCAGCAGGCCACGCTGCGCACCGCCGACGCCCAGGGCGCCGGCTGGTGGGACGGCAAACCGTTCGACCGCATCCTGGCCGACGTGCCGTGCACCGCCTCGGGCATCGTGCGCCGCCACCCGGATATCCGCTGGCTGCGCCGCAAGGGCGACACGCTCCAACTTGCAACACTTTCGTCCAAAATCCTCGACAACCTTTGGCAGATGCTCGCACCGGGTGGTAAATTGCTATTCGTGACATGTTCCTTGTGGCCGCAAGAATCGGAGGCGCAGGCAGCCGCGTTTGCAGTACGAAACCAGGCTGTGCGGCTCGATGCGCCAGGCCAGTTGCTCCCCGCCGGTGGCGCAGGGCAGGATCACGATGGTTTGTTCTACGCGCTGTTCCAGAAAAATGCGTAACCGTTTTGCCTGCTTAGTTAGCAGCTTAGCTGCCCATTTGCTACCGACGGACCTTTTGAGCACCGGCCCCCACGTGACATCACGATTTTTTCGCCTCCTGATCGGACAACTGCTGCTGGTACTGGCCTGCGTGCTGCCGCAGGCCGCGCACGCCGCCGACGGCGTGGAAATCCGCCGCTGGCTGATCGAGGCCAGCGACGAGGGCTACAAGCTCAACGCCAAGTACAGCTTCGAACTGACCCACGACATGGAGGACACGCTGCAGTACGGCGTGACCCTGTACTTCACCACCGAGATCGAATTCACCCGTCCGCGCTGGTACTGGTTCGACGAGAAAGCCATCGTCAAGCGCCAGACCATCAGCCTGTACTACAACGTGCTGACGCGCCAGTACCATGTGACGGTCGACGGCAATGTGCGCCAGACCTTCTCCTCGCTGGACGATGCGCTGTTCCTGATCCGCAGCCCCAACCGCTGGCTGGTGGCGCCGCGCGGTGCGCTGGAGGTCGGCAAGACCTATAACGTCAAGCTGAGCATGGGACTGGACCCGAACTATGTGTCCAAGCCGCTCAAGGTCACAGCCCTGAACAGCAGCGAATGGCGCCTGGCGTCCGACAAGAAAATCTTCCAGTACAAGGCGGAGTAAGTGAGCACGGCCTTGCGGTACTTTTCCGTCGTCGGCGGCGCCCTCATCAGTATCCTGCTGTTCCTGCTGGCCTCCGCCTCCGACAATTCCGGCTTCTTCGACCGCTACTACGCCTGGCTGCTGGGCCTGAACGCGGCGGTGGCCGGCGCGCTGCTGCTGCTGGTGGCCATTTCCCTGTTCCGGCTCTACGCGCGCTACAAGAGCGGCAAGTTCGGCTCCAAGCTGATGACGCGGCTGGTGCTGCTGTTCGCCGCCATCGGCGTGCTGCCGGGGCTGGTGATCTTCCTGGTGTCGGTGCAGTTCGTCTCCCATTCGATCGAATCGTGGTTCAACGTGCCGGTCGAGGAGGCGCTGGAGTCCGGCATCAACCTCAGCCGCGCCGGCCTGGACACGGCGCTCAAGGACTTGAGCGCGACCGCCAACAAGACCGTGCTGCAGCTGGCCGAACGGCCCTACGGCACCGAGCGCGCTGCGCTGGCCGGCCTGGTCAAGGAACACAGCGGCATGCAGAACGCCATCATCGTCGACGCCGACGGCGGCCTGATCATCAGCGCCCGCGCCAACCGCAGCGGCAACCTCAGCGCCGACCTGCCGACCCGCGAAATGATGGCCAAGGCCAAGGACGGCGGCTACGGCGCGCCCGAGGGCGGCAGCGAGCTGCGCAGCAACCTGATCAACGCCCCCGTCAACGCCCAGGACAGCGCCAGCCAGCTGCGGCTGCGGGTGGTGATGGCCATTCCCGACTTCGTGCAGGCCAACGGCACCCACCTGGCGCCGCGCTATCTGCAACTGATCCAGCTGGCGCCGGCGCAGCTGGCGGCCGACGGCGAGACCATCCGCAGCGCCTATTCGGACTACAAGGAACGCTTCGTGGCCCGCGTCGGCCTGCGCAAGATGTACATCGTGACGCTGACCCTGACCCTGCTGCTGGCGGTGTTCGGCGCCATCGCCAGCGCCTTCCTGATCGCCAGCGACCTGGCCCAGCCGCTGCTGCTGCTGGCCGAGGGCACGCGCGCGGTGGCCGAGGGCGACCTGTCGCCGCGCCCCATCGTCGCCACCTCGGACGAGCTGGGCACGCTGACGCAATCGTTCAACACCATGACGCGCCAGCTGTCGGACGCCCGCAGCGCGGTCGAGCGCAACCGCGCCGCGCTGCAGAACGCCAAGACCCACCTGGAATCGGTGCTGGCCAATATGTCGGCCGGGGTGATGGTGCTGGACCACGAGTTCCACCTGATCAGCTGCAACGACTCGGTCGAGCGCATCCTGCAGCAGGCCGGCGTGACGATGATAGGCCAGAAGCTCGACGAGATCGAAGGCTTGCAGGAATTCGGCGGCGCCATCGTGGCGGCGTTCGCGGCGCAGAGCGCGCAGTCGGCGGCCGGGCGCAACCTGCAGCGGCTGCACTGGCAGCGCCAGATCGAGGTGCCGCGCCGCAGCGCCGCGCTGGACGACAACGACCAGACCCTGCTCACGCGCGGCTCGCGCCTGCCGATCGAGGGCGGCGGCAGCGGCTACCTGGTGGTGTTCGACGATATTTCCGACGTCATCTCGGCGCAGCGCTCGATCGCCTGGGGCGAGGTGGCGCGCCGCCTGGCGCACGAGATCAAGAATCCGCTGACGCCTATCCAGCTGTCGGCCGAGCGCCTGCAGATGAAGCTGGAAGGCAAGCTGGCGCCGGCCGACATCGAGCTGCTCAACAAGGGCACGGCCACCATCGTCAACCAGGTGGCGGCGATGAAGCGCATGGTCGACGATTTCCGCGACTACGCCAAGACCCCGCCGGCCATGCTGGAGCCGCTGGACCTGAACGCGCTGGTGGAGGAGATCCTGCACCTGTACCTGCGCGGCGAGGGCGACGACATCATCCACCCGCAACTGGCCCCGGGCCTGCCGCTGGTGATGGGCGACGCGACCCAGCTGCGCCAGGTCATCCACAATCTGCTGCAGAATGCCCAGGACGCGATGGCCGAGCTGCCGGCGGGCGCACCGCAGCCGCACATTGACGTGATCAGCGAAGCCATTCATTATCAGGGCGCGGACGGCAGCACGCGCACGGCGGTGCGGCTGGCGATCTCCGACAACGGGCCCGGATTCGCGCCGAAAATCCTGGCGCGGGCGTTCGAACCGTATGTCACCTCGAAGGCCAAAGGCACGGGCCTGGGGCTGGCGATGGTGAAAAAAATTATCGATGAACATGGGGGCAGGATCGATATCCAGAACCATGTCGATAGAAGTGGCGCGTCGGTAGTGATTTTGCTGTTAAAGTTAGCACCGGCGACGCAAATTACCTGAGTAGCACGGATTAAAAAAATCATTGCCGGCCATGAGCTGGCGAAATGAGGAAGGCAAGGGAAGATGGCAAACATTCTGGTAGTGGACGATGAAATGGGTATCCGTGAGTTGCTCTCGGAAATCTTGAGCGACGAAGGACATGCTATACAACTGGCGGAAAACGCCCAGCAGGCGCGCGAAGCGCGGGCCGGCGGTGCGCCCGACCTGGTGCTGCTCGATATCTGGATGCCGGATACCGACGGCGTCACGCTGCTCAAGGAGTGGCAGCGCGACGGTCTGTTGACCATGCCGGTGATTATGATGTCGGGTCACGCGACCATCGATACGGCGGTCGAGGCCACCCGCATCGGCGCGCTCAATTTCCTGGAAAAACCGATCGCCCTGCAAAAACTGCTGAAGGCGGTCCAGCAAGGCCTGACCCGCGCCCAGGAAACGGTGCGCGCGCCGGCGCTGGCGCCGCGTCCGGTGGCGGCGGCCCAGCCCGAGGAGGCGCCCAACGCCGGCTTCAACCAGCCCAACCCGGCTGCGGCGATTGCCGTGCGCGGCGGCGCCACCATCGCCGGCGCCGACAACCACATGTTCAACCTGTCGTTCGACCTGCCGCTGCGCGAGGCGCGCGACGCCTTCGAACGCATGTATTTCGAACACCACCTGGGCCGCGAAGGCGGCAGCATGACGCGCGTGGCCGAGAAAACCGGCCTGGAACGCACGCACTTGTACCGCAAGCTCAAGCAATTGGGCGTGGAGCCGGGCAAACTCGCAAAAAAGGGCGTCTGAGCCCGTGACCGGACCCAAGTCCGCCGGCGCAGCCCCATCACGGGCGCCGGTGCCGACCTGGCTGGTAACGGGCTCCCGCGCCAACGAGCGCGAAACCGCCATCGCCGCACGCCTGGAAACAGGCGTGCCCAGCGTCGCTATCCTCGAAGGCCTGTCGGGCGGCAGCTCGGCACTGGCCTTCGACCCCGCCGAAGGCCCCATCCCCTTCGATCCCGTACCGCAAGTGTTGCGTATTGCCCCAGGCTGTCTCCATTGCAGCGGCAATCTCATTTTGCGAGTAACATTGAACCGGGTGCTGCGCCGTCCTCCGGCGCGGCTCTACATCAGTCTGGCTTCCGCCGAACACCTTGAACTGCTGCGTTCCTGGTTGTCCGAGGCGCCCTACGGCGCGTTGCTGGAGTTGCAACCCGACATCGCGGCCTAAGCCCCGCCCGCTGATCGGCCTGTTTTTGGCCTTGAATCGTCCGCTTTCAGCCCCATTTCGGTACTGAAGGCGCAACCGAGTAGTGTTACGCCCCTTGTGAAAGGAAGCAACATGAACCTCATCTATAACAGCGAGCAATACAGTGTTGTCGAATTCGGCGCCGACCGTACCCTGGATGCGCTGCGTTTCGGCGGCTATGAAATCGTCGACAAAGGCGGCAAGCGCGAAATCTTCATCAACGGCATCCTGGCGCAGAATTTCCGCCGCGACGTCAACGAGTTGATCGCGGGCGAGCCGACGATGGCTGAAATCGACGAGTTTTTGGGCAGTTATGATGAGCTGATGAGCCATCCGGTGCTGCTGCACTAAAAAAAGCACGCGGCGCATGGTATGGTTCGCCTGTAACAACAGAGAACCAGACCATGTGCCAACTCCTAGGAATGAACTGCAATGTCCCGACCGACATTGTGTTCAGCTTTACCGGCTTCGCCATGCGCGGCGGCCAGACCGATACCCACCATGACGGCTGGGGCATCGCCTTTTTCGAAGGCGCCGGCGTGCGCCACTTCGTCGACCACCAGGCTGCGATCGCCTCGCCGATCGCCGAGCTGATCAAACGCTACCCGATCAAGTCCACCAACGTCATCGCCCATATCCGCAAAGCCACCCAGGGCCAGGTGGCGCTGGAGAATTGCCATCCCTTCGTGCGCGAGCTGTGGGGCCAGTACTGGGTGTTCGCCCACAACGGCGACCTGAAGGAATTCGCGCCGGTGCTCAACGGCGCCTACCGCCCGGTCGGCAATACCGACAGCGAACGGGCGTTTTGCTACATCCTGCAGCATCTGCGCGCCCGCTTCGGCGAGCAGCGCCCGCCGCTGGCCGAGCTGCGCGCCGCGCTGGCCGACATGACGCGCGAGATCGCCGGCTATGGCACGTTCAACATGCTGCTGTCGTCCGGCGGCGAATTGCTCGACCAATCTGTTCTACCTGGTGCGCCAGCACCCGTTCGACAAGGCCGTGCTGTCGGACGAGGATGTCAGCGTCGATTTTTCGCAAGTGACCACCCCCAACGACCGCGTCGCCATCATCGTCACGCAGCCGCTGACCACCAACGAGCAATGGACGGCGTTCGGCGCCGGCGAGCTGAAACTGTTCATCGACGGCGTTCCGCAGGGCGGGGACTGAGCCAAATTATCCAAGACAGGGCCAGATATTGCTGTCAAAATATTAGTACGGCGAAATATCAGCCCCATGTTTTGTACTGATAGAAGCAATGATCGATCTCTCCCTACACGATACCGGTCCCCGGAATCTGCGCGTGCGCGAATTCTATCTGGGGCGCCAGCCCATCCTGGACCGTAACCAGACCCTGTTCGGCTACGAGTTGCTTTTCCGCAACGCTCCGGTGGGTCCGGCCAACGTCACCAACGAGCTGGCGGCGACGGCGGCGGTGATCGCCCATGCCTCGCAACTGGGCATGGAAAAGACCATCGGCGACGCCCTGGGCTTCGTCAACGTCGATGCCGACGTCCTCATGACCGACATCTTTCCCTTCCTGCCGCGCGAAAAAGTGGTGCTGGAGATCGCCGAAACCCTGCCGCTGACGCCGCCGCTGCTGGCGCGCATGACCGAACTGGCGAGCCACGGCTTCCGCTTCGCGCTGGACGACGTGACGGGCGAATCGGCCAACGTGGCGGCGCTGCTGCCGCTGGTCGACTACGTCAAGATGGATCTGCGCAACCTGCCGCTGGCCACGCTGACGAAGCTGGTCCCGCGCTTCCGCCAGGAGCAAAAAAAGCTGGTGGCGGAAAAGGTCGAGACCCGCGAAGAATTCAAGAACTGCCTGGACCTGGGCTTCGACTTCTTCCAGGGCTATTACTTCTCCAAACCCGTCATCATGAGCGGCAAGAAGCTGTCGCCGTCGCAGCTGGCGGTGATGGAGCTGATGACGCTGGTGACGTCCGAGGCGGACAACCAGGAAATCGAGCGCGCCATCAAGCGCGACGTGTCGCTGGCGCTGAACCTGCTGCGCCTGGTGAACACGCCGGCCGTCGGCGCGCGCCAGCGCATCGACTCGCTGAGCCAGGCCGTGACGATACTGGGCCGCCGCCAGCTGCAACGCTGGCTGCAGATCATGCTGTATGCCGAACCGAGCAAGCGCGGCCATAGCATGACGCCGCTGCTGATGCTGGCCACCACGCGCGGCCGCCTGCTGGAGCTGTTGGCCGGCAAGCTGCGCCCGAGCCAGCGCCACTCGGCCGACATCGCGTTCACGGTCGGCATCATGTCGCTGATGGACACGCTGTTCGGCATACCGATGTCTGAAATCCTGGCGCAGATACCGGTCAACGAGGAAGTGTCGGAAGCGCTGCTGTATCGCGGCGGCTTCTTCGGCGACCTGCTCAAGCTGGCCGAATGCATCGAGCGCATCGAGGAAATGGACGACCACATCGTGCCGACATTGCGCGACCTCGCCATGTCCACCGACGAACTGGTGGAACTGGAAATGGCCGCCTTCGAGTGGAGCGACAACGTGGTGCGTTACGCGCTGTAAGTAACCCCGCAAACCAAGGGGGCTGACCCCGTACGGGGTCAGACCCCGGCCGCAGCGCTGTGCGGGGTCAGGTGGCGTGGCCCGCGCCCGGCCAGTGCTTGTGCAGCTCGGGATCGGTCTGCATTTCCCACAGCGCCAGCACGACGACCGCGATGCCCACCACGACCGAGTTCCACATCAGCTCGCGGTTGTCGGCGATCTTCAGCACCCACGGTGAAATCGCCACCCATATCCCCACCAGCAGATTGAGCAACACGGCCCAGAAATAGGTCTTGTACAGATCGAACGCGGCCAGCAGCGCCACCACTGCGCCGGAGATGAACGCGGTCCACGCCTGGATCGACGGGATTGGATACGCGAACACCCACGGTGAAATAAAGAACCACAGCCCCAGCAGCAGGATCAGCTGGTCCTGCCAGCGTTTGACGGACGGATTGGTTGCCATATGCGCCTCCCTAGTCAGGCCGCCCGGATGGCGGCATTCACTTCTTAGGCCGCGCAACAACGCAAAAGTTCACCGCCGGGACAGGCAACTTGCCATTTAGGTATCGCGACGCTATGCTTGCCGCTTATCGAATACTCAACAGGGCGGCTATGGCTTCGGTACTACTCAGCGTGAATCAGGTCTCCAAATCCTACGGCGCGCGCAAGGCGGTGGACGGCGTGTCCTTCCAGGTGCAGCAGGGCCAGACCGTCGGCCTGATCGGCCCCAACGGCGCCGGCAAGTCGACCACCGTCAGCATGATCTGCGGCTTGCTGCGCAGCGACAGCGGCAGCATCGTCATGGATGGCGAGACCATCGGCCAGGGCCCCAGCGAGGCCAAGCGCAAGATCGGCTTCGTGCCGCAGGACCTGGCGCTGTATGAAGACCTGTCGTCGCTGGAAAACCTCAAGCTGTTCGGCGCGCTGTACGGCCTCAAGGGCGCGCTGCTGAAGCAGCGCTGCGAGCAGGCGCTGGCGCTGGTCAACCTGGCCGACCGCGCGCAGGACAAGCCGGCCACCTTCTCCGGCGGCATGAAGCGCCGCCTCAACATCGCCGCCGCGCTGCTGCACGACCCGCAGCTGCTGATCCTCGACGAGCCGACCGTGGGCGTCGATCCGCAAAGCCGCAACGCCATCTTCGACACGCTGGAAACGCTGAAGACGCAAGGCCGTTCGCTGATCTACACCAGCCACTACATGGAGGAGGTGGAGCGGCTGGCCGACCACATCGTCATCATCGACCACGGCAAGGTGCTGGCCGACGAAACCCCGGCCGCGCTGTATCGCCGCCTGCCGGCCCAGGCCGCGCTGCGCGCCGAACTGGCCGCCGCGCCGTCGGCCGCGCTGCTGTCCGGCGTGCAGGCCCAGCCCGGCGTGACCGGCGTGCAGGGCGAGGGCAACGCGCTCGACATCGGCCTGGCCGACGCCGCCCACGCGCCGGCCGTGCTGGCCTGGCTGGCGCAGCAGGGCACGCCGCTGCTGCACTTCGCCACCGCCAAGACTTCGCTGGAAAACATCTTCCTCAACCTGACCGGCCGCAGCCTGCGCGACTGATAGGAACACCATGACTGCATTGATCGCCCTGGTCCGCAAGGACTTGATCCTCTATATCAACGACAAGCGCGCGCTGATGCTGCACCTGCTGATGCCGGTCATCCTGGCGGCCTTCTTCGGTTCGCTGTTCGGCGGCGGCTCCGAAGCCAAGACCAGCAAGATCGAAGTCGGCCTGGTGCAGCTGGACCAGTCCGACAGCGGCAAGAAAATCGCCGCCGGCCTGAAAGCCGACAGCGCGCTGACCATCATCGAACTGAGCGACGCCGAGGCCCAGGCCAAGGTGCGCGCCGGCAAGCTGTCGGTGGCGGTGGTGATACCGGCCGGCTTCGGCGACGCCGCCGCCGGCGCGCTGTTCAGCGGTCGCAACAAGCCCGAGCTGCCGGTCTACTACGATCCTTCGCAATCGACCATGCTGGCCATGGTGAAGGGCTTGCTGACGCAGCAGGTGATGCAGGTGACTAGCGCCGCCGCCATGGGGCCCAAGGGCCACCTGACCACGGAAAAGCAGCTGGCCGAATTGCGCACCGAAGCCGCCGGCGATCCCTCCAAGGCCCAGCTCAGCGAGTTCCTCGTCAGCCTGAAGAAGTTCCAGGACCAGCGCGCCGCCGACGAGGCTGGCAAAGAGGCCGCCGCCAAGGCCGAGGGCAAGCCGGCGCCGGCCGATGCGCCGGTCGGCATGACCATGCCTTACACCACGCGGGACCAGGCGCTCAGCAGCGGTCCCAAGTACAACGGTTATGCGCATTCGTTTGCCGGCATGGGCGTGCAGTTCATCCTGTTCATGGGGATAGACATGGGCGTTGGCATCTTGCTGGCGCGTCGCACCGGCGTCTGGAACCGCCTGCTGGCGGCGCCGGTGTCGCTGACCACGGTGCTGGGCGGCCGCGCCGTATCGGGCGCCATCATCGCCATGGGGCTGATGTGCGCGATGTTCGTCTGCGCCATGCTGATCTTCAAGGTGCAGATCAGCAGCGTGCCCGGCTTCCTCGGCATGGCCGCCAGTTTCTCGCTGATGACGGCGGCTTTCGGCCTGCTGATCGCCGCCTTCGGCAAGACGCCGGAAGCGGCGCGCGGCATCGCCACCTTCGCCACGCTGATCATGGTGATGCTGGGCGGAGCCTGGGTGCCGTCGTTCGTGTTCCCGGCCTGGGTGCAACAGGCGACGCTGGTGGTGCCGACGCGCTGGGCGGTCGACGGTTTCGACGCCGTCACCTGGCGCGGCCTGGGGCTGGATGGCGTGCTGCAGCCGATCGCTGTGCAGCTGGCGTTTGCCGTGGTGTTCGGCGGTATCGCGGGCTGGAAATTCCTGCGGGACCAAAAATAATGAAATTCGACTGGCACGGTGCGGAAATTTCGCGGGCAACCGAAATTGATGCCGACTACAGGAACACACAGAACGTGCGGCGCTTTCTTGCCGGGCAGTGCGGGCCGGATTTCAAGTTCGACCGTGAGCTGATGGCCTGGGTGCGTAGCGGCGCCGCGAAGAACATGGGCGATGTGGCCGATGAATGGACGCGCCGCCACGAGCGGGGGCGGGCATGAAAGAACTCAAGTTCAATATTTTCGGAAAGTTTATAGCGATCACCGGCACAGCCGGAGCCTGGCGCGCTTTCTACCTTGGCACCGACGGCAAGCGCCGGCCGGCAGACTTCATCGTCCCGGGCGACATCGCCGAGCATGACCTGTGCGAGTATCTGGCCGACCTCTATCATGAAAATGCCACGCCTCGGAATTGCCAGGCGGTACAGCTTCTGTAAGGGTAGCGCTGGGCCGGAAACGGCCTGTCAAAACGAAAGGATTAATGCATGTTGAGCCTTGAAGACGCCCAGTGGAAGGAGTTCCACGGTGGTTATAGAATCCCATATGATGCATCGGTAGCCCTGCGTTCCATGCAGGACGGAATGGATGTATGGGACGAACTATGGAATGAGCTTCACCATCAAGGGGATGTCGATGTCGCTTCTTACGCGGTCGTTCCCCAGATGGTCCGCATCGCAGCCGGTAGGATCAAACGTGATTGGAATTTTTACGGATTGGTGGCGACCATCGAAGTTGCGCGCCATCGAAAAGACAATCCGACCGTACCCGAGTGGTTGAGAGCCGACTACGACAGTGCTTTGACAAAAGCGTCCGGGTTAGCGTTGGTGGACATCAATTCGGCAATCGACAGTGATACAACTTGCGCCATCCTCAGTGTACTTGCCCTGGCAAAAGGCGAATTGAAGCTTGGCGCCATGCTTTCGGGTTTGGATGAATCCGAACTGGACGAATGGCTGGAAGAGCGACTAGCCTGGTCTGATTTGTACGAAGAGTAGTATTTAACTTTCGGTCACGAGTGGCCGGACGTGTTGTGCACCGCATAGGGGAGCAAGTATTGAAGGTTACGTTGCAAGTGCAGGTTGAACGCTTCGTTGATGATCACCAACCAGGCTTTGTTGCCTGCGCGCTGATTGACGCTGAAGGCCGACGTCACGAGTTCATTGAAAAAGGGCCAGTGGTTAGTAAGGGCAATCTTTGGTCGGACAGCTTGTATCCTCAGGCAGGATTTTTCGGTTGCTGCATTGAAGATGAATGGACGGATAAGGCAGGAAGACGCTTGGTCCGCGTAAGCACAGAAAGACCTTGGGCAATCGAGTCTATAGTTGGAGAGACGGTTTTCACTGTCCATGAGCAGCAGATCGTGCGTGCGTGAGAAAAGTCTGCGAGCGGATAGGTCCGCGCAATCAAACTGCATAAATGGCTTATTTGTGGCAGATGTGATTGCAGTCGAGTCCGCCGGCCAAAGCAGCCATTTTATAGGCGGGATGGGGCAGGTCTAAAGGACAGGGCCGGTTCCGACGAAGTAAGACTCCATATGAAACTTCATATTATTTATACGGAATCGACCATGCTGCTGTCAAAGAAGGACTACGCGACGTGGCAAGATATCCAGCGGGATTTTCCGGAATTCAAAGCATCGTTGGGTCCATGGCCTTGCAGCGAGATGGCCGAGTATCTTAGCGAAGAGTATCCCGGTATTTCGCCTAGCGCCCAAGCCCAGATTGCCGAGCTACGAGATTCCGATTCTGTATTTTTGGAGGTTCGGTTTGTGAAGTAAACGACGGACTTGCAGCTGAAATCGGCTAGAAGCGGCAGCTCGCAAGTCTGACGTAATTTCTAAGCGAAACATATGACCTCGAATTTGAAAACGATGCAACTGCCAGAAATTGAGGCCCTCCGCCGCAGATGTATGGCGCTAGCGATGCTCGATGCACTCATGTGTCCCGAGTGGGAGTATCGGTATTACAGCTTCAATCCGCAGTGGTCCGTAACAGAAGAAATGGCATCGATGAGGAACGGCCATGGAGATGATTGGTTCCTCTTGTTCGACAAAGTTGGCGCCGCCCTAAAAGGGTTTACACGTGATTCCGGCATTGCGAAGACAGACTACGCGCAGAGAATTCAAATCGAAGTTCCACAAAGCTTCACCGCTTTTCTTTTTGAGCCCGCGTTTTCGATGGAGTTCGCTACGTTCTGTTACTGGAGAAACGCTAGTGACTCCGCGTGGTCGAAGGTGAGTGCAGGTATTGAGAGGGCAAACGTTGATGATGGTAGTCAAGCGTCGCTCTCCCTTCTCATCGGTTCCGCGAGCGCGTATCAGGAATTTGCGAACGACTACTATGAAAAAAATATTTCTGTTGAAGTCATCCAGGCTGTATATGATCTTGCGCCCCTGACCGAACGACTAGTTACGAATTTAAATCCAAGTCTTGCAGTCGTCGATGCGGGGTTCCTCGCAAAAGAGATAGGCTATCCATTTGAACGTGCGCTTGAGGGCAACTAACCTTTATTCTGATGGGGACCCTGATGAGCGAATGATTCAGTTTTTTTGACTGTGACGCAAGCAAGGACGGCACTTCCTGGGATATCTCTTTCCGCATTACTGCTTCCATTACAAATCTCCTTCATTCAAATCAAACCGAGCAGAACTTTAACCTAAAGTTTCCGCAAATCAATCCGATACATAAGGATACAAACCGTTTTCGTGAGCTTTTGAATGGCGCAATCCGTCAGGGCCCTGATCGCGCACTGCGTGAACCAGGTGATCCGCCAGTACTACCCCGAACAATATTGTTCGCTGTGCCACGTCTACGCCATCGTCGGCTCCAACCTGATCAGCATTGTGCTGGGCCGGGTGTACCGGCCGGTGGCGGGACTGGCCGCTGTCGATTGCGGCGGCGGCGAGTTGATGCGCATGATGGATAACGCCGCCTTCGCCAACCCCGCAGGCGGCGCCTACCACTGCTGGATCGAATCGGCCGACGATCTGCTGACCGAACGCGAAGTGGTCGATCTGACCTTCCGCCACAATCACACCTACGCTGAAAAGAACGGCCACGGCTGGCGGCGCGAACTGCCGCCGGATTTCCTGTGGGGGCCGCAAAGCCAGATCGCCGTGCAGGCGCCGATCGATGCGATACCCACTTCCTTCCCAGACGGCATGGTCTGGCTGCAAGAAACCGACGAGGGCTGGGAATGGATGACGGGCCAACTGCTGGAACATCAGAACGCTTTTGTCGCACTGACTGCAGAAGCCTACAAACTGTTCCAGGCCAGCCTGCCGCCGGACAGCAGGCTGCTGGCCCAGGCGCAGGCTGCGCCGCACGCGAATGCGGCGGCCACCGAGACGATGGCCGCGCAGTAAGACATCAGGACAGGTTGGGAGCCAGCCAGCGTTCCATATCGGCCTTGTCCACCTGACGACGCGCAGCCATGTCGTTCAACTGATCCTCGCCGATCTTACCGACCACGAAGTACTTCGACTCCGGGTGCGCGAAGTAGAAGCCCGACACCGCCGCGCCAGGATACATGGCGAACGATTCGGTCAGCACCATGCCGATGTCTTCGGCCTGCATGGTGTCGAACATCTCGCGCTTGACGGTGTGCTCCGGGCAGGCCGGATAACCCGGCGCCGGACGGATGCCCACATACTTTTCGGCGATCATGTCGTCGTTGCTCAAGGCCTCGGTGGGCGCATAGCCCCACAGGTCGGTACGCACGCGCTCGTGCAGGTACTCGGCGAAGGCTTCGGCCAGGCGGTCGGCCAGCGACTTGAGCATGATCGACGAGTAGTCGTCATGCGCATCCTCGAAGCGCTTCTCGTACTTCTCGATGCCCAGGCCCGCCGTCACGGCGAACATGCCGATGTAATCCTTGATGCCAGATTCCTTGGGCGCGATGAAGTCGGCCAGGCACTGGTTGGGCCGCTGCACGCCGTCCACCACCGGCTTGACGCCCTGCTGGCGCAGGCCGTAGTAGGTGAAGTCGACGGTGCTGCGCGTGTCGTCGGTGTAGATCTCGATGTCGTCGTCGTTGACGCTGTTGGCCGGCAGCAGCGAGATCACGCCGTTGGCGGTCAGCCAGCGGCCGTCGATCAGTTTCTTCAGCAGCGCCTGGCCTTCGGCGTACACCTTGGTCGCCGCTTCGCCGACCACTTCATCGGTCAGGATGGCGGGGAAGGGGCCTGCCAGGTCCCAGGTCTGGAAGAACGGGCCCCAGTCGATGTACTTGGCGATGGTCGCCAGGTCGACGTTCTTGAACTCGCGGCGGCCGATGAACTTCGGCTTGACCGGTGCGGCCGCGCCGGTGAACGGCACCACCATCTTGTTGGCCCGCGCATCCTTCAGCGACAGCATCGGCAGCGCCTTCTTGTTGGCGTGCTGCTCGCGGATGCGCACATAATCCTGCTCGATCTCGTCGATGTACTGCTGGCGGCTCTCCGGCGTCAGCAGCGACTGCGCCACCGACACGGAACGCGACGCATCCGGCACGTACACCACCGGACCCTCGTAGTTGTGGGCGATCTTGACGGCGGTGTGGGCGCGGCTGGTGGTGGCGCCGCCGATCAGCAGCGGGATCTTCATCATGCGGAAGTGTTCGTCGCGCTGCATTTCCTTGGCCACGTGGGCCATCTCTTCCAGCGACGGCGTGATCAGGCCGGACAGGCCGATGATGTCGGCGTTTTCCAGCTTGGCGCGCGCCAGGATCTCGGAGCAGGGCACCATCACGCCCATGTTCACCACTTCGAAGTTATTACACTGCAGGACCACCGAGACGATGTTCTTGCCGATGTCGTGCACGTCGCCCTTGACGGTGGCGATGACGATCTTGCCCTTCGGCTTGGCGACGATGCCGGTACGCGCTTCCTCGGCCTTCTTCTCTTCCTCGATGTAGGGGATCAGGTGGGCCACGGCCTGCTTCATCACACGCGCCGACTTGACCACCTGCGGCAGGAACATCTTGCCCTGTCCGAACAGGTCGCCGACGATGTTCATGCCGTCCATCAGCGGGCCTTCGATCACGTGGATAGGACGGCCGTTGGCGGCCAGCACCTGCTGGCGCATCTCCTCGGTGTCGTCGGTGATGAACTGGGTGATGCCGTGCACCAGCGCGTGCGCCAGGCGCTTCTCGACCGGCGCGTTGCGCCACTCCAGGTTCTGCGCATCCTGCTTGCCGGCGCCGGCCTTCAAGGTGCCGGCGATGTCGATCATGCGTTCGGTGGCGTCGTCGCGGCGGTTCAGCACCACGTCCTCGACGCGCTCGCGCAGCTCGGCCGGCAGGTCGTCATACACGCCGACCATGCCGGCGTTGACGATACCCATGGTCATGCCGGCCTTGATGGCGTGGTACAGGAACACGGTGTGGATCGCTTCGCGCGCCGGGTCGTTGCCGCGGAAGGAGAACGACACGTTAGACACGCCGCCCGAGATCTTCGCATGCGGCAGGTTGTCCTTGATCCAGCGGGTGGCGTTGATGAAGTCCACCGCGTAGTTGTTGTGCTCTTCGATGCCGGTGGCGATGGCGAAGATGTTCGGGTCGAAGATGATGTCTTCCGGCGGGAAGCCGACGGTGTTCACCAGCAGCTTGTAGGCGCGCTCGCAGATTTCGATCTTGCGTTCGAAGGTGTCGGCCTGGCCTTTTTCGTCGAAGGCCATGACGATGACGGCGGCGCCGTAGCTGCGGCACAGCTTGGCCTGGCGGATGAATTCTTCTTCGCCTTCCTTCATCGAGATCGAGTTGACGATGGACTTGCCCTGCACGCACTTCAGGCCCGCTTCGATCACCGACCATTTCGACGAGTCGATCATGATGGGCACGCGCGAGATGTCCGGTTCGGAGGCGATCAGGTTCAGGAAGCGCGTCATGGCCGCCAGCGAATCGAGCATCGCCTCGTCCATGTTGATGTCGATGACCTGGGCGCCGTTCTCCACCTGCTGGCGGGCCACGCTGAGGGCCTCGTCGTACTGCTCGTTGAGGATCATGCGCGCGAAGGCCTTGGAGCCGGTGACGTTGGTGCGCTCGCCGACGTTGACGAACAGCGAGTCGTCGTCGATGGTGAACGGCTCCAGGCCGGACAGGCGCTGCGCCACCGGCACTTTCGGCACGCTGCGCGGCGTGACCTTGGCGAGGATCTCGCCGATGGCCTTGATGTGGTCCGGCGTGGTGCCGCAGCAGCCGCCAGCGATGTTGATGAAGCCCGCCTCGGCGAACTCCTTCAGCAGCGCCGAGGTGTCGGCCGGCAGCTCGTCGAAGCCGGTGTCGCTCATCGGGTTGGGCAGGCCGGCGTTCGGGTAGATGCAGACGAAGGTATCGGCGATCTGCGACAGCTCTTCGGCGTAAGGGCGCATCAGCGCCGCGCCCAGCGCGCAATTGAGGCCGATGGTCAGCGGCTTGGCGTGGCGTACCGAGTTCCAGAAGGCCGGCACGGTCTGGCCGGACAGGATGCGGCCGGAGGCGTCGGTCACGGTGCCGGAGATCATCAGCGGCAGGCGTGGTACTTCCGGATTCTCTTCGTAGAATTTGTCGATGGCGAACAGCGCGGCCTTGCAGTTCAGCGTGTCGAAGATGGTTTCGACCAGCAGCACGTCGACGCCGCCTTCGATCAGGCCCTTGGTCTGCTGGTGGTAGGCGTCGACCAGCTGATCGAAGGTGATGTTGCGGGCGGCGGGGTCGTTGACGTCCGGCGAGATCGACGCGGTTTTCGGCGTGGGCCCGAGCGCGCCGGCGACGAAGCGCGGCTTGTCGGCGCTGCTGTACTTGTCGCAGGCGGCGCGCGCCAGCTTGGCGGCTTGCACGTTCATCTCGTAGGCCAGGTGGCCCATGTGATAGTCGTCCTGGGCGATGGTGGTGGCGCCGAAGGTATTGGTCTCGATCAGGTCGGCGCCGCCGGCCAGGTAGCGCTCGTGGATCTCCTGGATCACGTGCGGCTGGGTCAGCGTCAGCAGCTCGTTGTTCCCTTTGACGAACAGCTCGCGCGCGCCGGAATCGGCCGGCGCGGCGAAGTCGATGAAGCGGCCGTTGGGGCCGCCGCGGTATGCGGTTTCATCCAGCTTGTACTGCTGGATGATGGTGCCCATCGCGCCGTCGAGGATCATGATGCGGCGTGCGAGGATCTCACGCAGCTGGGCATCGGTCTTGGACATGACGGGGCGGGACACGTTGTTGTTCATTTATTACTTTCTGAGGTCGTGGACGAGCGCGACGGGAGTTGCCGACGGTCTAAAATTATACGGCATCACGGAATTTGCTTCAGAAGACTGCTGCGACGCAGCAACAATCTGCCAAATTTGCCTACATTTACATCGCGCAGTGTTGCGACACATAGCGATACGTAAGCGATACGCAAGCGCTACAGTGCGCAATCCGCCTGCAACATGGTGTCGAGAGAATGAGCTTTCTTTATTCTCCAGGCGCCACAATGAAAATCACCGTCATCATTTCGGCGCACCGCAAGGGCCGCGAGCTGGAATGCGTGCTGACCGGCTATGCCATGCAGACCCGCAAACCCGATCAAATCATCATCGCACAGGATGGCCGCGACCCGGCGATCGGCGCCGCGCTGGAGGCGGTGCGGCGGCGCGGCTGGACGATTCCGCTGCTGTACCAGAACCAGGAGCAGCGCGGCTTCGGCAAGTACCGCGCGCTCAACCGCGCAGTGCTGGCGGCCAGCGGCGACCTGCTGCTGTTCACCGACGGCGATTGCATCCCGCGCGACGATTACGTGGCCAACTATGTGCGGCTGATGCGGCCTGGGATCTTTCTGTCGGGCGGCAGCCATGTCAGCATCCCCGAGGCCTATCACCTGCGGCACGACCTGCTGGAGGCGGTGCGCGACCAGAGTGTGTTCGACTATGGCTACCTTCGTGCGATCCCGGGCTTTTGCAAGAGCGCCAACCGGCTCACGCGCAAGCGCTGGCTGGCGCGGGCGCTGGACCTGCTCACGCAGCGCAACGCCTTCAGCGGCTCCAACAGCTGCGCGTGGCGCGACGACGTGCTGGCCGTCGGCGGCTTCGACGAGCAGATGGCTTACGGCGGCGGGGATCTGAATATGGGGCTGCGGCTGAACCACATCGGCGTGCGCGGCGTGCGGGCGCGGCATACGCTGGTCAGCCTGCACCTGGACCACGGCCGCAGCTACTACTGCGCCGACAAGGAGCGCGCCAACCACGACTGGAACCGCCAGGTGCGCCAAGCCCGCCTGGTGCTGCCGCGCGAGTCGCAGATTTGCACGGACTTCGCCCAGGCCGTGTGAGATGCACCGCTGATCCATCGCAAGTGATCGGCCGCCGGCCACGAGCACACTTCGGTGAGGCGCGCGGCTGCGGCGCGTTCTATACTGTGATGGAGCGGATATGCTCTATGAATGGGACGAGGGTAAAAATCAACGGAACATCAGGAAGCATGGGGTCAGCTTTGAAGATGCATCGATCATCTTTGAGCAACCGACGTTGACCTATTTTGATCCCAATGCCGGGAACGATGAGGACCGATATGTTGCGATCGGCCTTAGCGGTGTTCGCATGCTGACAGTTGTTTTTACAGAGCGGGGCGACGATGCCGTCAGAATTATCTCGGCCAGAAGGTCGTCGCCGTCTGAGGAGAAACGATATGAACGAGGCTATTGATTTCAGCGACATCCCGGAGCTTGACGATGAGTTCTTCAAGCGCGCCAAGATGAGAACGCCGCTGACGCAGAAAGACACAATACTCTTGGATCACGATATCTATGAGTGGTTCAAAAGCCAAGGGCCAGATTTTCAGCAGAGGATTAATGTGCTTCTGCGTAGCCATATCGGCAAGTCATAAGCCTGCATGCTGTCTAGGCGCAGCGCCGGCAAAGAACATGTCGTTGGCGCGCTCTACCAGTTGCCGGATTTCTTGTGGCGACAGCGGCGGCGGATCGCGCTGGTACAGGCGCACGTCCACTTCCGCCGTCAGCAGCGCCAGGAACTGTTGCGCTGTGACTTTGGGATCGGCCCGGCGGATCTCGCCGCGCTCCATGGCGCCCGACAGCAGCGCCGCCAGCGTCGCCACCGACGTACTCGGACCCGCGTCGTAAAACAGCTGGCCGACATCGGAGCGGCCCGACTCGGCCACCACCATGCGATAGACCGCCAGCGCGCTCTTGTCGTTGGCCAGCACGCCCAGCATCCGCACGCCAAAATGCTCCAGCGCCGACTCCAGCCCGGCGCGGTCCATCGGCGCGGTCGATAAATCCCGCGTCGCATCGGCCAGATGGCCGGTGGCGCAGGACTGCACCACCGCGCTAAACAGCGCTTCCTTGGACGGGAAGTAGCCGTACAGCGTGACCTTCGATCCGCCCCAGCGCTTCGCCACCTCACTCATCGACGCGCCTTCATAGCCGGTTTCCTGAAACAGCGCATCGGCTGCCTCGACGATGGCCTGGCGGCGCGCCTCGGTACGTACCTTCATTGCTACTCCATATCTGAACCCTGCCGTACATTTTATGCGCAAACTCGCTTGACAGTGGTGGTTAATCAATCAATACTGTACTGGTGTGTTCAGTTATGGAATTCTCCAGCGCGTGCTTCTTCCCCCCCCAAATAAGGCCATGCCATGTACTCCTCACTCAAATTGCAGTTTCCCATCCTGCTCGCCCTGTGCGGCGCCATCGCCGGTTGTGCCAGCACCCAGCCGGTCGCTTATAGCGGCCTGGCGTCGGCAGCCCAGCTGCGGCCGAATGCCGATGACAAGTCCGGGCGCGTTCCCTACAGCTATTCGACCACGGTCACGCTGCGCGATTATTCGAGCATCATCGTCGATCCGGTGCTGGTCTATCGCGGCCAGGATAGCCAGTTCGAGGAGGTGAGCGATGAGCAGAAGGACATGCTGGCCGCCTACATGCAGGACGAGTTCGAGTCCAGGCTGCGCAACCGCCTGCGGATCAGCCGGGACGCGGGCTGGAAAACGCTGCGCCTGAAGCTGACGCTGACCGGCGCCAAGTCAAGCACGCGCTTCCTCAGCACGGTGACGCGCTTCGACCTGGTCGGCGGGCCGTACAACATCGTGCAGAGCATACGCGGCAAGGAGGGCACGTTCACCGGGTCGGTGAGCTACGCGGTGGAGCTGTACGACGCCAGCACCAACCTGCTGGTGAGCGCCTATGTCGCCAAGCAGTACCCCAGCCCGATGAATATCTCGGCCAGCCTGGGGCCGATGGACGCGTCCAAAGCCGGCATACAGAAAGGCGCGGACGAGTTGCTGGCCGCGTTCAATTGAAAACCACTATACTTGCCGTTTGAAAAATTGAGGACATCCGATGCCCATTTCCCCATCATTCCGCCTCTTCGCCGCCGCCGGCGCGCTGGGCCTGGCCATGCAGGCGAACGCCGACAGCTTCGTCTCGTCGGCGTCGAGCGCCGGTTCAGCATCCAGCGGCAGCATTTCCGATTCGCTGAACGGTTCGAGCAACAGCTCGCACGGCGACAAGCGCAAGGTCGCCGACGGCGAGTACCGCATCATCCAGATCGCCGCCACGCCGGACCGCGCCGACCGCACCCGCATCACCATGCAGGCCAATGATCCGCAGCAGCGCATCGTGCTCGATCTGCCGCAGATCACCTTCGACAAGCAGCAGCTCGTCGTCGGCGATGCGATGTATGCGCAGAACCGCTCATATGGCATCGAGTTCGGCCGCAGCGACAAGCATCAGCCGTTCTACCTGGTGCTGGCCGATGAGTGGTACGGCGAACTGGCTTCGCGCCCCGTCAGCCTTTGACGCCACACCGCGCGCTGGCACTGGCCGCGCTGACCTGCGCGGCGCTGGCGTCGTCGGGGGCGGCGCAGGCGGGCAGCGTGGCTGGGTCCTCCGGCGCCTCGCGCTTCTGCGACCGCGGCCAGCCGCTGACCGCCGCCGAGCAGGACCGCCTGCTACGCTTTGCCGCCGTGCTGCGCGAAGAACTGGCAGGCGTCGATGACGGCGTGGCGCTGGTCAGCCGTTCGGGGTTGGACTTGTCGCGTTTCGATATCCGTTACTCGCACGCGGCGCTGGCCTGGCGCTCGGAGACCGGCGCCTGGTCCGCGCGCCAGCTGTACTATGCCTGCGATGAAAGCCGGCCGCGCATCTTCGACCAGGGCCTGGCCGGTTTCGCGCTCGGCACCGACGATCCGGCCATGGGCTATGTCTCGGTGGTGCGCTTGCCGGCGGAGGCGATCGCCGCATTGCGTCCTGCGCTGCTCGATGGGCCGCGCGTGCAGCATCTGCTGGCGTCCCAATACAGCGCCAGCGCCTACGCGTTCAGCGTGCGCTACCAGAATTGCAATCAATGGGTGATGGAGATGCTGGCCGCCGGGTGGGGCGAGCTGCCCGACGGCGACGACCTGCGCGCACGCGCCCAGGCCTGGCTGCGCGATGCCCGCTACGCGCCGCAACCGGTGCAGGTAGGCTCGCGCTGGCTGATGCTGGCCTCGCACTTCGTGCCCTTGCTGCATCTGGACGACCATCCGGACGAGGACCGTGCCGCCATGCAGCTGCGTATCAGTCTTCCTTCAACGGTGGAGGCCTTTGTGTACCAGCGCTATCCGGCCAGCACACGCGTCGAGATGTGCCACGACGATGAGCGCATCGTCATCCATCGCGGCTGGACGCCCATCGCCGCTGGCTGCAAGCCGGGCGAGGGCGACCGTGTGGTGTCGCTGCGCGATTAAGCGATTTCGGTGATCAGGTTCTCGCGCGAACGGCGCACCTTCTTCAGGTTGACCAGCCAGTCGCCTTCAGGCTGGCGGTAGCCGATCGGCAGGATCACCACGCTGCGCAGGTTGCGCTCTTTCAGCGACAGGATCTCGTCGACGGCGGCCGGGTCGAAGCCTTCCATCGGCGTGGCGTCGACGCCTTCGAAGGCTGCTGCCACCATTGCCACACCCAGGGCGATGTAGGCCTGGCGCGCTGCGGAGTCGAAGTTGGCCTTTTCGCCCCGTGCGGCCACGATGCCCAGCAGCTGCTTGCGGTAGGCTTCCCAGCCTTCGTTGATGAAGCCGCGCTGTTCGTTGGTCAGGTCGAACATCATGTTGACGCGCGCTTCGGTGATGTTGTCCCAGGCCGCGAACACCAGCAGATGCGAGCTTTCCGTGATCTGCGCCTGGTTCCAGCCTACCGCCTGGATCTTGGCGCGCAGTTCTGGATTGGTGACGACGAAGACTTCGAACGGCTGCAGGCCGCTGGAGGTCGGCGCCAGGCGGATCGCTTCCAGGATGCGTTCCAGTTTTTCGGCGTCCACCTTCTTGGCGGTGTCGAACTTCTTGGTGGCGTAGCGCCAGTTAAGTTTGTCAATTACTTCGGTCATGGGTGAGCTCCAGTGAGAAATCGTTATGCGGCCCCGGTCAGCAAGCTCCAGGGTACCACTCTATAATAAGTTTCAAGTCAACTTGAGAGTCAAGGCAGAAAATGAAAATAGGTGAACTCGCCCGGAAATCGGGGTTGACCCCATCGGCTATACGGTTTTATGAGGAGCAGGGCCTGCTGGCGCCCATTTCGCGCACGGCTGCGGGTTATCGCGAATATTCCAACTATGCGATGGAGCGGCTGCATGTGATCCAGGTGTCGAAACGGCTGGGATTCTCGCTCGATGTCATCAAGGGCATGTTTGGCGAAAACGGCCAATGCCTCAAAACTGAGATATTGCAGCGTACGGAAACCCGCTTGCGTGAAGTCGAGGAGCAGCAGGAGGCGCTGGCACGCCAGCACCGGGAGTTGCTGGCGCTGCGTGCCATATTGCGCGACGAGAGTGTCAGCCGGCCGTTTTGCGAGAATCTTGCTGTGAACTGAGCGCCATCGCCAGCGCATCGTCGAGCCGGTCGTTCCCCCAGAACATGGCATCGCCGACCAGGAAGGTGGGCGCGCCGAAGATGCGATGGGCCTTGGCCTGTTCGGTGCGCGCGCGCAGCCTGGCCTTGTTGTCGTCCGCCTGTGCGGCGCGCAGGATGGCTTCTGCGTCCTGGCCCAGTGCGGACAGGATCTCCGACATGCATGGTTCGCTGCCGATATCGCGGTCGTCGGCGAAGTTGGCCAGCATGGTGCGTTCGCAGAAGTCGAGCATCCACGGCTGTTCCTCGCACAGGATGCCGATGCGCGCGGCCAGCAGCGAGTTGCGCGGGAAGCTGGACGGTTGCCGCCACGGCAGGCCGTACTTGGCGCACTGGCGCGGCATGTCCTGCCACACGTAGGCGCCTTTGTCCTTCTGCAAGACGAAGGGCGAGTTGTTCCAGCCGGCGTCCTTGAAGATGGGGCCGAGCAGGAAGGGGCGCCACACAACATCCGTTTGCCCCAGCTGGCGCAGGCGCATCACGCTCAGGTAGCTGTAGTTGCTGGCGAAGTCGAACCAGAATTCCAATTTCATTTTCATCTCCCCTTGTAAATCAACAGGCAGCGGATTTCGATGCTTTCCCTTGGCGGCGCGTCGGCCGGTGCGTCGGGATGTTCAAAGGCTGCGTGCGGCGTGTAGCGGGCCACCGGGCCTGGCGCGGAATCGAACTGCTTGAACACCAGCACCTCGTCGCGCATCATCGCCGGGAAGTAGGACCATGCATGGTCGCTATTGTGCACTGCCTGGTAGATTTCGCCGTTCCGGTCGGGATAAAAAATATCGCTGGCCACCAGGTCGGCGGGCGTTGCGCTGCGGGCGTCGCACACGGCCAGCGGCGCGTCGAGCACGGGGTGGCGGATCGAGCGCCACAAGTTGATGATGCTGTAGCGTTGTACGTGTTCGGTGTCGCCGTGCAGCTCAAGTTCCAGCCGCCGCCATGCCGATGCTGGCGTGAAGTCGCAATGCACGCGGCCTGCTGCGCCGGGACGCTGGCCTTCGATGCGGCCGAAGGCTTGCGGCACGCCCGGCATGCGCTTGCGCAGCAAGTGGTCGAACACGAAGGCCTGGCTGGCGCCGGTCAGCGCCAGGGCCAGTTCGGCTACTTCGGGGTAGTAGCGGCGGATGACTTCTTCCTTGTCGCTGAAGTCGCGCACCGCGCTGGGGGCGTGGCGCAGCAGATAGCCTTCGCGGTCCAGCGACAGGGCCGTGTCGGCGCGGGCGTCGCGTATCGTCACCGGCACGCGATGGTAGCTGGCGTTCTCCCATGGCTGGCCGTCGGGCGGCGGGTACATATAGGTGTGGGGCCGCTCCGGCGTCGGGCGCAGATACTCCAGCGCGGCGGTGGTGGTGTGTGTCATCGCTTCCTCCCTGAAAGCTCCATTGAACCCGATCGCCCTGCCGCGCTCAAACGATATCTCCGGTGGTTTCACATTCCCAATTCGCATGCGTGATACATTGACGCCATGGCTAATCGACTTCTGGATCTTCCTCCGCTGGACCTGCTGCGCAGCCTGGTCGCAGTCGGCAGGTGCATGAGTATCACGCTCGCCGCGCAGGACATGTGCGTGACGCAATCGGCGCTCAGCCGCCAGGTGCAGGCGCTGGAGGCGACGCTCGGCTATCGCGTGCTGGTGCGCGGACACCGCTCCGTCGAGTTCACGCCGGAAGGGCGGCGGCTGTTCCGCCACGCCGATGCGATGCTGGAGCAGCTGGGCGAAGTGGTCGCCAGCCTGCGGCCCGAGCGCGGCCATGCGCGCCAGGCGGTGACGATCAGCGCCAGTATCGGCGTGACGGCCTTGTGGATCCTGCCGCGCCTGAACGCCTTTCAGCAGGCGGCGCCGCATATCGATGTGCGCGTGGCGGCCAGCAACCGCTTCGTCGACCTGGAGCGCGAGCAGGTGGATCTGTCGTTGCGCTACTGCCGTCCGCAGGATGCACCCGACGGCGCGCTGCGCTTGTTCGGCGAGGCGCTGGTGCCGGTGGCCCATCCTTCACTGCTGGTGGATGCGATAGAAGATCCGGCGCAGCGCAAGCGCCAGGTGCTGCTGGAGTTCGACGACGTATCGCGCCCGTGGCTGCAATGGCCGGCGTGGCTGCGCAGCGCCGGTGCGGGGCGGGCAAAGCCGAAGGGCGTGCTGAGTTTCAATCAATACGATCAGGTGGTGCAGGCGGCGCTGGCGGGGCAGGGTGTGGCGCTGGGCCGGCTGGAACTGGTGCGGTCCTTGCTGGAGCAGGGACGGCTGGCGCTGGCCAGCGCGCTGCCGCCAACGGCCAGCGATTATGGGTACTGGCTGCTCACTTGCGAGGCGCTCAGCGCCGATGCGGCCGTCGTTCGCGATTGGATATGTGAGGAAGCGGCGCACAGCGGCGGTGCGCCGGATGCCCGTCGTGCCGCGCGTCGCAAGGCGCGCGCGGCGGCGGGCTAAGGATCAGGCGAAGCTCTGGCCTTCGAGCGGGAAGCCCTTGATGAACTCCGCCGCCGGCAGGCGCTTGCCGCCCGGTTTTTGCAGTTCCGTCAAACGCAGCGAACCGCTGCCGCAGGCGACCACGATGCCATGCTGCGCGTCGGCCGACAGTACGCGGCCCGCCGGCCCTTTGCTGTCGGCTTCCAGCACTTCGGCGCCCCACAGCTTGACGTTGACGCCGTTGACCGCCGCATGCGCGCCGGGGAAGGGATTGAAGGCGCGGATCTTGCGGCCGATCTCCACCGCCGATTGCGTGAAGTCCAGCGCTGCTTCTTCCTTGCTGATCTTGGCGGCGTAGTTGACGCCCGCTTCCGGCTGCACCACGGCTTCCAGCTGGCCGTGCTGCATCTTGCGCAGCGCTTCGACGATCATCTTGCCGCCCAGCGCGGCCAGCTTGTCGTGCACGATGCCGGTGGTGTCCTGCTCGCCGATGGCGATGCGTTCGATCAGCAGCATCGGGCCGGTGTCCAGGCCTTCTTCCATCTCCATGATGGTGATGCCGGTCTCGCTGTCGCCGGCCTCGATGGCGCGGTGGATCGGCGCGGCGCCGCGCCAGCGCGGCAGCAGCGAACCGTGGATGTTCAGGCAGGGCTTGATGTCCAGCGTGGCGCGCGGCAGGATCAGGCCATAGGCCGCCACCACCATCACGTCATATGGCGTGGACAGCAGGCGCGCATGTGCTTCCTTCGCCTGCTCGGCGCGCACCGGGTCTTTGCTGTCGGTGCGCAGCGACAGCGGCTGCAGCACCTCGATGCCCTGCGCCAGCGCGTACTGCTTCACGGCCGACGGTTGCAGATGCATGCCGCGTCCGGCCGGCCGGTCCGGCTGGGTCAGCACCAGCGGGATCTCGAAGCCCGCCTCGTGCAAGGCTTGCAGCGCCACGGCGGCAAATTCCGGCGTGCCGGCGAAGATGACTTTCATGCGGGTTCCCTGTGCGGCTTAGAAGCGGCGGCCGGCGGCGCGCAGCTGGGCTTCACGCGCCATGCCGCGTTCTTCCTTGACCAGCTTGGCCTTGATACGGTTGCGCTTCAGCGGCGACAGGTATTCGACGAAGACCTTGCCCAGCAGGTGATCCATTTCGTGCTGGATGCAGACTGCCAGCAGGCCGTCGGCTTCCACTTCGAAAGGCTGGCCCTTGACGTCCAGCGCGCGCACCTTGATCTGGGCGTGGCGTTCGACGCCGTCGTAGATGCCCGGCACCGACAGGCAGCCTTCATCGTAGACCTGCTTCTCTTCGCTGGCCCAGATGATTTCCGGATTGATGTAGGCGACCAGCGCGTCCTTGGTTTCGGAGATGTCGATCACGACCAGCTGTTCGTGCACGTCGACCTGCGACGCGGCCAGGCCGATGCCCGGCGCGTCGTACATGGTCTCGGCCATGTCGGCAACCAGCTTTTCCAGCTTGGCGTCGAAGACGGTGACTGGCGTGGCGACTTTGTGCAGACGCGGATCGGGGTAACGCAAAATATTTAAGATGGCCATATGCTGTAACTGTGTTGATAACTAAGTGAATGCCTTGATAACGCGGCCGCGCAGACTACGCTGCCGCCGTCATTTTCCCGATCAAAAATGCAACAACCGCGCGGGCTTCCGTTGCGCGGTTTCGCTTGCTAGTTCAGGGTTTTATGGGCAGAATTTGATTCAATTTAGCAAGCCTTTTCCATTGATAGGGCGCCTCTTGCTATGGTGTGCCTGCGCAATTTACGGCGCAATTACTGGATCTACTAATGAAAAATTTTAGCACAGTCGGCACCCGCTTAGTATTGGCGGCGCTTTTTTCGGGCTGGACGGCGGCCTCCGCGGCTCCGCTGAAATGTGAATTCCGTGCCGATGCGCCGGACCAGCATCTGGTGGTCAAGGGCGATACGCTGTGGGATATCTCCGGTAAATTCCTCGAACGCCCGTGGTGCTGGCCCACCGTCTGGGGCATGAACCGCGAGGAAATCGCCAATCCGCACTGGATTTATCCGGGACAGATCATCTGGTTCGACCGCGCCGCCGGCCGCCTGCGCCTGGGCAATAGGATCGAGGCCAGCGGCGAGGGCGGCGCCGGCAACCTGCGCCTGAAGCCGCAGCTGCGCACCGAGGGCCTGGGCAAGGACGCCGTGATGTCGATTCCGGCCGGCGTGATCGAACCCTTCCTGACCCAGCCGCTGATCATCGAAAACGACGAACTGGCCGGCGCTCCGCGCGTGGTGGCCACGCAGGATGGCCACGTGTTCCTCGGCAAGGACGACAAGGCCTATGTGCGCGGCGACCTCAAGGGCGGCAGCTCGTTCCAGGTGTTCCGCCCCGGCAGCCCGCTGAAGGATCCCGTCACCAAGGCTGTGATCGGCTACGAGGCGTTTTACCTGGGCACGCTGAAACTGCAGGCCGAGGCCCAGCCCGGCAGCGGCAGCGATGTCCACACCTTCCTGGTGGCCAGCGCCAAGGAGGAGATGGGCAAGGGCGACCAGCTGCGCGCGATACCGCCGATGCCGATGCAAAACTATGTGCCGCATCCGCCCGAGCAGAAGGTGGGCGCGCGCGTGGTGGCGATCTACGGCGGCGTCACCCACGCCGGGCAGAACCAGGTAGTGAGCATTAATCGCGGAAAGCTTGATGGACTCGACATCGGCTCCGTGCTCCAGTTGTACCATGCGGGGAAGACTGTCAGCGACGCCACGGCCGCCAAGAGCTGGATGGGCATGCGCGAACAGCAGGTCAAGCTGCCGGACGAGGAAGTGGGCAGCTTGTTTATCTTCCGCGTGTTTAAGCATATTTCCTACGGCTTGATCATGCAGGTGTCGGCGCCGGTGGAAGTGGGCGACGTCGCCAAGTCGCCGGAGTGAGCCGCGCCGTGCAAGCCACGGATATCCCCAACGTTCCCATCCAGCCAGTCGGCGCCGCCGCGCTGGCCGGCTGGCTGCGCTTGCAGATGACGGACGGCGTCGGCCTGATGACGGCGCACCGGCTGCTGCGGCGCTTCGGCACGCCCGAGGCGGTGTTCGGCGCCGACCGCGCGGCGCTGCTGCGCGAGGTCAAGCCCGGCCAGGCCGATGCGCTGCTGCAGGCGCCGCCGGACGCGCTGGCCGCCCTGGTCGACGCCACGCTGGCCTGGCAGCAGCAGCCCGGTAACTCCGTGCTGAGCTACGACGATCCCGCCTATCCGGAAGCGCTGCGCAACATCGCCGCCGCGCCGCTGATGCTCTACCTCAAGGGGCGGACCGAGCTGCTGGGACGAAAGTCGCTGGCCGTGGTGGGCTCGCGCAACGCCAGCGCCCAGGGCATGCTGAACGCCGACCGCATGGCGCAGGCGCTGTCGGAGGCGGGACTGACCATCGTCTCCGGCCTGGCGCTGGGCATCGACGCGGCGGCGCACGCGGGCGGCTTGAACGGTCCCGGCAGCACCATCGCCGTCATTGGCACCGGGCCGGACCGGATCTACCCGGCCCGCAACAAGCAGCTGGCCCGGCGCATCGCCGAGGAAGGCTGCATCGTCAGCGAGTACGCGCTGGGAACGCCGCCGCTGCGCGACAACTTCCCATGCCGCAATCGCGTCATCAGCGGCTTGGCGCGCGGGGTGCTGGTGGTGGAGGCTGCCGCCAAGTCCGGTTCGCTGATCACGGCGCGGCTGGCGGCGGCGCAGGGCAGGGAGCTGTACGCGGTGCCCGGCTCCATCCACGCCACGCTGGCCAAGGGCTGCCACACGCTGATCCGCGAGGGCGCCAAGCTGGTGGAAACCGCTGCCGATATCCTGGCCGACCTGGAACTGTTGTCGCCCGAGGCTCCCGGCGGGCGGCCGTCGCCGGACGACAGCTTCGTCGACCGCGTGCTGGAGGCGCTGGGCGAGGATCCGGCCGGGGCAGATGTGCTGGCGTTGCGGTTGCAGCAGTCCGCCGCCGAGCTGCAGGGCCAATTGCTGGCGCTGGAACTGGCCGGCCTGATCGAGCGTTTGCCCGGAGGCATGTTCCAGCGCTTGCGGGCTTAATCCTGTGAAAATTGCCTGAAAAACAGGCGATCTGTGCGGCACTTGTGCCCGATCTGTTTTAACTGATAGAGTAGAGCCATGTTCGACATCCTTGTTTACCTCTACGAGACTTACTACCGTCCCGATGCCTGCCCTGAACCGGCGGCCTTGGCCAAGAAACTGTCGGCTGTCGGTTTTGACGATGTCGAGATTTCCGAAGCCCTGGTGTGGTTGACCGACCTGACCGCCATGGCCGGGGTGGAACATACGCTGACCGCGTCCTCGACCGGCACGCGTTTCTACGTCGAAGAAGAACAGGATGTGCTGGGGCCGGGCGCGATCGGCTTCATCCAGTTCCTGGAGTCGGCCAAGGTGCTGTCGCCGTTGCAGCGCGAAATCGTCATCGAACGCGCGCTGGCGCTGGAAGAGGCGCCGGTGTCGCTGGGCAAGCTCAAGGTCATCGTCCTGATGTTGCTCTGGAGCCAAGGCAAGGAGCCGGACGCGCTGATGTTCGACGACCTGTTCGGCTCGGACGAAGACCAGGCGCCACGCCTGCTGCACTAATATATACAGGCCGCTGCGGCCTGTATTTCCCTTCGAGCATTTATTTAAGCAACATTCGGCGGCGTGATACGCTGTATTGTGCTGTTTGCTTGCAGTCTGGTCGGCAACGCGCTTATCATTGGCGCTTTGACAAGACTGTGACGCCTCGGCCTTGCCATCCGCATCGCAAAAGTGCAGACTGCGGCGCGATCCATGTATGATGCGCATGCTGCACCCATCCAAAGTGTTAAAAAACGAGATACAAAATATGACCAAAACCCTCATCATCGCCGAGAAGCCTTCTGTCGCGAACGACATCGCGAAGACGCTTGGCGGCTTTACCAAGCACGATGAGTACTTTGAATCCGACGAGTACGTGCTGTCCTCCGCCGTCGGCCACCTGCTGGAAATTGCCGTACCGGAAGAACACGACGTCAAGCGCGGCAAGTGGAGCTTCGCCCACCTGCCGATGATTCCGCCGTACTTCGCGCTGAACCCGATCGCCAAGACCGAGGCCCGCCTCAAGGTGCTCAACAAGCTGATCAAGCGTAAAGACGTCACCACCCTGATCAACGCATGTGACGCGGGCCGCGAAGGGGAACTGATTTTCCGGTTGATCGCGCAGAACGCCAAGGCCAAGCAACCGGTCAAGCGCCTGTGGCTGCAATCGATGACGCCGGGCGCGATCCGCGAAGGCTTCACCCAGCTGCGCAGCGACGAAGACATGATGCCGCTGGCCGACGCCGCCCGCTGCCGCTCGGAAGCCGACTGGCTGATCGGCATCAACGGCACCCGCGCGATGACCGCGTTCAACTCGAAAGAGGGCGGTTTCTACCTGACCACCGTGGGCCGCGTGCAGACGCCGACGCTGTCGATCGTGGTCGAGCGCGAAGAGAAGATCAAGAAATTCGTCTCGCGCGACTTCTGGGAAGTGCGCGCCGAGTTCGTGTGCGCCGCCGGCGTCTACGAAGGCCGCTGGCTGGACACCAAGTTCAAGAAGGACGAGACCGATCCGGAGAAACGCGCCGAGCGCCTGTGGAGCAAGGCCGCGGCCGACTCGATCGCGCTGGCCGTGCGCGGCAAGCAGGGCGCCGTCACCGAGGAAGCCAAGCCGACCACGTCGATGGCGCCCGCGCTGTTCGACCTGACCAGCCTGCAGCGCGAAGCCAACTCGCGCTTCGGTTTCTCGGCCAAGAACACGCTGGGCCTGGCCCAGGCGCTGTACGAAAAGCACAAGGTGCTGACCTACCCACGTACCGATTCGCGCCACCTGCCGGAAGATTACATTCCGACCGTGATGCAGGCGCTGGAAGTGGTCAAGGAAAACCCGAACTACCACCAGTTCGCCAAGCAGATCCTGGACAAGAAGTGGGTCAAGCCGAACAAGCGCATCTTCGACAACACCAAGATCTCGGATCACTTCGCGATCATTCCGACCACCATCGCGCCGAAGAACCTGTCCGAGCCCGAGCAGAAGCTGTACGACCTGGTTACGCGCCGCTTCATGGCCGTGTTCTTCCCGCCTGCGGAATTCCAGGTCACGACCCGCTACACCGAAGTGGCCGGCCATCAGTTCAAGACTGAAGGCAAGGTCATGACCAACCCGGGCTGGCTGGCGATCTACGGCAAGGAAGCCTCGTCGGACGACGACAAGGAAGGCAACGCCAACGGCAACCTGGTACCGGTCGCCAAGGGCGAGAAGGTGCTGACCGACACGGTCAACGCCAACGGCCTGGTGACGAAGCCGCCTGCGCGCTACACCGAGGCGACGCTGCTGTCGGCCATGGAAGGCGCGGGCAAGCTGGTCGAGGACGATGAGCTGCGCGATGCGATGGCCGGCAAGGGCCTGGGCACGCCAGCGACGCGCGCCGCCACCATCGAGGGTCTGCTGACCGAGCGCTACCTGCTGCGCGAAGGCCGCGAACTGATGCCGACCGCGAAAGCGTTCCAGCTGATGACGCTGCTGCGCGGCCTGGGCGTGAACGAACTGACCGCGCCGGAACTGACCGGCGAGTGGGAATACAAGCTGTCGCAAATGGAGAAGGGCAAGATCTCGCGTGACGAGTTCATGCGTGAGATCGCCCAGATGACGCAGGTCATCGTCAAGCGCGCCAAGGAATACGACAACGATACGATCCCGGGCGATTACCACACCCTGCACACGCCGTGCCCGAACTGCGGCAGCGTGGTCAAGGAAAACTATCGCCGCTTCGCCTGCACCAAGTGCGAATTCTCGATGAGCAAAACGCCGGGCAGCCGCCAGTTTGAAATCGAGGAAGTCGAGCAGCTGCTGAAGGACCGCACCATCGGCCCGCTGCAAGGTTTCCGCTCGAAGATGGGCCGTCCGTTCGCCGCCATCCTGCGCATCGTGCGTGACGAAGAGATCAAGAACTTCAAGCTGGAGTTCGACTTCGGCCAGAACGACGATTCGGAAGATGCGGAACCGGTCGACTTCACCGGCCAGACCGCTCTGGGCCCGTGCCCGAAGTGCGCCGGTGGCGTGTACGAGATGGGCCTGGCTTATGTGTGCGAGAACAGCGTCGCCAAGCCGAAGACTTGCGACTTCCGCAGCGGCCGCATCATTCTGCAGCAGGAGATTTTGCCTGAGCAGATGGCCAAGCTGCTCAACGACGGCAAGACCGATCTGCTGCCGGGCTTTGTGTCGCAGCGTACGCGCCGTCCGTTCAAGGCCTTCCTGACCAAGGGCAAGGACGGCAAGATCAGCTTCGAGTTCGAGGAGCGCAAGGCCAAGGCTCCGGCCAAGGGCAAAGCTGCCGCGGTAGCGGACGAGGGCGCGGAAGCTGCGGAAGGCGCGGCGCCGGCCAAGAAAGCGCCGGCCAAGAAGGCGGCGGCAGCCAAGGCTCCGGCCAAGGCGGCGGCAGCCAAGAAGCCTGCGGCCAAGAAAGCGCCAGCCAAGAAAGCGGCGCCTAAAAAAGCTGCCGCGACCGCCGAGTAGTCTTCGGCAGCGCCAACAAAAACGGGACCTTGATGGTCCCGTTTTTTTATTTCAGCCGGCGATGTCGGCATTTACGACACAGTCCAAACCGCGTGTTTCCATAGTCGCAGCCTTATGTTAATGCGTGCAGGGTTTTGGGCCGTATGGCGGCCGATGTGCCCGATTCCTCATTTTGACAATATTGTTTATTCTTTCGACAAGCGCTACGCTTTCCGGTTGAGCTTCCGGTTACGCTGCTGCATTCGCGGTGCGGCCGGAGCGATTGAGGAGAGCAATATGAACAGTACTTTTCGCAAGCTGACTTTGGGCGCCCTGATGGCCACCGCTTCCTTCGCCCAGGCGAGCACCTTCATCGACACGCCGGCGTTCAGCATTTCGTACGTGGATGGCAGCAAGCCATGGCAAGGGAACATCGGGCTGAGCAGCGCGACGACCGGCTCGGCCACCTTCGACCTGGCTACGCTGAACCGCCAGCTCGGCAATGTCTACGCCGGCCCGAACGGCACGCTTGAGAACGAAGCCACTGCCTACCACTACAGCGTCTTCCACATCGATGTGCACGCCGGCTACCAGATCAGCAATCTGACCTTCTCCGGCGTGGCGGACGGGCAGCACCATTCATATTGGCAGCCGGGCGAGCAACCGGGCTTTGCCGACAACAGCCTGGACCTGCGCTGGAACGTCACCGGCGCGGAAGGGGGCAACCGCGTCCTGCTGAGCGAGAAATCCCTCGACGGCAATCACGGCTTCGGTTCGCAGTTCGGCGCCATCAATTACGGCAACTCCTTCGATGTGTCGTTCAACGGCTGGACCTGGGCCTACGTTGTGCAAAGCGCGGACGGCAAATGGGGACCGACGTCGCTGGCGACGGCAGGCATACGCAATGCCGCGCTGCAGATCGACTACGCCGAAGTCAAGGCGCCGGTGCCGCTGCCGGTGCCGGAGCCGGGCGCCGGCGCGATGCTGTTGGCCGGCCTGGCGATCGTGGCGGCCGTCATGCGGCGCCGGGCCGTCGCGATGAGATAGAATCGCTGGTCGCCAACCAGAGTGGATTCCGTGTCCAGACGCGAGGAAATATCATGAGCTTGATGTACGCAGGCGCGCGTCCGCGCCGCTTCCTTGCCCTTATCGGTTTTGTCGCCGGGATGGCCGTCGCCACGGTTGCCGCCGCGGCGGACCCGGCGGCCGAAGTCGACCGTTATCTGGGCGTGCAGATGAAGCGGCTGGCCATCCCCGGCATGGCCGTGGCGGTCGTCAAGGACGGTCAGGTCGCGCTGGTCCGGACGTACGGCAGCGCGAGCGTGGAGTTCGGCATTCCCGTCGCGGACGACACGGTGTTTGCCATCAACTCGATCACCAAGGCCTTTACCGGCGTGGCGGCGATGCGCTTGGCCGAGCAGGGGCGGCTGGACCTGTCGGCGCCGGCGGGACGCTATCTGGCGGACTTGCCGGAAGCCTGGCGCAAGGTCACGCTGCGTCAGCTGCTGAGCCATATGTCCGGCTTGCCGGACATGATGCGCGCTCCGACCGTCGAAACCGATGCCGTCGCCGCCTGGGCCTGGGTCCAGGCGCAGCCCCTGCGCTTCCCACCAGGGACGCGCTTCGACTACTGCCAGACCAACTACACGCTGATTCAACGCATCGTCAACCAGATCGAAGGACGGCCGCTGGATGCGCCGCTTGCCGACGAACAGTTGCGGATGGCGGCCATGAACCGCACCGCCTACGGCGACGCCACCACCGTCATCCCCGGCAAGGCGCCCACCTATCGCTGGGCCCTGGGCGGGCCGATGATCGCCGGCTACCGCGCGGCGGCATCGACGACGCCGGGTACTTTGGCGGTCAGTGCGGAGCGCTTCCTGCCTTTCCGGCGGGCGTCCTCCGGCCTCAACAGCACGATCGGCGACATGGCGCGCTGGTTGATCGTGCTAGAGAGCGGCCGCCTGCTGAAGGCGGACAGTCTGGCGGCGCTGTGGACGCCGGTCGCTTTCAATGACGGGCGCCTCGGCCAGTGGGGGCTGGGATGGCAGGTGCTGACGCGGGGAACGCATCGCGCGGTGGGCATGACCGGCGGCGGGCGCGCGGCGGCTTATCTTTATCCCGAAGACAAGGTCGGCGTCGTCATCCTCACCAATCTGGCCGGCGCGTTCCCGGAGGACATGGTCGACAAGATCGCGTCCCTGTATGCGCCCGGGCTGGACCTGTCCGGGGTGCCGGCGCTGCGCATCGCACTGGAAGAGCAGGGCTATGAGCAGGTGCGGGCGGCGGCGGACAGCATCGAGCGCGCCCATCCGGGGATGACCTGGCCGGAGCTGGAGTTGAATGATTGGGGCTATCGTTTGCTCAGCACGGGCAGGGCGCGCGATGCGCTGTCGGTGTTGCGCTTCGTGGCCGAGCGCTTTCCCGACAGCGCCAACGCGCACGACAGCCTGGCGCAGGCGTCTCTGGTGAACGGCGATAAGGCGATGGCGATCCGGCACTACCGGCGTGCGCTGGCGCTGGACCCCGCTAACAGCGGCGCGGCGCGGCATCTGGCCGAACTGGTCGCGCCCGGCAAGTCGTAGGCAAGGGGGGGATGCTTGCTTTTTCGCATCACGGATGTGAGCGATCACGCGTGCGGCGTCGACTATGTATGATCGCCAGACAAAAGACTTATGGTAGGTTAAACCCGCCAGGCTACTCCCGGCGTCATGGGTGGCTCGACCAGATCGCCGGCCTGCCATTGCAGCACTTGTTCCTTGTCGAGTGCGACGGTGGGCGCTGGCGTGGAGAAGTTGCTGGCGATGGCGATCCATTGCCGCTGCTCGCGGCGATAGACGATGATCTCGCAAGCACCGTTCGGGTTGCCGCAGGCCCAGGCCATCCAGTCATCGCTGATCAGCAGGTAGGCCAGTTGCCCGCTGTGGGGATCCTCCAGTCGCACACCGTGCATGGGACCGCTTGGCTCGCGGTACCAGTCCTCGTCGTAGCTGTTGTCGAGGCCGGTTTCGTGGACGTGGTCGGCATCGTCGAAGCGCATCCAGCCGGCGTCGAGCTCGCCGCTGAGGGCGGGGTAGGCGATGGCCGGATGCCAGGTGCAGCGCGTGCCTTCCACCACGGTCTCGCCGGCGAAGCCGTTGATGCCGACGCGGTCGACCGGAATGCGCAAGTCGATGTGATAGCGCGCCGCCTGGAACCACCACACTTGCGTGCTCAGGTCGCTGCTGCCGTTGCTGCGCCAGATGCCGCTGCGGCGCCACAGGCCTTGGTATTCCGCTGGAACCATGTCACTTCAAATCGTCGGTGTAAAAGTAGACCGTACCACGAATCGCGCTGGCGGGCACGTGCAATGCGGCGGCCAGCGCCGCCGCCTGCGGTTGCCGCAGCGCCTGCTTGTTCAGCGTGACGGCGGCGGTCGATGCGCCAGCCGCCGCCGCGTAGGAAACAATGTGGTCGAAATCAGGCCGGCTGTCGATCTGCTTCACCAGATAGCGCTGACTGCCCGTGCCGATCTGCACGTAGCTGGCGTCGTTGCTGGTCTTCTGCGTTGGCGGCAGCTGGCGGAACATCAGCACCTTGTCGACCACGATGGTGGAAGCGGCGAACTGCGTCTTGCCGCCTTGCTCGAAGTGGCCCTGGACCAGGTCGGCCTTGAACTGCCGCAGCGGCGCCGCGCTGGCCGGCGCCAGGCGCGACAGTTCGAACTTATCCGGCGCGATGGTCCACAGCGCGGTCTTGCCGTCGAGGCGGCGGCGCAGCGCCGCATCGGTGGCGGCATCGGCCACGTGTACTTGCAGTATCACCTGGTAGTCATGCGGCGCATGGAACATCGGCAAGTGCGATGCATACAGCCCTTGCTGGCCGCCGAACAGCGCCATGCCGTGCTCGCCATAGGTGGCGTCGGCCGCAGCGGCGCCGCCCGCGATCAAGCTCAGGGCCAGCAGCGCGGTCCTCATGCCTTCACCAGCAGCTTGCCGCGATGCTCGCCGGTGAACAGCGCGTTCAGCGCGGCCGGCAATTGCGCGAAGCCGTCGATCACGGTTTCCTCGAACACGATCTCGCCCGCCTTCACCCATGGAGCGACGATGCGTATCATCTCGTCCATGCGGTGCAGGTAGTCGCGCGCCAGCATGCCCTGGATCGTGGCGCGCTGGTACAGCATGTGGTGCAGCAGGCGCGGCCCCAGTTCCGGCGTCTCCAGGCCGCCGCTGTACTGGCTGATCTGGCCGCAGATGACGATGCGCGCGCGGCGGTTGATGATGGGGATGATGGCGTCGGTCGCCATGCCGCCAACGTTGTCGAAGTACACGTCGACGCCGCCGGTCAGGCGCTTGATCTCGGCGCCCAGCGTGTCGGCGTCGGCGTAGGCCTTGTAGTCGATGGCCCAGTCGGCGTCCAGCGTGTTGCGCAGCCAGTCGCACTTGGCCGGGCCGCCGGCGATGCCGAGCACGCGCGCGCCGTGGCGCTTGGCGAACTGCACCACCAGCGAGCCCACCGCGCCGGCCGCGCCGGACACCACCACCACTTCGCCCGCATGCGGCTTGCCCGATTCGGTCAGGCCGAACCAAGCGGTGCGGCCTGGCATGCCGAGCACGCCGAGCGCGGTCGTCACCGGCGCCAGCGCCGGGTCGATGCGCTTCAGGCCGCTGGCGTGGACGCGCGCATGGGTCTGCCAGCCGGTGTAGCTCTGCACCCAGTCGCCCGCCGCGTAGCCGGGCGCGTTCGACGCCAGCACCTGCGCCACCACGGCGCCTTGCTGCACGGTGTTCAGCGGATGCGGCTCGGTGTCATAGGTCGGCTTGGTCGACTGGCCGATGCGCATGTAGGGATCGACGCTGAACCAGCGCGCTTCGATCAGCACCTCGCCATCGCCCAGCGTGGTCGACAGTTGTTGTTCGACGAGCTCGTAGTGCTCGGCCGTGATCTGCCCGACCGGCTGGCGGCGGTAGATCCATTGTTGTTGGGTGATGGTAGTCATGAGGCAGATGGTAAGATGCTCTTCGTATCCGGTAAAGCAACTTAAATTCACTATTCGTATCCTGTTGGGACATCATGAATCTTTCCGACCTGCGCGTCTTCGTCAGCGCCGCCCGCCGTCCATCGCTGGGCGCGGCCGCGCTGGAGCTGCATTTGACGCCGTCGGCGGTGTCCAAGGCGCTCAAGCGGCTGGAGGACAGCCTGGGCAAGCCGCTGTTCGACCGCAGCGCCAAGCAGCTGGTGCTGAACGACAGCGGCCAGTTGCTGCTGGCGCGCGCCCAGACCCTGCTGGCGCTGGCCGACCAGGCCAAGGCCGATCTGATGGGCGAGCGCGCCGCCGTCGACAGCCGCGTCGCCGGCCCGGCGATCCTGCTGTGGCGGCACGGGCAGATGCTGTCGCAGGCCTTGCGCGCCTATCCCGAAGCCAGCCTGCGCATGCAGGCCATGTTCGAGGATGAGGCGCTGGCGGCGCTGCTGCGCGGCGACATCAATGCGGCCATCGTCACCGGCGACGTCATCGAAGGGCGCGGCGAGCATTGGTCGGACGAGTGGCAGGTGACGCCGCTGGGCAGCGTCACCTTGCATCTGGTGGCGGGGCAGCGGCATCCGCTGGTGCGCTCGCTGCAGGTGGAGGGCATCGCGCCGCTGCTGGAGGCGGAGACGGCGCAAGTGCTGGCGCATGATTTCGCCTGTCCGTCGCGTTCGCTGTTCTGCGGCGTGCAGCGCGGCGCCCGCTCCGACGGCTGGCGCGACGACCAGCTGCCGCGCAAGATACGCTACTGGACCGACGACTTGCAGCTGCTGCTGTCGCTGGTCAAATCCGGCGAGGCGCTGGCCTATCTGCCGGACTTCGCGCTGGCCGATCCCGAGCTGCGCCGCATCCACGTCACCGACTGCGCGTTCGAATGCGTGGAGCAGGTGGCGCTGGTGTGGAACCACGTCAAGGCCAGCGCCTGGCAGCGTGAGTTGGCGGCTTCGCTTGCAGGATACAACTCGTAACTTTTCTTACGGAACTGTGGTCGTCTGCCTGTGGGGCGGTCGCGTTAATTGCTCAAGACGCTGATGAACAGCGATCTGCCAACCACTAGAAAAGGACACACCATCATGAAAACCAAATCCCTGATGATCGCCGGCGTGCTTTCCATGATCGGCGCCGCAGCCTTCGCGCAGACCAATCCAGTGGCACAAGTCCATCAGGACAATGCTCAGATCCGCCAGGACGTCAAACAAGTACATCAGGACACCCGCCAGATCCAGCGCGACAACGCGGTGATCGCCGCCAAGCAGGCCCAGGTAGCGGCAGGCCAGCAGCAGCTGCAGGCGGAACGCGGCGAACGCAATGCGCTGGCCCGCGCCGAGCATGCCGATGTGAAGAAGGGCGACCTGGCCGGCGCCCAGCAGCTGGACCAGGCGCGCCGCGCCGAGCAGCAAAACATCAAGGTGGAAAAGCAGGCCATCAAGCATGACGAAAAAGTGATCGCCCATCGCACTGCCGACAAGCATGTGGAACAGGTGGCGCGGCACGAAGCGAAAGTGGAGCGCCATGCGGACAAGGTCAAGCGCGACCATGACGCCGCCAAGATCTGATCGCTGAAGTTTCCAGAAAGCCGGGCGCCTCCAAACCGCCCGGCTTTTTGACGCTTGCGCCGGCCTGGTCGGCACCCTGCAGGCCACGGCCTGGCGACCTTTCAGCAATAAATTAATTGCCGTGGTACACTGGCGATTCTTTAGGGCAACTTTCATCCTTCTGCCCGATTCGCAGTTCCAACGGTAGCAACATTGAGCGGCAACGCTGCTTTATTTCCAATATTGCCTTAACGGCCACACATATCATGAAAAATTTGAAAATCGGCACGCGCCTTGCCGCGGGCTTTGGCTTGGTATTGGCGTTGATGACGCTGATGACCGCGATCGGCATCGGCCATATGCAAACCGTGGCCGAAGCCACCCGCGACATGATGCAGCAGCCGCTGGCCAAGGAACGCATGATCAGCGACTGGTATCGCCTGATCCACACCAGCGTGCGCCGGACGTCGGCGATTTCGAAGAGCAGCGATCCGTCGCTGGGGCCGTTCTTCTCCGAAGAGACCGCCGCGTCGACGGCCGAAGTCAACGGCCTGCAAAAGAAGGTCGAGCCGCTGCTGGAAACCGACAAGGAAAAAGCGCTGTTCGACGACATGAAGGCCAACCGCAAGCGCTACCTGGCGTCGCGCGACGCCATCGTCGCGCTGAAGAAGGAAGGCAAGCTGGACGAGGCCGCCGCCATGCTGGATCAGCATTTCACGCCGGACGGCAAGGCTTATCTGGAATCGCTGCGCGGCCTGCTGGAATTGCAGCGCAAGAGCATCGACGATAACGCGGCGGCGATTGAGTCGCTGTACGAGCGCAGCCGCCAGTTCATGATTGTGTTCGGGCTGGCGGTGCTGGCGCTGGGCATCGTCTGCGCGTGGCGTCTGACGCGCGGCATCACCGTGCCGCTCAGCCAGGCGGTGGATATCGCCGTCGCCGTGGCGAACAAGGATTTGACCACCCGCATCGTGGTCAGCAGCAAGGATGAGACCGGCCGGCTGCTGGAAGCGTTGCGCACCATGAACGATGGCTTGATCGGCATCGTCACCGAAGTGCGCAGCGGCACCGAGAGCATTTCCAGCGCGTCGAGCCAGATCGCGGCAGGCAACCTGGACCTGTCCTCACGCACCGAAGAGCAGGCTTCGAGCCTGGAAGAAACCGCCTCGTCGATGGAAGAGTTGACCGCGACCGTGAAGCAGAACGCGGACAACGCGCGCCAGGCCAACCAGCTGGCGGTGAAGGCGTCGGAAGTGGCGCAGCGGGGCGGCGGCGTGGTGTCGGACGTGGTGCAGACCATGGATGCGATCAACGGTTCCGCGCGCAAGATTGTCGACATCATCAGCGTGATCGACGGCATTGCTTTCCAGACCAATATCCTGGCCTTGAACGCGGCGGTGGAAGCGGCCCGTGCGGGTGAGCAGGGACGCGGTTTCGCGGTGGTGGCGACCGAGGTGCGCAGCCTGGCGCAGCGCAGCGCGACGGCGGCCAAGGAAATCAAGACGCTGATCGACGACTCGCTGGAAAAGGTCGATGCCGGCAGCATGCTGGTCACGCAGGCCGGCAACACGATGAGCGAAGTGGTGGAGAGCATCCAGCGCGTGACCGACATCATGGGCGAGATCACCACGGCCAGCATGGAGCAGAGCTCGGGCATCGAGCAGATCAACCAGGCGATCGGCCAGATGGATCAGGTCACGCAGCAGAACGCCGCGCTGGTGGAAGAAGCGGCCGCCGCGGCAGCCGCGCTGCACGATCAGGCTGATGCACTGACCGAAGTGGTCGCCGTCTTCAAGCTGGCGGCGTAAAAAAACGGGGGTCAAGTCTGACATTTGGACACGAGCTGAACTGTAGCCTGCGCTACAGTTCAGCTCGTGTCCAAATGTCAGACTTGACCCCCGTTGTGTTATTGAGCTTGCAGCTCGACGGGCATCATGTTGTCGTCGGGCTTGCGGTCGATGAGCTTGTTGTCAGGGTCGATGCCGGCGCGGCCCGGGCGGCCGTTGATGACCACGGTGTACAGATTGTCCTTGCGCTCGACCAGCATGCGCTCGCGGTACAGGCTGTTGCCGTCCTTGTCGTCGATGCCGATGTCGATCCAATCCTTCAACGGCGTATCCTTTTCCGCCCCTTGGTCGTCGGCCCGCACCTTGGCCGCGCTGACCGCGAACGTCACTTCATACTTGCCGTCCGCCAGCCTGCGCGCCGTGGCCGACACCGCATGGTTCTCGTACAGCACGATGTGGTTGAACAGGTCGTCGATCAGGTAAGCCTGCTCCGGCGGCGTGATCTTGCGCAGCGCGTCGACCAGCACCGTCACGCTCGGGTAGGGCCCGCTCTTGCGGCCGTACTGCGCCAGCATTTCCTTCAGCGCGCCGTTGACCTTGGCCTCGCCGACGATGTCCTGCAACTGGTACATCGCCAGGCTGCCCTTGCGGTACTGGATGTAGTTCTGGTTCTCATTCTCCGCCAGCGGCAGCTCCTTCTTGCGCTCCAGCGCGCGGCCCACCAGGTACTGGTCCAGGTCGTAGTGCAGGAAGCGGCGCATCTTGTCCGCGCCGAAATTCTTCTTCATCACCATCAGCGCCGAGTACTCGGCCAGCGTTTCGCTCAGCACCGTGCCGCCGCGCGTGTTGCCGCCGACCAGCTGGTGGCCCCACCACTGGTGCGCAACTTCATGCGCGGTGATGTAGAACGGATAGTCGATGTCCTTCGGGTTCTTGTCGTTGACCTTGGCGATGAAGCCCAGCGCCTCCGAATACGGCAAGGTCGTCGGGAACGATTGCGCGAACGTGGCGTAGCGCGGGAACTCGACGATGCGCACCAGCTTGTGCTGGTAGGGGCCAAAGTTGCGCGTGTAGTAGTCCAGCGATTCCTTGATGCCCTTGTCCATGCGGTCCAGGTTGTATTCGTGGCCGGGATGGTAGTACAGCTCGATGCCGACATCCTGCCACCAGTCGCGCTTGACCAGGTAGCGCGCCGACTGGAAGGCGTAGAAGTTGAGGATGGGCTGGTCCATCTTGTAGTGGTAGTAGTGCCGTCCCTGCTTGCTCCATTCCTTGACCAGCGTGCCCGGCGCGATGGCGATCTGGTCGGCGCTGGTGCTGACGGTGGCGTCGAAGGTCAGCCAGTCGGCGTCGCTGCTGGCGAAGTTGTTGGCCAGGCCGGCCGGGTCGTCGCGCGGCAGCATGCGCTCGCGCGCCGGCAGCTTGTGCTTCTTGCGGTCGCGCGCGTCGTTCAGTTCCATCGCCTGCTGGTAGCCGATGTGCGGCAGCACGTCGTTGTTGAAGAAGGTGCCGTTGCCGACCACCGGCGTGTCCTGGCCCATGCCCAGGATGCCCTTGGGGACGTAGGCGACGTCGAAGTCCATCGTCAGCTGCGCGCCCGGCGCCAGCGGCTTGGCCAGCTTGTAGCTGTAGAAGCCCAGCTCCTCATCCTGGAAGCCCGGCCGCACATCCTGGCTGAAGCGCACCTTGTACTGGGTGCTGGTGTTGTCCTGGTAGACCAGCACGTCGCTGATCGGCTGCGCGGTCTTGTTCTCCAGCAGGTAGCGGCCCTTGACGACCAGGCTGCGCCGCTCCGGCACGATGGCGACATCAAGCTTGACGTCGGTGATGCGCGGCTGCGGCACCACGGCGAACTTCTTGTACTTGCGCTCGTAATCGGCGCGCTCGCCATCCTTCTGGTACTGCGTCTTGTAGCACTGGACGATGTGGGTGTTATAGAACAACACGCTGCCGGCGCCGACGAAGATCAGCAGGCCGGCCGCCACCGTGGTCAGCACCGGCACGGTCAGCGCGTGGCGCGCCAGTTGCAGGCGCTGGCGCCAGCCGTCGTTGGTGCCGCGCGCCCAGAACAGCAGCGACAGCACCGCCAGCAGCAGCGCCGCGCCGCCCCAGTAGGCTTCGAACCAGCGCTCGCGCGGCAGGAAGTGGCCGTAGCCGTTCATGGCGGAATAGATGAAGCTCGGCACGTTGCCGTAGATGAGCATGGGGTCGTCGACGCCGACCGTGCCCAGCGTCAGGCTGGCCAGGTAGTAGACGATCATCGCGAAGTAGGCCAGGTATTTCTGGTTGATTAGCACCTGCAGCGTGATCGCCAGCACCGCCGACAGCGCATAGCCGGGCAGCTGGATCAGGAATAAGTGGTAAAGGTAAAGACCGGGCTCCAGGATGAAATAGCCTTTGACGATCTGGATCGCCATGCCGCACAACATCACCACGCCCATCAGCATCGCCTGCAGGCCGATCAGCGCGAACAGCTTGGCCAGCATCGGCAGCCAGCTCGGGATGGGCAGCGCGTCCAGCATCTGCCCCATGCGCGCCTCGCGTTCGCGCCACACCAGCTCGCCCGCGTAGAAGGTGGTGATGACGAACATGAACAGCGCGAAGGTTTCCGACACCGCTTCCAGCACCAGGTAGGTGACGGGGTAGGTGGTGGTGCCGAACATCGAACCCATGTCCAGCGCGCTGGCGAACATCATCAGCACGCCGGCCAGCACGATCACCAGGAAGTAGATGTTCTTGGTGGTTTCGCGCAGGTTCAGCCAGCTCATCTTGAACAGCAGCGCGGCCAGGCTGCGCGACGCGAAGTCGGGTTTTTCCTGGGTGCTGGTCGACTGCGCCGACAGGTGCAGCGGCGTTTCGCCTTCGCCGCGGCTGGTGCTGCCTGAGCCGCTGTCGATGGTGGCGATGAAGTGGAAGCGCCAGTAGCCCAGCAGCAGGCCGGCCAGCGCGAACGAACACCACAGCACGCGGTTCAGCAGGTACACGCCTTCCGGCACGAACATGCGGGTGTTGCGCTCGACGATGGGCCAGTACTCGGTCAGGCGGATCACGGCGGTGGTGCCGAAGGGATCGATCAGCGCGGCCAGCGTCTTGAAGTCGAGGTCACGCGCCAGGCCGGGGGCGACGATGTAGCCGATCAGCATGACCACGCTGGAAATGTACACCGGCAGCATGCGCCGCGTCAGCGCGGCCAGGATGAAGAACACGGCGCCGAAGATGAAGATGTTGGGCAGGATGACGATCAGGTAGGGGATCACATAGCCCAGCACGCCGGGCTGGCCCAGCCGCTCGGGGTCGATGCCGGGGATGAAGCTGCCCAGCCAGGTGCCCAGCACGATGCTGGTGAAGATGATGGCCAAGGTCAGGTAGGCGCCGAGGAAGCGGCCGAACATGTACTGGTGCTTCCTGATCGGTGCACTGAAGAAGAAGTGCTGCATGTCGTATTCGAAATCCTGCTGCACCGAGCGGCCCATCATGGCCGCCATCACCACCACGCCCAGCGAGCCGAGCAGGCTGGTGGTGAACATCAGCGAGCGGGGCGAATCGATAAACTGGGTGCCGAAGGTGACGGATGCGCCCTTGAAGACGCCGCCGGCGGCGGCCATCCACAGCAGCGACAGCGCGAGGAAACCGAGGAAATACACCCAGGTGGACAGCAGCTTGAGGCGCTGGCGCGCTTCAAAGTAGGCGATGGAAAACATGGGGCCGCCTTAATCGCAGCTGGCCGCAGCGCTGTGGCGGCCGGCGATGGTGGCGAAGTAGACGTCTTCCAGGTCGCCGATGGCTTCCTCGAAGCCGTCGCCGGGATCGCTGTCGCTGTAGACATGGATCAGGGTGCGGCCCGACAGCAGGCGCGACGAGATCACCGGATGGCGCAGCTGGAACGACGGCAGGTCGCGCTTGTCGATGAAGCGGGCCCAGATCTTGTCGCTCACTTCGTGGATCAGTTCCTGGGTCGGGCCGCACAGCAGCAGGTGGCCCTTGTTGATGATGGCCATGTTGGCGCACAGGTCGGCGACGTCGCTGACGATGTGGGTCGACAGGATCACGGTCTTGTCTTCGCCGATGTCGGACAGCAGGTTGTGGAAGCGTACGCGCTCCTGCGGGTCGAGGCCGGCGGTCGGCTCGTCGACGATGATCAGCTTGGGATCGCCCAGCAGCGCCTGGGCGATGCCGAAGCGCTGGCGCATGCCGCCGGAAAAGCCGCCGAGGCGCTGGTTGCGCACGTCGAACAGATTGGTTTGCTGCAACAGGCCGTCGACCACTTCGCGCCGGCGGTTGCGGTTGGACAGGCCCTTGAGCACGGCAAAATGGTCGAGCAGCTCGTAGGCGGTCACTTTCGGATACACGCCGAAGTCCTGCGGCAGGTAGCCCAGCAGGCGGCGCACTTCGTCTTTTTCGTCCAGCACGTCGATGTCGTCCAGGAAGACGGAACCGGAATCGCATTCCTGCAGCGTGGCCAGCGTGCGCATCAGCGTCGACTTGCCGGCGCCGTTGGGGCCGAGCAAACCGAACATCCCGGTCGGGATGGTGAGCGAAATATTGTCCAGCGCTACGACGCCATTGCCGTAGGTTTTAGACAAGTTGCTGATGCGTAATTCCATGCTAACTCCTGAATGATTCTGCCGGTGCCTGGCCGGCGTTTCTGCACGGCCATACACTTTTCACATGATGGCATTGTATTGGGTTTGCCCTATACATGGGGCCCCATTGCGACGGGCGGCGCAAAGCGCGCGCCAGAGTGCAAAAAAGGCCGACCAGACGGCGGCCTGAAGCGGGGACTTTCCGGGCTAGTTGAATAGACAACTTGTTCAATTTCTAAACAAAACCTGCTCGCGGTTGAACCACCAGCGGCACAAGGCCAGCAGGGCGCCGGCGGTCAGCGTGGTCGACAGCAGGATCACCGAGAACATGCTGTAGTCCATGGTGCCCTTGACCAGCTCCTTCATCGCCAGCGATACATTGGTCAGCGGCACCATCGCCCACTTCCAGTTCAGCTCCACGCCGGGCAGCAGCGCCACCAGGGTCGGCAGGATGGTGACGATGATCAGCGGCGAGATCAGGCCGGCCGCCTCCTTGTAGCTCTTGGCGTAGACCGAGATCGACAGCAGGATGGCGGCGAAGATGGCGGCGGTCGGCACCAGCATCAGCGCCACCATGGCCAGGTCCAGCAGGCCGATGGCGCGCACCATCTGCACCAGGTCGCCGCCTATCATGGGGCCGAAGAACGTCAGCAGCAGGCCCATGCTGCCTATCATCAGCAGCGCCGAGGTCAGGCCGACGGTGAACAGCATCAGGAACTTGGCCATCACCAGGGCGGTGCGCGAGACCGGCGCCAGCAGCAGGGTTTCCAGCGTGCCGCGCTCCTTCTCGCCGGCGCCGGTATCGATCGCCGGGTACATGGCCGCCATCACGCACACCATCAGCAGGATGTAGGGCAGCATGCCGCCGACCACCGCGCCCATCTGCTCGCGCTTGTCGGCGGTGGAATGGTCTTCCAGCGTGATCGGGTCGAGCGCGAAGCGCAGCTGCTCCTTGTTGAGGTTGAGCGCGGACAGCGCCTGCTCGCGCAGCACGCGGTTCTGGCCGCCGATCACCGACATCACGCGCTTGCGCGTCAGGTCGACGGTGACGGCGCTGTTGTAGTGCAGCGCGATCACGCCTTGCTGCTGCTGGGCCAGGCTCTGTTCGAAGCCGGCCGGGATCACTAGCGCGAACTTGATGCGGTCGTCGCCGATGGCGGTCTTGATGTCGGCCGGGCTGGCCAGCACCACTTCGCGGAAACCCTTCTCTTTCGCGAAGCGTTCGGCCAGGCGCGGCGCGTGGTCCTTGCCGAAGATGGAGTAGGTCATCTCGGCCTGGCTGGCCTGCTTGAACAGGCTTTGGGAGACGAAGCCGAAACCGGTGAAGATCAGCGGCATCGCGAACACGGGGATGAAGACGGTGAAGAAGAAGGTGCGGCGGTCGCGCGCCAGCTCCAGCAATTCCTTCAGATAGATGATCCACATGGCTCAGCCTCCCTGGTTGATGACGCCGACGAAAGCGTCGTACAGATCGGTGCTGCCGCCCAGGTGGCGCAGCTCGTCGACCGTGCCGTGGAAGGCGGTCTTGCCGTGGTTGATGATGCAGACGCGGTCGCACAACTTCTCCACCTCGTGCAGGTGGTGGGTGGAGAAGATCAGCGGCACGCGCAGCGCCTTGTAGCTGGCGATGAAATCGAGCAGGATCTTGGCCGACATCACGTCCAGACCGGTGGTCGGTTCGTCGAGGATGACGATCTGCGGCTCGTGCACGACGGTGCGGGCGATCGAGCATTTCTGCTTCATGCCGGTGGACAGCTGGTCGGCGCGCTTGTTGCCGTACTCGGTCATTTGCAGCAGCTCGAACAGTTCGTCGCAGCGGCGCTTCAGGTAGGCCGGGCTCATGCCGTGCAGGCGGCCGAAGTACTCGACGTTTTCGCGCGCGGTCAGGCGGCCGTACAAGCCGGTGGTGCCGGACAGGAAACCGATGTGCTGGCGGGCCGCGACCGGATCGTGCAGCAGGTCGACGCCGTTGGCGTGTATGCTGCCGGCATCGGGTTTCAGCGCCGTGGAGAGCAGGCGCAGCGTGGTGGTCTTGCCGGCGCCGTTGGGCCCAAGCAGGCCCAGCACCTCACCGGGCGCGCAGCGGAAACTGACATCGCGCACTGCATGGAACCAGCCGTCGTGGTCGCGCGGATCGCGCGCCGCCTGCGCGGGTTTGCCCCCGCGCGACGGCAGCCGAAAACGCTTGGCGAGACCCCTGACCTCGATCATTGCAGTGTCCTTGTTAAAAATATTTCAAGAGTAGCATGTAAAAATTCTCACACGCAAGCTACTAGCTGTACAAATGTCTTGCTATAGTCGGATATGGGAGAAGAATGAAAAATGAATCCTCAATTGCAGGAAAAAATACTGGCCGTGACGCACTGCGGCGTGGACCGTAACGAATCCACCGGCTTCTTCCGCGTGGCGTTGGGGCTGTATTACCTGTCGGGCCTGATGACCAAGGATACGCTGGACTTCAAGCAGCTGGACCGCGACTTCAACCGTTTCATCTACCACAGCATCGGCAAGGGCCACAGCATCACCAGCATCCTGCAATACATGAGCGGGGAAAAGGTGGTGCCGGTGGTGGAGTCCAAGCGCTTCCTGCGGGCGTTCGCGCAGCATTGCACCGAAGTGCCGGTGGAGAACATCCCCTTCCTGCTCGGCCTGAACCTGAGCGTGGCGAAGGATATTTCCAAGATGGACGTGCGCGGCCCGGTGGCAGACTACATCGAACGCCAGCGCCAGTTGCGCGAAGCGGCCGAGGCAAATTAAGGCGTGCGCGCCTATAATATTGCTTTCGTCCGAATTCGAGTCTGCACATGGCCGCACATCACCACACCCCGCTGGACCGTTTGATAGCCGGCGCCGACAAGGCGCTGCGCGTGATTACCGGCGTCGCCTCCGCCTCGCGCCCGACGCCGGCGCTGCACGCGGCCGACGCCGTGATGAGCGAAGCGGAAACCCGCCACAGCGCCGGCTTGATGCGGGTGAATCATGTGGGCGAGGTCTGCGCGCAGGCGCTGTACAACTCGCAGAGCCGCTTCGCCAAGACCGCGCAGATGCGCGCGCAGTTCGAGCAGGCGGGCAGGGAAGAGGAAGACCATCTGGCCTGGACCGCGCAGCGGCTGGGCGAATTGAATTCGCACATCAGCGTGCTCAATCCCTTGTTCTATGCGGGCGCGTATGCGCTGGGCACGGTGGCCGCGGTGCTGGGTGATGCGCGCAGCCTGGGCTTTGTGGTGGAAACGGAGCGGCAGGTGGAGGCGCATCTGGCCAGCCATCTGGACAAGCTGCCGCCGCAGGACGCCAAGTCGCGCGCCATCGTCGAGCAGATGCGCCTGGATGAGATCGAACACGGCGCCGCCGCGCAGGCGCTGGGCGCCGCGCAGACGCCGGCCCCGGTGCAGGCGGTGATGGCGGTGATGGGCAAGGTCATGACCAGCACCGCGTACTATATTTAGGCCTCGATAATCTCGAACGAGTGGGTGATCTCGGCGGTCTTGGCTAGCATGATGGACGCCGAGCAGTACTTGTCGTGCGACAGCGTGATCGCCCGTTCCACAGCCTCCGGCTTCAGATCCTTGCCGGTCACGGTGAAGTGGAAGTTAATCTTGGTGAACACTTTCGGCTCCGTGTCCGCGCGCTCTGCCGTCAGCGTGCATTCGCAGCCGCGGATGTCAGCGCGGCCCTTCTTCAAAATCAGCACCACGTCATACGCCGTGCAGCCGCCGGTGCCCAGCAACACCATCTCCATCGGCCGTGGCGCCAGGTTGTGACCGCCGCCCTCGGGCGCGCCATCCATGTTGACCATGTGGCCGGAACCGGTCGTGGCCAAGAAACTCATGCCCGACGGGCCATTCCAGCTGACTTTGCATTCCATCATTCTCTCCGTTAAAAAGCGTTGCGCATATTGTAAAGGAGTCCGGCCGGACTGGCTTGCATGAGGTTTTATTGCTTGCTGTTGCCTCGAACGAATCGCATACTTTATGACTTAGATCAAGGAGGCTCTGATGACTCATGCTATCAAGTACCTTTGTTCCTATGGCGATTTGACCGAGCCGGGCAGCACGCAGCCAGGTCCGTTGGCCGACGATTTCACGCTCAATTCCCCGGTCGGCGTGCATGCCGATAGTTACGGCAGGCTGTGGGTGTGCGATACCGGCAACAGCCGCGTGCTGATCTTCGACGCCGACCTGTCCGCGCTGCTGCACGTGATCGAAGGCCCGGGCGAGGACACGCCCGACGCGCCGCGTCTGCTGATGCCCTTCCATGTCTGCCCCCATCCCACCCACCAGCTGATGTACTGCACCGACATGGGTCATGGCCGCGTGGTCGCCTTCGCCTACGACGAGGCGGACGTGTGGTTCAGCTACGCCTTCGGCGAGGGCGACGACCACTACCTGCCGCTGTCCGACCCGAACGGCATCGCCGTGGTGCGCGAGCGCGACGGCGTCGACTACCTGTACGTCTGCGACGAGTTCTTCCACACGGCCGACGATCTGGCCAGCCGCTGCGTCAAGTTCACACTGGAAGGCGACTTCGTCAGCCAGTTCCGCCACGTCGCCGGCCCCGGCGCCAGGCATGAACTACTGTGGCCGCAAGGCCTGGCCAGCGATACGCAAGGCAACCTCTACCTCGCCAACACCGGCCACTACGAAGTGCTGAAGATCAGCACCGACTGGCCCATCGTCGACGAATGCGTGCAGGCGCCGCACGACGCGGTGATGCTGCACCAGCATGGCAAGCCCACCGGCATCGGCAAGTTCAACGTGATGCGCTCGGTGTGCGTGATCGGCGACCGCGTGTTCGTGCCGGGGCACGTCGAGAACGCCATCACGGTGTACGACCTGGCCGGCAACGAGGTCAGCGAGGTCAACGGCCTGCTGCCCTTGTGGAATCACACGCCGGAGCCGGTGCACAGCCTGTCCGACTTCGTCTACGGCGCGCTGGAGGACGTGGTGTTCGTCGGCCCTTACCAGGTCTGCGCGGCGGAAGGCGAAGCGGATGTGTATTTCATCAGCGAGCCCTTCGCCTCCAGCGTGATCAAGGTGCGCATCCCGCGCATGACGGGCAACGGCGGCGACGAGGATGCTTTGCTGATCGAGTCGGTCGGCCACCGGCGCGACGACCAGAACCGGCTGCGCGACAGCTCGCAGTTCAATTGCATGACCTCGGTGATCGGCTTCAATCGCGAGCGCCGCACCGTGCCGCGCGAGCCCCAGGCCGCCGGCAACTGGATCGACCAGTGGGCCACGGCCACGACCAACATCTACAAATATTGGTACGACCAGTTCCGCACCCACATGGGCATCGATCCGCTGGCGCGCATGGCGAACGCATCGCTGAACATCGATTCCGGCAACTGGTGCATGAAGACCTTCAACACCGAGAGCGATCCCTACCATCAGTTGCAGGACATGATGCGCGGCTTCTTCGTGCCTGGCGACCTGGCGATGGACGTCTATTATCCGCACACGCCGCCGCTGGGACAGATATGTCCCGGCACGCCCATCGTGTTCGTCACCAACTTCAATCTGTGCACGGTGACGATGTACCAGTTCAATCCGGCAGGCTACCTGATCAACTACGGCATGCCGTTCGGCCGCGAGGGCATAGGCGGCGACGGCACGCTGAAGGCGCCGCAGGGCATCGCCATCAACAGCCGGGGCGAGATCTATATCGCCGATTCGCTCAACAACCGGATTTCGATGTGGCAGCTGCAGCCGACCGGCTACGTGGCGTTCCGCAAGAACTTCCGCTGGCAGTCCGACGACGACTTCACGCCCTGCGACATCGCCATCGACGCCGAGGACCGCCTGTTCGTCTGCGACCAGTTCAACAACTGCCTGCGCGTGTTCGACCGCGACGGCAACAGCCTGTGGAGCTACGGCTATCTCGGCTATTGCGATGATGTCAATGTTGACTACGAAAAGTTCATGCTGCCGGCCAGCGTCTGCATCGACGGCGAGCGCCTGATCGTCAACGACCTGGTCAACCGCGCGCTCAAAGTGTTCCGCATCGGCGAGCACACGCTGCACTACGAAACCGGCATTTCCGTGTTCAAGAAGTACCCGGACGCGGGCGGCGTCTGGATGCCGTACTTCATCTACGCCGACCGCGGCCGCCTGTACGTGCCCGACACGACTTTCAATGTGGTCAATGTTTTCCGCTACGGGGCCGCGGAGCCTGATTCCGCCGGCATTGCGGCTTGACGCGGCGGGGCTTTCCCGCTTATACTTGTCGGCTTTCCGTTCGCTCAGGAAAGTAAATAAGAAGGCCGAGTCCGCTGAAGCAATGGCGGAACCACCATTTGAGCGTGTTTTATTATTTAGGAAGTCAACATGAAAACTTTTTCCGCTAAGGGCCATGAAGTCCAGCGTGATTGGTTCGTGATTGACGCGACGGACAAAGTCCTCGGACGTGTTGCCAGCGAAGTGGCACTCCGACTGCGCGGCAAACACAAGCCAGAATTTACTCCTCACGTCGATACCGGCGATTTCATCGTCATCGTCAATGCAGGCAAACTGCGCGTGACCGGCACCAAAGCAACCGAGAAGACCTACTACCGTCACTCGGGCTACCCAGGTGGCATCTATGAGACCAACTTCCTGAAAATGCAACAGCGTTTCCCAGGCCGTGCTCTGGAAAAAGCCGTCAAAGGCATGCTGCCGAAGGGCCCACTGGGCTACGCAATGATCAAGAAGCTGAAAGTGTACGCTGAAGGTTCGCACCCGCACGCTGCTCAGCAACCTAAAGCACTCGAAATCTAAGGAACTGACATGATCGGTAACTACAATTACGGCACCGGCCGTCGCAAGAGTGCAGTAGCTCGTGTGTTTATCAAAGTTGGCACTGGCCAAATCATCGTTAACGGCAAGCCAGCGGCTGAGTACTTCTCCCGCGAAACCGGCCTGATGGTTATTCGTCAACCACTGGAACTGACCGGCAACGTTGAGCGTTTTGACATCAAGGTCAACGTTCACGGCGGCGGCGAGTCCGGCCAGGCAGGTGCTGTGCGTCACGGCATCACCCGCGCCCTGATCGACTACGATGCAGCGCTGAAGGGCGATCTGGCACGCGCCGGCTTCGTTACCCGCGATGCACGTGAAGTTGAACGTAAAAAAGTTGGTCTGCGCAAAGCACGTCGCGCAAAACAATTCTCGAAGCGTTAATTTTTACGCTGTGGTGCGCTGCTTGCGGCGCATCCTCAAAAAAGCCGCCGGCCCTGTGTCGGGCGGCTTTTTTGCTATCTGGCAGGCGCGGTTTGCAGCGTAACGCGTCTGTCGCATATGCCTGATAAAATGGCAGTCCCCTCCACGCATTACCTCATTCAAGGAAAGAACATGATCAAAGTTGGCATCGTCGGCGGCACCGGATACACCGGAGTGGAATTGCTGCGACTGTTGGCAGTCCACCCTGATGTGCAGCTGACGGCGATCACGTCGCGCAAGGAAGATGGCTTGCCCGTTGCCGATATGTTCCCTTCGCTGCGCGGCCGCGTGAACATCGCCTTCTCGTCGCCGGACAAGGCCGACCTGAGCAAGTGCGACGTGGTGTTCTTCGCCACCCCGCACGGTGTCGCCATGGCGCAGGCGCCGGCGCTGCTGGCGGCCGGCGTCAAGGTGATCGACCTGGCGGCGGACTTCCGCATCAAGGACAAGGCCGTCTTTGAAAAATGGTACAAGATCGACCACACTTGCCCGGAGCTGCTGGAAGAAGCCGCCTACGGCCTGGCTGAACTGAACCGCGAAGCCATCAAGGGCGCGCGCCTGGTCGCCAATCCGGGCTGCTACCCGACCACCATGCAGCTGGGCTACTACCCGCTGCTGAAGGGCGGCCTGATCGATGCCGGTGCGCTGATCGCCGACTGCAAGTCGGGCGTGTCCGGCGCCGGCCGCAAGGCCGAGATCGCCACGCTGTTCTCGGAATCGAGCGACAACTTCAAGGCCTACGGCGTGGCCGGCCACCGCCACACGCCGGAAACCTCGGCGCAGCTGCAGAAGTTCACCGCCGACAAGGTCGGCCTGGTGTTCACGCCGCACCTGGTGCCGATGATACGCGGCATGCACTCGACGCTGTACGGCCGCCTGACCAAGGACGTCAGCAACGAGGAACTGCAGGCGCTGTTCGAAGCGCAGTACCAGGACTCGCCGTTCGTCGACGTGATGCCGTTCGGCTCGCATCCGGAAACCCGTTCCACCCGTGGCTCCAATATGCTGCGCCTGGCGCTGCATCGCCCGGACAACGGCAACACCGTGATCGTGCTGGTGGTGCAGGACAACCTGGTCAAGGGCGCGTCCGGCCAGGCGGTGCAGTGCATGAATCTGATGTTCGGCCTGGAAGAAACCACCGGCCTGACCCAGATCGCGCTGCTGCCGTAAATCAAAGTGCGGCAGGGCGGGGATAGTAGATTGAAGATTCCCGCCCACCTCGCCAGCAGAGAGCCGCAGATGATAGCCATGGACAGCCTGATCGGCTCCGCCACCCGCGTGCAAGGCAATGTGCTGTTCCGGGGCGGCTTGCGCATCGACGGCGAGGTCATCGGCAATGTTGTCGGGGAGGCAGGACATCCCAGCTATCTGGTCATCGCCGAGCACGCCCGTGTGGAAGGGGAGATACGCTGCGACCACCTGGTGGTCAACGGCGAGGTCCGGGGTTGCGTTTTCAGTAGCGACCTGCTTGAAATCCAGCCCAGTGCCCGTATCATTGGGGATGTAAGCTACAAAGTCCTGGAAATGCACGGCGGCGCGCAGGTGTTGGGCACCTTGACCCATCGCGACAGCTCCGGCGCGGAGCCGTTTTTGGCGGTCTCCGGAGCATAATTTACGCCAACGGTCTATAATGGATCAAATGTTTTCACGTAGGAGTCTGAAATGAATGCTGTCGCCGAATCGCTCGATGTAATCCCGTCGCCTATTATCTTCACCGACAGCGCGGCGGAGAAGGTCGCCCAACTGATCGAGGAAGAGGGTAATCCAGATCTCAAACTGCGCGTGTTCGTGCAGGGTGGCGGCTGCTCCGGCTTCCAGTACGGCTTCACGTTTGACGAAATCGTCAACGAAGACGACACCACCATGGTCAAGAACGGCGTCCAGCTGTTGATCGATTCGATGAGCTACCAGTACCTGGTCGGCGCGGAAATCGACTACAAGGACGACCTGGAAGGCGCGCAGTTCGTGATCAAGAATCCGACCGCCACCTCGACCTGCGGCTGCGGCTCGTCGTTCTCGGTCTAAATTAGTTTGCCCCATCAACGGCGGACAACTCCGGTTGTACCGCCGTTTTTGTTTTAACGAGGGTAGAGCGCGCCCAGTACGCGATCGCCCCTGGCGCCCGTCACCGACGGCAGGTTGCCCGCCGTGCGCTCGGTGAAACGGTAGCCCAGCCAGGCGAAGGCCATCGCCTCGACCCGGTTCGGCGCCACGCCCAGCGCCTGCGTCGACGCCAGCGCCACCTGCGGGCCCAGCGCCGCGCCCAGCTCATCCATCAGCACGCCGTTGCAGGCGCCGCCTCCGCACACGTAGACCGCCTGCGCGCCCGCGCCATGGGCCTGGATCGCCTGCGCCAGCGTCAGCGCCGTCAGCCGCGTCAGCGTGCGCTGGACGTCGGCCGGCGCCGCGTCCGGGAAGGCCGCCAGGTGCCGGTCCAGCCAATTGATGTGGAACAGGTCGCGGCCGGTGCTCTTGGGCGCCGGCAGCGCGAAGTACGGTTCGGCCAGCATGGCCGCCAACAGGCCGGGAATGGCCTGGCCGCTGGCCGCCCAGGCGCCGTCCTGGTCGAACTCCTTGCCCTGGTGGCGCGCGATCCACGCATCCATCAGCACGTTGCCGGGGCCGGTATCGAAACCGGTGACGGTGCCATCTGCCAGCACGCTGATGTTCGAGATGCCGCCGATATTGGCCACCACCCGCGTCTGCCCGGCCTTGCCGAACAGCGCCTGGTGGAAGGCCGGCACCAGCGGCGCGCCCTGGCCGCCGGCGGCGATGTCGCGGCTGCGGAAATCGGCGATGACGTCGATGCCGCACAGCTCGGCCAGCAGGGCGGGATTGTTGGTCTGGCGCGTGAAGCCCAGTTCAGGACGGTGGCGGATGGTCTGGCCGTGCACCGCCACCGCGCGGATATCCTGCGCCTGCAGCGAGGCGTCGGCCAGCAGCGCCTGCACGCACTCGGCGTAATAGCGCGCCAGCTGGTTGGCGGCCAGCGCCTCGCGCTCGATCTCGTTGTGGCCGGCGGCCTGCAAGGCCATCAGCTCGGCGCGCAGCGCCGGCGGGAAGGGCACGTAGGCGGCCGCCAGCGTGTCGATGGCGTCGTCGCTGAAGCGCGCCAGCGCGCCGTCCACGCCGTCCAGGCTGGTGCCGGACATCAAACCGATATACAAAGACATTGCCGCATCCCGAAACTGAAAAGCGTATTTTGCCTGAGTATGCGTGTGCTGTCGCACGGAAGAAGCGGCCCCGTCGGCGCATGATGATAAAAAAACAGGCCGCAAAGGCGGCCTGTTTCGGAGTGCTTGATTTGCCGCGCTTATTTCGCCGCGACGCGGGTGCCGCCGGAGCCGCCCGGCTGCAGCAGCGCGAAGCGGTGCGACATATCGGAGGCGTAGGCCTTGAAGCGCGACATCTCGGCGGCGGTCAGCGGCGCCTGGGCCTGCACGTTCATCGTGCTCGGATCCTTGGCTTCGCCGCCGACGCGGAATTCGTAGTGCAAGTGCGCGCCGGTCGACCAGCCGGTGGTGCCGACGTAGCCGATCACGTCACCCTGGCTGACCTTGCTGCCTTTTTTGATGCCAGGCGCAAAGCGGCTCATGTGGGCGTAAGCCGTGGTGTAGTTGGCCCAGTGCTTGATCATGACGAAATTGCCGTAGCCGTTTTGCGTGCCGGCGAAATCGATCACGCCATCGCCCGATGCGCGGATGGGGGTGCCGGTCGGAGCAGGGAAGTCGATACCTTTGTGGGCTTTCCACTGGCCGGAAATCGGATGCACGCGCATCGCGAAGCCTGAGGAAATACGGGAGAATTCGACCGGGGACTTGAGGAAGGCTTTCTTGAGGGCTTTGCCGTCGAAGCTGTAGTAGCCGCCGCCCTGTTTGCTTTGCGGGTCTTCGAACCAGACCGACTGATACGTCGTGCCCTTGTTGGTGAACTCGCCGGCCAGGATGCGGCCCGCTCGCACAAACTCGCCATCCTGCCAGAAGGTTTCATAGACCACGTTGAAATGGTCGCCGCGCTTCAGGTCGCCGCGGAAGTCGATGCTGGTCGAGAACATCTCGACGATCTGCTTGACGATGGTGTCCGGCAGCTTGGCGCCGTCTTCGCTCGAATCGGTCGCCGCATACAGCGTCGAGCTGATGGTACGCGCATGCATTTCCACGCGCCGTTCCAGCTTGGCCGCCACTTCTTCCGCGATAAAGCCGTCACCCTTGCGGCTGATCTTGATGTTCTTGACCGGAATATCCTTGCCATCCACCACGACCGCGCGCAGCCATTGCAGATTGCCCTCGTCGTCCGTCTGCGCCTGGACGCGCTTGCCGGTCTTGAGCTGCATGACGCCTTTCGCCACCTTGTCTTTTTTGATAAAGTTCTCGGCCGCGTCGTCGTCGACGCCGAGGCGGGTCAGCAGCGCTGCCAGCGTATCGCCGGCGCGGATTTTTTCTTCGTGGACGAAGTGTTCGGTGGAGGATTGCTGTTCAAGCGCGGAGATCTGGGAGCTGAGGTCTGGCAGTGCTACCGATTCCTGGACCGATTTGACCGGCAGGTCGGACGCGTCAGGGGCGAGCGGCGCTACGCCGGCGGCACCAAAAGCACACACTGCAAGAAACAATGCAGACGCGCTGATGATGCGCGCCTTGCGCGTAGAACCTAGCAGACTGAACAAGCGTGAGCTCGTGAATTTATGTATTTGGTTCATGCAATCAGTTAAAATTTGCCGCTTGAACTATTCAGGAACGTTTTATTTCTTCTAATTGTTATTAAAGTTCGTTTTCGTACGGCAAGATTGATGGATCGAGGATTATATCAAACTCCTGAAGCTGCCCCTCTTTTTCTGAAAAATACCTGCACAAAATTATGACTACCTCTTCTTCGACACCCGTGGCTCCCTCTAAAGCGTTGCCGTTGACCGACAAGGTTCTGGAGGCTCTCGCCATCACCAAACGCGGTGTCGACGAGTTGCTGATTGAAAGCGAGTTCGCCCAAAAGCTGGCGCGCTCCGAACAAAGCGGCGTGCCGCTGCGTATCAAGCTGGGCCTGGATCCTACCGCACCCGACCTGCACCTTGGCCACACCGTTGTATTGAACAAGATGCGCCAGCTGCAAGACCTGGGCCACCAGGTGATCTTCCTGATCGGCGATTTCACGTCGATGATCGGCGATCCGTCCGGCCGCAACGCCACCCGTCCGCCGCTGACGCGCGAGCAGGTCGAGCAAAACGCCATGACCTACTTCAAGCAGGCTTCGCTGGTGCTGGACCCGGCCAAGACCGAAATCCGCTACAACTCCGAATGGTGCGACCCGCTGGGCGCGCGCGGCCTGATCAAGCTGGCCTCGCACTACACGGTGGCCCGCATGATGGAGCGCGACGATTTCAGTAAGCGCTTCAAGAGTGGGACCCCGATTGCGGTCCACGAGTTCCTTTATCCTTTGATGCAGGGCTACGATTCGGTCGCTTTGAAGGCCGACCTTGAGCTGGGCGGCACCGACCAGAAATTCAACCTGCTGGTCGGCCGCGAGCTGCAGAAGGACTACGACCAGGAACCGCAGTGCATCCTGACCATGCCGCTGCTGGAAGGCCTGGACGGCGTCGACAAGATGTCCAAGTCGAAGAACAACTACATCGGCATCACCGAACCGGCCAACACCATGTTCGCCAAGATCATGAGCATCTCCGACTTGATGATGTGGAAATATTACGAACTGCTGTCGTTCCGCTCGCTCGCCGACCTGGCCGCGCTGAAGGCCACCGTCGACGGCGGCGCCAACCCGCGCGACGCCAAAGTGGCGCTGGCGCAGGAAATCGTCGCCCGCTTCCACTCGCAGGGCGCGGCGGAAGAGGCACTGAACGACTTCGTCAACCGCTCCAAGGGCGGCATTCCGGACGACGTGCCTGAAATCACGCTGCCGGGCGCTCCGGCCGGCATCCAGCAGCTGCTGAAGTCGGCGAACCTGTGCGCCTCGGTGTCGGAAGCGGGCCGTATGATAGACCAGGGCGGTGTGCGCATAGACGGCACGGTGATCAGCGACAAGACGGTCAAGATCGAGGCCGGCACCTTCGTGCTGCAAGTGGGCAAGCGCAAGTTCGCGCGCGTCACGCTGACGGCATGATAGGGCTGCTGCAACGCGTCAGCAGCGCCAGCGTGGTGGTCGACGGCGCCACCATCGGCGCCATCGACGCCGGCTTGATGGTGCTGGTGTGCGCCGAACGCAACGACACCGAGAAGGAAGCCGATGCGCTGCTGGCCAAATTGCTGGGCTACCGCGTCTTCGCGGACGAGACCGGCAAGATGAACCGCAGCGTCACCGACGTCGAAGGCGGCCTGCTGCTGGTGCCGCAGTTCACGCTGGCGGCGGACACCAAGTCCGGCACGCGGCCGTCGTTCACGCCGGCCGCCGCGCCGGCCGACGGCCTGCGTCTGTTCAACTATTTTGTCGAGCAGGCGCGTCTGAAGCATCAAGTGGTGCAAACCGGCCAGTTTGGCGCGGACATGAAGGTTGCGCTGACCAACGATGGTCCCGTAACGTTCTGGCTGCAAACGAACGCCAGGTAAAACCGTGGTTGGGAGACGGGCATGAAACTTTCAAGCGACAGCTTCCGCGACGGCGGCGCCATTCCGGCGCACAACGCTTTCGCGGCCCTGGATGCCGCCGGCCGGCAGGTCGGCCTGGCCGCCAACCGCAATCCCCAGCTGGCCTGGCGCGACGTGCCGGCCGGCACCGAATCGCTGGTGCTGCTGTGCATAGACGGCGACGCGCCGCAGGATGAGTCCGACGTCAACCGCGCCGGCCGCATGCTGCCGGCCAGCCTGCCGCGCGGCGATTTCTTCCACTGGAGCCTGGTCGATATCCCGCCCAGCCTGCAGGCGATCGCCGAGGGCGCGCTGGCGGACGGCGTGACCGCGCGCGGCAAGCCGGGGCCGGAGGTGCTGCTGGACGGCATGCCGCTGCGCCAGGGCGTCAACGACTACAGCGCCTGGTTTTCGGCCGACCCGGCCATGGCCGGCGACTATTACGGGTATGATGGCCCCTGTCCGCCGTTTAACGATGAGCGTGTGCACCATTACATTTTCCGCATCTACGCGCTGGACATCCCGCGCCTGGCACTGGGCGCGCGTTTCGGCTGCGCCGAGGTGCTCGGCGCCATGTACGGCCACATCATCGACGAAGCCCAACTAATCGGCACCTACACCCTGAACCCGGCCCTGGCCGCCAGGCCGCGCCGGTCCAGAAAAAAGATTGAATGAAGAACACCACTATTTTTCTGATCCGCCACGGCGAGACCTCCTGGAACGCCGTGCGCCGCCTGCAGGGCCACACCGATATCGGGTTGAATGAAGAGGGCGCGCGCCAGGCCGGCGCGCTGGCGCAGGCGCTGGCCGCCGAGCAGGTCGACGTGCTGGTCTCCAGCGACCTGCAGCGGGCGATGCAAACGGCGCAGGCCGTGGCCGACCAGTACGACGGCCTGGCCGTGCACACCGACGACCAGCTGCGCGAACGCTGCTACGGCGTGTTCGAAGGCATGCTGTACGCCGAGATCGAACGGCAATACCCGGCCGAGTACGCACTGTGGCAGGCGCGCGATATCGACGCCGTGATGCCGTCCGGCGTGCGCGAGGCGGAAAGTTTCCGCCAGTTCTACCAGCGCTCGACCGCGGGCATCGCCGCCTGGGCCGAGCGCCATCCGGGCCGCACCATCGCCATCGTCGCCCATGGCGGCGTGCTGGAGTGCGCTTACCGGGAAGCGGTCGGCATGTCGCTCGACAGTCCGCGAGACTTCCAGGTCAAGAACGCCAGCATCAACCGTTTCACTTGGTCCGACGGTAAGTTGGCGCTCACCAGCTGGGGCGAAGTCGATCACCTGAGCCTGGCAGCCATGGACGATATTATCTGACGACCGTGCTTATAGTTTATGCACGGAAATGTTCGTTCATAACGGCAAGGCTGCACATTTGCCGAATACATAAAAAATAGTGCTTATTATTTGAGCACCCCTTCGGTTAAAATAGAGGGTTCCTTCTTCACGTTCAGGTATCGCCAGTGCAAATCGGCCCTCATTTACTGCGCAACAACGTTTTCGTCGCCCCCATGGCCGGCGTCACCGACCGCCCCTTCCGCCAGCTGTGCAAACAGCTCGGAGCCGGCTATGCGGTGTCCGAAATGGCGGCCTCGAATCCGCGCTTGTGGGCGACCGAAAAAAGCTCGCGCCGTACCGACCACACCGGCGAGATGGAGCCGAAAGCGGTGCAGATCGCCGGCGCCGATCCGCAGGACCTGGCCGATTGCGCCCGCTTCAACGTCGAGCGCGGCGCCCAGATCATCGATATCAACATGGGTTGCCCGGTCAAGAAAGTCTGCAACGCCTGGTGCGGTTCCGCGCTGTTGCAGGACGAAGTGCTGGTCAAGCAGATCCTCGACGCCGTGGTGGGGGCGGTCGACGTGCCCGTCACGCTCAAGTTCCGCACCGGCTGGGATCGTTCCCACAAAAACGCGCTGAACATCGCGCGCATCGCCGAGGACGCCGGCATCGCCATGCTGACGCTGCACGGCCGCACCCGGGCCGACGGTTACACCGGCGACGCCGAGTACGACACCATCGCGGCGGTCAAGCGCTCGGTTGCTATTCCGGTGGTGGCCAACGGCGACATCACTACGCCCGAAAAGGCCAGGTTCGTGCTCGACTACACCGGCGCCGACGCCGTCATGGTGGGCCGCGCCGCCCAGGGCCGTCCGTGGATCTTCCGCGAGATCGACCATTACCTGCGCACCGGCACCCATCTGCCGGCGCCGTATGTGGACGAAGTGCGCGCCCTGATGGATGAACACCTGCGCGCCCACTATGCTTTCTACGGCGACTATCTGGGCGTGCGCACGGCGCGCAAGCACATCGGCTGGTATGTGCGCGACCTGCAGGGCGGCGAGGAATTCCGCCAGCGGATGAACCTGCTGGAATCCACCGAGGAACAACTGATTGCCGTCGATCAATTCTTCGAATCCCAGTGGAGTTACGGCGAGCGGTTACAATACCGCCTCCCCGAAGAATTGGAAGCGGCGTAAGACGGCGTAGAGAGCCTAAAAAAGTCGGATCAGAAGGGTAAGCGCCCGGGCCACAAGCCCTAGGAGCGATTTACCAGCGTCAACAGATTAAAACAGCGAACGATATAAAATGAGCAAAGAAAGCATCCAGGAAGTAGTCCAGAAGAGCCTCGAAGATTACTTCAACGACCTGGGCGAGCAGCAGGCATCGAACATCTACGACATGGTCGTGCTGACCGTGGAAAAACCGATCCTGGAAGTGGTCATGACGCGCGCCGACGGCAACCAGTCGCATGCCGCGCAGATGCTGGGCATCAACCGCAATACCTTGCGCAAAAAACTGCAAGAACACGGCCTGCTGTAACAGCGCGCGTTTTTCCGGCATGAGTGGCTGGGGACGGCCGCGATGCCGCACCCGCAATACCGAATACGTTTTACCTCATATTCAACCACTAGCCCCTCTCAAGCCATGATTAAACAAGCTCTCATCTCCGTCTCCGACAAAACCGGCGTGCTGGACTTCGCCCGCGCGCTGTCCGCCATGGGCGTTAACATCCTGTCGACCGGCGGCACCGCCAAACTGCTGGCCGACAACGGCGTCGCTGTGACCGAAGTGGCCGACTACACCGGCTTCCCGGAGATGCTCGATGGCCGCGTCAAGACGCTGCACCCGAAAGTCCACGGCGGCATCCTGGCCCGTCGCGATTTCCCGGAGCACATGGCCAAGCTGGCAGAGCACAACATCCCGACCATCGACATGGTGGTGGTCAACCTGTACCCGTTCCAGGCCACCGTGGCCAAGGATACCTGCACGCTGGAAGACGCGATCGAGAACATCGACATCGGCGGCCCGGCCATGCTGCGTTCGTCCGCCAAGAACCACAAGGACGTGGTCGTCATCTGCGACCCTGCCGACTACGGCGTGGTGCTGGCTGAAATGAAGGCCTCCGACAACGCCCCGGGCTACGTCAGCTACGACACCCGCTTCACGCTGGCCACCAAGGTCTACGCGCACACCGCGCAGTACGACGGCGCCATCGCCAACTACCTGACCAGCCTGGACGCCAGCCGCGCCCACGCCAGCCGTAACACCTATCCGAAGACGCTGAACGTGGCCTTCGAAAAAGTGCAGGACATGCGCTACGGCGAAAACCCGCACCAGTCGGCCGCGTTCTACCGTGACGTCGCCCCGACCGAAGGCGCGCTGGCCAACTACCGCCAGCTGCAGGGCAAGGAACTGTCGTTCAACAACATCGCCGATGCGGACGCCGCATGGGAATGCGTGAAGAGCATGGGCAGCTTCGACCAGAGCGCCGCCTGCGTGATCGTCAAGCACGCCAATCCGTGCGGCGTGGCGCTGGGCGCCAATGCTGCCGATGCGTACAAGCGCGCGCTGCAGACCGATCCGACCTCGGCGTTCGGCGGCATCATCGCCTTCAACGTGGAAGTGGACGCCGCCGCCGCGACCGAGCTGGCCAAGCTGTTCGTCGAAGTGCTGATCGCACCGAGCTTCACCGCTGAAGCCAAGCAGATCCTGTCGGCCAAGCAGAACGTGCGCCTGCTGGAAATCCCGCTGGGTAACGGCGTCAACGCCATGGACTTCAAGCGCGTCGGCGGCGGTTTGCTGGTGCAGTCGGCCGATTCGAAGAACGTGCTGATCGCCGACCTGAAAGTGGTCAGCAAGCTGCAGCCTACGCCGCAGCAACTGCAAGACATGATGTTCGCCTGGCGCGTGGCCAAGTACGTCAAGTCCAACGCCATCGTCTTCTGCGGTAACAACATGACCCTGGGCGTGGGCGCAGGCCAGATGAGCCGTATCGACTCGGCCCGCATCGCCTCGATCAAGGCGCAGAACGCCGGCCTGTCGCTGACCGGTTCGGTCGTGGCGTCGGATGCCTTCTTCCCGTTCCGCGACGGCCTGGACGTGGTGGTCGATGCGGGCGCGACCTGCGTGATCCATCCGGGCGGCTCGATGCGCGACCAGGAAGTGATCGACGCGGCCGATGAGCGCGGCGTGGTCATGCTGTACACCGGCACCCGCCACTTCCGCCACTAATCGGTCGCTGAAACGCGGCCGCAGCTTCGTTGCGGCCCCTTGCCGTGCTAGCGCACTGTCTTCGGCGCCGCGCCTCGCTGCGACCACGTTTCAGCAACCTCATTTAGCACTAGAAGGCCCGCAAGCTTGCACAGTGCGGCGGATCTGTGGATCCGCCGCACTGTTTTTATATACAGCATTCAATGTTCCCGGTTACAATCCGGGAATGATTATTCTCGGCATCGACCCCGGCTTGCGCACGACCGGCTTTGGCGTCATCCACAAGCAGGGCGCCAAGCTGCGCTACATCGCTTCCGGCACCATCAAGAGTGGCGAGGGGGATCTGCCCACCCGCCTCAAGGTGATCCTGGATGGCGTGGCCGAGGTGGCCCGCACCTACCAACCCGACTACGCCGCCATCGAGCAGGTGTTCGTCAACGTCAATCCGCAATCGACTTTGCTGCTGGGCCAGGCGCGCGGCGCGGCCATTTGCGCGCTGGTGTCGGCCGAGCTGAGCGTGGCCGAGTATTCGCCGACGCAGGTCAAGCAGGCGGTGGTGGGCACGGGGCGCGCGGTCAAGGCGCAGGTGCAGGACATGGTGGCGCGGCTGCTGTCGCTGCCCGGCCTGCCCGGCACCGATGCCGCCGATGCGCTCGGCGTCGCCATCTGCCACGCGCACAGTCGCGAAACGCTGACCCTGATCGCCGGCGCCGGCCAGGGCACGACCACGGCCGCGCGCGGCCCGCTGGCCGGCCTGCGCATGAAAAACGGCCGCCTGGTCGGCTAAACCTTCCTCTTTAAAGGCAATCACACGATGATCGGTCGTCTCTCCGGTATTCTGCTTGAAAAAAATCCGCCGCAACTGCTTGTTGACTGCGGCGGTGTCGGCTACGAAGTCGATGTGCCGATGAGCACTTTCTACAACCTGCCCGGCGTGGGCGAGAAAGTGGTGCTGTTCACGCACCAGGCGATCCGCGAGGATGCCCATCTGCTGTTCGGCTTCGGCAACGCCGAGGAGCGGGCGGTGTTCCGCCAGCTGATCAAGATCACCGGCGTCGGCGCGCGCACCGCGTTGTCGATTTTGTCGGGCATGTCGATCGCCGACCTGGCGCAGGCGGTGACGTTGCAGGAATCGGGCCGCCTGGTCAAGGTGCCGGGCATAGGCAAGAAGACGGCCGAGCGGTTGCTGCTGGAGCTGAAGGGCAAGCTGGGCGCGGACATCGGCGCCGGCGGCGCGCACGCCGTGCCGGACTCGCAATCCGACATCCTGAACGCGCTGCTGGCGCTGGGCTACTCCGACAAGGAAGCCTTGCTGGCACTGAAGACCGTGCCGGCCGGCAGCGGCGTCTCGGACGGCATCAAGCAGGCGCTGAAGGCGCTGTCCAAAGGCTGATACGGCTCAATCGAATCCATGGCACTCCGTCTAAGCTCGAAAGTCGAGCTTAGACGGAGTGCCAGCGATGAGCCAGCCAACAAGATTTCCTTGGGGCGATTTCCCGGACGTCTTCATACATGCTTCGGAAAGTTTGGTTAAGCGCCATCGTGCTTATGCCTCTGCAAAATCTGGCGTTCAGGCGAACAAGGTCAACCATACTGGCGCCAATGGCTACGCACGCTTGCAAAGGCAAGCAATTTTCAGTGGGGTGGCCTCACTTGGCCTAAACTACGTTCTGGTAGACGATTTTATCGGCCAAGGTGGCACGCTTGCTAACCTTCGCGGTCATATTCTTGCGCAGGGCGGGCATGTGCTCGGCGCCACCGCCCTGACCGGCAAGGACTATTCGGCGAAGCTGGCGCCGACCGATCTGCAAACCGCCGCACTAAGGAGGCAACATGGACACATTGAAGACTGGTGGCGTCAACGTTTCGGATTCGGATTCAACTGCCTCACGGCCTCAGAAACCCGATATCTCTGCCGAACTTCAACGAGCGAAAGAATCATTGAACGCCTGGAAGAGGTTGCTGGCTGAAGGCAAGGTAGAATCGCTGGTGGTCAAGCTCGATACCCCGCCTGATTTGGCGGCTGAAGCTAGAATGCTGTCGGCCGAAGAGCAGGATCAACTGCGAGCCGCCAAACAAGGCATCAAAGAATACATGCAGCGCATACTGCAAACCGCACCAATTAAAAAGAAATAGATTGCATGAGCATCCAGACCGACAGCTTCACCGAACAGCGCATCATCGACGCGGCGCCGTCGTCGCCGAATGAGGAGGCGATCGAGCGCGCCTTGCGCCCCAAGCATCTCGATGAATACGTCGGCCAGTCCAAGATCCGCGACCAACTGGAAATCTTCATCGCCGCCGCCCGCAACCGCAAGGAAGCGCTGGACCACACCCTGCTGTTCGGCCCGCCCGGCCTGGGCAAGACCACGCTGGCCAACATCATCGCCCGCGAGATGGGCGTCAACCTGCGCCAGACTTCCGGCCCGGTGCTGGAACGCCCCGGCGACCTGGCCGCCATCCTGACCAACCTGGAAGCCAACGACGTCCTGTTCATCGATGAGATCCACCGCCTGTCGCCGGTGGTCGAAGAGATTCTGTACCCGGCGCTGGAGGACTACCAGATCGACATCATGATCGGCGAAGGCCCGGCCGCGCGCTCCGTCAAGCTGGACCTGCAACCGTTCACGCTGGTCGGCGCCACCACCCGCGCCGGCATGCTGACCAATCCGCTGCGCGACCGTTTCGGCATCGTCGCCCGGCTGGAGTTCTACAACACCGAGGAACTGACCAAGATCGTCACCCGCAGCGCCGCGCTGTTGAAGGCCAACATCGCTCCCGACGGCGCGGTGGAGATAGCCCGCCGCGCGCGCGGCACGCCGCGTATCGCCAACCGCCTGCTGCGCCGCGTGCGCGACTACGCCGAGGTCAAAGGCAACGGCGACATCACCAAGACCGTGGCCGACGCCGCGCTGGTCATGCTCGACGTCGACACCGTCGGCTTCGACGTCATGGACCGCAAGCTGCTCGAAGCGGTGCTGTACAAATTCGGCGGCGGCCCGGTCGGCATCGGCAACCTGGCGGCGGCCATCGGCGAAGCGGCCGACACCATCGAGGACGTATTGGAACCCTATCTGATCCAGCAAGGCTTCCTGCAACGCACGCCGCGCGGCCGCGTCGCCACGCCTGCCGCGTACAAGCACTTCGGCGTGACGCCGCCGCGCACCAATCCCAACGGCGAACTGTGGGATCTGTGATGCAGATCTGGGTCGACGCCGACGCCTGCCCGGCGGTCATCAAGGACATCCTTTATCGCGTGGCCGACCGCGTGCCGCTGCAGGTCACGCTGGTGGCCAACCAGCTGCTGCGGGTGCCGCCGTCGCGCCACATCCGCTCGGTGCAAGTGCCGTCCGGCGCCGACGTGGCGGACCAGGAAATCGTGCGCCTGCTGGCGCCGGGCGACCTGGTCGTCACCGGCGACATCCCGCTGGCCTCGGATGTGCTGAAGAAGGGCGGCTACGCGCTCAATCCGCGCGGCGAGTTCTACACCAACGACAACATCGCGCAGATGCTGACCATGCGCGCCTTCATGGACGAGCTGCGCGGCAGCGGCGTCGACACCGGCGGCCCGGCCGCCTTCAGCCAGGGCGACCGGCAGAACTTCGCCAACAGCCTGGACCGGCACATCAGCAAGGTCCAGCGCGCGTCGAACGGGGCGTGATTATTTGGGGAGGCGCATGGTGGGCACGAAGCGGGTCAGGTAGATGGTCACGCCGACACCGATGGCCACCAGCATGATCTGCAACGGCAGCTTGCCCACGCGCCATATCGAGTAGCCCAGCGAGGCCCACATGAAGATCAACACCCAGACCTTGCCGCGCAACGGGATGCCTTGGCCGTTCTCGTAGTCGCGCAGGTATTTGCCGAAGACGCGGTTGGTCTGCAGCCAGTGGTGCATGCGGGTCGAGCCGCGCGCGAAGCAGGCCGAGGCCAGCAGCAGGAAGGGTGTGGTCGGCAGCAGCGGCAAAAAAATGCCGAGGATGCCCAGCGCGACGGCCAGGCAGCCGACCAGGTTCAGGAATATTTTCATGCAATCAGCCTGGTGGGGGACCGCCCCATTATCCACGCTCTGCCACGGCGTGGATAGTAGGGGCGTCCCGCCCTGGCCGACTTACTTGGCGACAGTACGGGTGCCGACCACTTCAACCGTCACGCGGCGGTTCTTGGCGCGGCCTTCCGCTGTGCGGTTGTCGGCCAGCGGCTGGGTTTCGCCCTTGCCCTCGGTGTAGATGCGCGTAGCGTCCACGCCCTTGCTCACCAGGTAGGCCTTGACCGCCTCGGCGCGGCGCAGCGACAGCTTCTGGTTGTAGTCGCTGGCGCCCACCGAGTCGGTGTGGCCGACCGTCACCATCACCTCGGTGTCCATGCCTCGCAGCTTGAGCAGCAAGTCGTCCAGTGCGGCCTTGCCGTCCGGCTTGACGGCCGACTTGTCGAAATCGAACAGCGCTTCAGCGGCGAACGATACTTTCTCCGATGTCGGCTGGGGCGCTTTCGGCGGTGGCGGCGGCGGCAGCGGCGTCACCACCGGCGCCGGTGCTGGCGCCGCTTCGGTCATCGGCGGCGGCACGTAGACCGGTGCGCTGTGCGCCGGCCGGCCCAGTTTGTAGACCAGGCTGACCGACAACAGGTCGACATCGCCACGGTTGCCGACGGCGTCGTTGACGCGATAGCGTTCCACTTCGCCGCGCAGCGCCAGGGCTTCGCTCAGTTTGTATTCCAGGCCCAGGCCGGCCTTGGCGTTGAGCTTGCGCTCGCTATGATCGGGGCCGGTCACGCCCGCCAGGCGGTTGCCGCCGAAATGCGTGCTGGTCTTGGCGTAGTTCGCGCCGACCCGGCCCAGCAGCGACAGCCGCTCGGTCAGCGGCAGTTGCGCCAGCAAGTCCAGGTTGGCGCCACGGAAGCCGGCCTCGCCGTTGAGCGTGCCGTTGCCTGACGTGGTGGCGTCGAAGCCGAACTTGCCCAGGTCGAAGTAGCCCAGCTCCAGCGCCAGGTAGCGGTTCAGCTGCTTGCCGACAAACAGCTTGTAGCCGGTGTCGCGCTGGTCCGTGTTGAAGGCGGTGACGGTGGCGCCGTTCGCCTGCAGGCTGTTGGTCAGGCGCTGCTGGTCGATGTTGGCGCGCGAGCGGCCGACGCCGGCGCCCAGGTACCAGGCGCTGTTGGCCCAGTCCGGGTTGACGAAGGGTTCTTCCGCTTGCGCCGCTTGCATGGCGAGCATGGCGCACGCGAGCGCGCTCAGTGTTCCGATTTTTTTGGCGATGGTCATGATGGTGTCCGTAAGAGGTGGGCGTTTATTTGGCGATCTGGTTGTTGCGCAGCGTGACGGCGGCGGCGGTCAGCACGCGGCCGTTGAGCAGCGTGGTGTTGTCGCCGACGGTGATCGCCGCCGACTGGCCGAGGATCGTGCCTTTGAAGACGCTGTTGGCGCCCAGCGTGGTCGGACCGACCGGCAGCCAGTTCACATTGGCCGCGGTGGCGCCGTTGCTCAGGGCGACGATGGAATTGGCGGTCGAGTTCAGCGTCAGCGCGGTGCGGAAGATGTACACGCCGGGACCGCTCAGCGTCATGGTGCCGGTGATGTTGATGGCGCCGGCGTAGCAGTACACGCCCGGTGCGAAGGTCTGGCCGCCGAGGTCGACGCCGCCGGCAAAGCTGACGTCGCAGCTGCGGCCGTTGGCATTGCTGATCGCGGTTTGCAGATCGGCCAGCGCGCCGGACAGGATGGCGCCGGATTTGTAGTTGGTGTAGCCGGCGGCCAGCGTCGGATCGGTGGTTTGCGATGGCGAGCCGACGTCGCCGGTGATCAGCGTGGTGCCGCCGGCGTTATTGGTCAGCGAGGTGCCGGCCAGTACCGCGAAGCTGGCGGCGCCGCCCAGTGGAACCGGCAGGGCGACCGGCGGCAGCACGATGGCGGACACCGTCAGCGCGGCGCTGCCCGATTTGGCGCCGACGGTGGCGGTGATCGTGGCGGTGCCGGCGGCGACGCCGCTTGCCATGCCGGTGCCGGCGATGGTGGCGATCGCCGGGCTGGCCGAGGTCCAGGTGGCGCTGCCGGTGACGAAGGCGGTGCTGTTATCCGAGTAGGTGGCGGTGGCGACGAATTGCTGCTGGCCGCCGATCAGGACGGTGGCGGCGGCCGGCGTGACGGCGATGCTGGTCAGCGTGGCGGCGGGTACCGTGACGGTGGTCGCGGCGCTCTTGCCGTTGCTGGTGGCGGTGATCACCGAAGTGCCGAGCGCGACACCGGAGACCAGGCCGCCGGTGCTGACGGTGGCGCTGGCCGGCGTAGCCGACACGAAGGTCGAGCTGGCGGTCAGGTCCAGCGTGGTGTTGTCCGAATAGGTGCCGACCACCGCCAGCTGGCGCGTGGCGGCGATCTGCACGGTCGGCGTTTGCGGCGTGACGGCGATCGACAGCAGCACGGCCGGCGTGACGGTCAGCGTGGCCGATGCGGTCTTGCCGTTGTAGGCGGCGCTGATGACGGCGCTGCCGACACCGGTGCCGGTGGCCTGGCCGGTGGCGGCGGCGACGGTGGCGACGGCCGGCGTGGCGGAGCTCCAGGCGGCGACGACCGTTTGCGTGGAGCCGTCGCTAAAGGTGGCGTTGGCGTTGAACTGCTGCGTCGCGCCGAGCGCGATGCCGGGCGCCGGCGGCGTGACGGCCAGCGACACCAGCGTGGCGGCCGGCAGGCCGAGGATGGGATCGCGTCCCTGGTCGCCACCGCCGCCGCATCCGGCCAGCAGGGCGACGGCAAGCAGGCCGACGGAACAGACCAGGGTCTGGGTATATCTTTTCAGGAATTTCATGATGTTTCCTTTGTGCTGAAACAGTGGACCAACAAGCGGCCTTCGCGCTGTGCGAAAGGCAAGTGGTCCACGATGTCATGCCAGGCCGGGCCGGTATGTGCGCTTGCGCGCATAGCACCTTGATAGTAGGAAACTTTGTGAGAATAAAACATCGGCGCGCTTAGTCGGCGCCGCGCCGTATTCCTTACAGCGGATACAAAAAATATAAAAATGAAATCATTGTAATGATGGCGCGATGTCATGTGACCAACACGGGCCGCGCGGCTGCGCGGCATTCCGTTCACATTCCACCAGGAGACATCAGATGAAACCTTACCCTCTCGCCAAGGCCTTGCTGGCCGCTTGCGTCGGCCTGTCGGCCTGCGCCGCCCAGGCGGCCGACGTGACCTTCACGTTCACCAACACCGCGCCCGCCGGCGGCGTCGGCGTCGCGCCGTTGTGGCTGGGGCTGCACAACGGCAGCTTCGACAGCTTCGATGTCGGCAGCGCCGCGTCGGTGGCGATCGAGCGCGCCGCCGAGGACGGCAACGCTGGCGTGCTGACCTCCAACTTCGCCAGCCAGGTCGCGGGCGGCTTGCAGACCACGCTGCCGAACGGCCCGCGCTTCCCTGGCGCGAGCAGCACGTTTACGTTGCACAACGTCGACTTGAGCGGCGCCAACCGCTATCTGAGCTACGCCGCGATGGTCGTGCTCAGCAATGATTTCTTCATCGGCAATGACAACGCCAAGGCGATCGACCTGGCGTCGCTGGCGGGGGGCGGCAGCCTGTCGCTGGCGCTGGGCGGCGCCGGCCATGTGTACGACGCCGGCACCGAGCAGAACAACTTCGCCTACTCGCTGGCCAACGGCGCCTACGGCATCGGCGGCGGCCAGAGCGGGCCGAACCAGGGGATAGACGAGCACGGGGTGGTGCACGTCGTCACCGGCAATCCTTATGCGGACTTTGTCGACGGCGGCAACTACGTGCCGGCCAATTTCGACTGGGCCGCGCTGAACTTCAACAACCAGCAATCCATCGGCCGCCTCGATATTTCGGTGACGGCCGTGCCTGAGCCGGAAACCTATGCGATGCTGCTCGCCGGCCTGGGCCTGCTGGGTGTTGTTGCGCGCCGTCGGCAGACTGCTGCGTAACAGTCTGACTGAACGCGGTGCGTCGCTTATTGGCGTGCCGCGCGGCGGCGCCAGGCCAGCAGGGGCAGGCCGGCCAAGAACATCAGATAAGTGCCAGGCTCCGGCACGGCGCTGACCGATACCAGGTTCAGCGAGGTGATGGCGCCTTTTGCAATAATGGCTGCAAACTCGTGATCCGGATGCCAGAAGAGCTTATATTCAAACGTGCGTTCACCCAAGCCCGATAGTGATGTTGGTATGTCGGTACCACTCAACGCTGCACCACTGGCATCGGAAAACGCAAGCGTGATCTCGTGGATGCGATCGGGGGATGAGAAACCGCTGTGAAAAATGACGGTGTCTGTGCCGTTACCGGTTGAGCTGTTGCCAACCCAGGCGGTTGGAGTGAGTTCAGGGAACGATGTGGAATTTAACTTGAAGCCGTCGCTGCCGCTGCCGAAATTGGCAGTAAGCTGATTCTGCATTGAGGGCTTGTAGCTTACGGAAGAAAAGCCGTCCTCGTGAGCCTCGGGAGCGTGTGCGGCCAAGGCATCGATAGAAAAACGTCCGGTGACTGTATCACCGAAGTTGATACGACCGCCTGCCAGAGTCGTGGTTGCGATCGGGTCTTGTGTACTCGCCCAGTGGTAAATGGTCAAGTAGCTGATTTGAGCCGTGTATTCGTAGGTGAGCACATCGGCGTGGGCGCCGGAGGCGAGGGTCAGGCTTGCCAGTAGCGCGGCGATGGAAATCTTCATGTGGGTGTGTTTTCTGATGTAAATTGCAATTGAAACATATGCATGTCAATCAGTCAACTTCTGCGATGAAAAGCCGGCGAGTACCGGCTTTTCTGCTGGCTGGCGCTTATTCCTGGCGCACCCACACCTGCGAGCGGCCCAGCATCGGCACGCCGATGTAGCCGCGCACGCTCAGCTTCTTGCCGCTGTCGGTCAGGTGCATCTTGCTGCGGTAGACCTTGCCGTTGTCCGGGTCCAGGATCTCGCCGCCGTTGTATTCGTCGCCGTCTTTTTTCAGGCCGGTCATGATCACCAGGCCGACGACCGGCTGATCCTTGCGCGCGCCTTCGCACTTTTCGCATTTCGGATTCTGGTCTTCGTTCGGCGCGCGGAACAGTTGTTCGATCTTGCCTTGCAGCGCGCCATTGCTTTCGGTGATGCGGATCAGCGCTTTCGGCTTGCCGCTGACGTCGTCGATGTTTTTCCACAGGCCGACCGGGGAGGCGTCGTCGGCAAAGGCCGGCGCGATCGACAGCGCGGCGGTGATGATGAAGGCGAGGTATTTCATTTGGTGTCTCCAGGGTGATTTTTTGTCCAAAGAGTGTAGCAAATAAATGACCGGTCGTACTATTTTTGCGGGTTTTACACAAAATATCTAAAACAAGATAATATGTGTAAATGACGAAAACACCCGAACAGCAAAACCTGCTCGAACAGATGCAGCAAGTCGCCGACGGCCTGGGCAGGACCCTGGCGCCGTTCTGCGAAGTGGTGCTGCACGACCTGACCGATCCCGAGCACGCCATTTTAGCGATCCACAACAACCTGTCCGGCCGCAGCATCGGCGCGCCGGCGACGGAGCTGGGCCTGGCGCGCGCCGCCGATCCCGATATCGCCCAGGTCATCGCCAACTATCCCAACACCTTCGCCGACGGCCGCCGCGCCAAGAGCACCTCGATCGGCATCAAGGACAGCAGCGGCCAGTATGTCGCCGCGCTGTGCATGAATGTCGACCTGACGGTGTTCCGCAGCCTGAACACCTTGCTGACGCAGTTCAGCTCGGTGGACAACGATTCCGCCATCCGTGAGACGCTGGAGCCGGCCGGCGCCGACGCGCTGCGCGCCCGCATCGACCAGTTTGCCGCGCGCCTGGCCACCACGCCGCGCGCGCTCAAGGCCGACGAGCGCAAGGCGCTGATGCGCGAACTCAAGGAATCCGGCCTGAGCGACGTGCGCCGCGCCATGGACATCGTCGCCAACTACCTCAACGTCTCGCGCGCCACGGTGTACAACGATGCCAGATAAAGCCCAACTGCTGTTGCTGGACCGCGACCAGGCCGCCGCGCTGTTGCAGCCGGAGCTGGTGATGGCCGCCGTGCGCGAAGCTTTCCTGCTGCACGCCAACGGCGAAGGCCGCATCTTCCCGCTGGTGCGCGAAGTCTTGCCGGCCGGCGTGTTCGGCATCAAATCCGGCGGCGTGATGCAGCAGGAGCTGCTGGGCATGAAGGCGGCCGGCTTCTGGCCCGGCAACCGCCAGCACGGCGCCGACGGCCACCAGGCCACGATCATGCTGTTCGATCCGGCCAGCGGCAGGCCGCAATGCCTGATCGACGGCAACGCCGTCACCACCACCCGTACCGCAGCGGCGGGCGCGCTGGGCCTGCTGGCTTTGGCGCGGCGGGACAGCGCGGCGCTGTGCGTGTTCGGCACCGGCGTGCAAGCCGCGGCGCATGTGGACTACGCGCTGCGCGTGCTGCCCGCCCTGCGCAGCGTGCGCTACCTGACCTCCGACGGCCGTCGCGACCCGCAGTTCGAAGCGCGCTTCGCGCAGCGCTGCGACATCGCCCCCGGCGCCGGTCCCGACGCGGCGGTGGCCGACAGCGACATCGTCATCACCGCCACGCCCGGACGCGGCCCGCTGTTCGCGGCGCAGGCCGTGCGTCCCGGCACCCATTTGAATTGCGTCGGCAGCGACACGCGCGGCAAGCGCGAGCTGCCGGAAGGCTTGCCGGCGCGGGCGCGCGTCTGGGCCGACGATTTGACGCAGGCGCTGACCATCGGCGAGCTGCAATGGGCGCCGCAGACGCCGGCGCAGGAATTCGGCACGCTGTTGGCCGCCGGCGGGCGCGCGCGCCACGGCATCGCGGCGGACACCGTCACGCTGTTCGACATGACGGGCATCGCCCTGCAAGATCTTTCGGTGGCGCGCATGCTGCGGCAGCGCGCTTTGGCAACTGGCACAGGCACCAACATCGCCTGGCCCTGGTAATGACAAGGAATAGCATGAGCGAACTGAAACTCCCAACCTACGCCGACGTGGTCGCCGCCTCGGAACGCATCGCCGGCCATGCGCACCGCACGCCGGTCGCCACCTCGCGCACCGCCAACGAGGAACTGGGCGCCGAGGTGTTCTTCAAGTGCGAGAACCTGCAGCGCATGGGCGCGTTCAAATTCCGCGGCGGCTACAACGCGCTGGCGCGCTTCGACGACGTGCAGCGCCGCGCCGGCGTGGTGGCCTTCTCGTCGGGCAACCATGCGCAGGCGATTGCGCTGTCGGCCCGGCTGATGGGCATACCCGCCACCATCATCATGCCGCACGACGCGCCGGCGTCGAAGATCGCCGCCACGCGCGGCTACGGCGCGGAGGTGGTGCTCTACGACCGTTACACCGAAGACCGCGAACAGATAGGCCGCGACCTGGCCGCCAAGCATGGCCTGACGCTGATCCCGCCCTACGATCACGCCGACGTGATCGCCGGCCAAGGCACTGCGGCCAAGGAATTGCTGGAGGATGTGCCCCGCCTGGACGCGCTGTTCGTCTGCCTCGGCGGCGGCGGCTTGCTGAGCGGCTCGGCTTTAGCGGCGCGCGCGATCTCGCCGTCGACCAGCATCTACGGCGTCGAGCCGGAAGCCGGCAACGACGGCCAGCAATCGTTCCGCAGCGGCAGCATCGTGCACATCGATACGCCCAAGACCATCGCCGACGGCGCGCAGACCCAGCACCTGGGCAAGCTGACTTTCCCCATCATCCAGCGCGACGTCGACGATATCCTGACCGTCAGCGACGAACAGCTGCGCGCGGAAATGCGCTTCTTCGCCGCCCGCATGAAGATGGTGGTGGAGCCGACCGGCTGCCTGGGCTTCGCCGCCGCGCGCGCCATGAAGGAGCAACTGCGCGGCAAGCGCGTGGGCGTCATCATCAGCGGCGGCAACGTCGATATCGAACGCTACGCCGCCTTGCTGGCGCCGTGATCAGGCGTACTTCTTCAGCTTGAAATCGCGCAGCACTTCGCGTGCGGCGTTGTGGCCGGGCGCGCCGGTCACGCCGCCGCCGGGATGCGTGCCCGCGCCGCAGGTGTAGAGCCCGGCGATCGGGCCGCGATAGTCGGCATGGCCCAGCATCGGGCGCGCCGAGAACAGCTGGTCCAGCCCCAGCGCGCCGTGGAAGATGTCGCCGCCGACCAGCCCGAAGGTGCGCTCCAGGTCGAGCGGACTCATGATCTGCCGGCCCAGCACCGAAGCCTTGAAGTTGGGCGCGTAGTGGTTGACGGTGTCTATCATCAGGTCGGCCACGGTATCGCGGTGCTCGTCCCAGCTGGCGCCGTCGGGCAATTGCGGCGCCACGTGCTGGCAGAACAGGCTGGCGACGTGCTGGCCGGGCGGCGCCAGCGTCGGGTCCAGCGTCGACGGGATCAGCACTTCCACGATGGGCTTGCGCGACCAGCCCAGCGCGCGCGCGTCGTGATAGGCGCGTTCCATGTAGTCCAGGCTGGGAGCGATGATGATGCCGCTGCCGTGGTGCTGTGCCATCTGCTTGCCGGGCAGGCAGCTGAAGTCCGGCAGTTCCGACAGCGCGACGTTCATGCGGAAGGTGCCGGAGCCGCAACGCCAGCCCTCCATGCGGCGCAGGAAGTCGGCGGGCAGGGCGGCCGCGTCGACCAGCGAGGTGTACAGCAAACGCGGATTGAGGTTGGACACCACCACCCGCGCATCGAGCCGCTCGCCGCTTGTGGTGACGACGCCCACGGCGCGGCCCTTATCCAACAGCACTTCCCGCACGCCGCAGCCGGTGCGGATCTCGACGCCGCTGGCCTCGGCCGAGCGCGCCATCGCCTGCGTGATCGCGCCCATGCCGCCGATGGCGTGGCCCCATGCGCCTTTCTTACCGTTCACCTCGCCGAACACATGGTGCAGCAGCACGTAGGCCGAGCCTGGCGTATAAGGGCTGGCGTAGTTGCCGACGATGCTGTCGAAACCGTAGGCGGCCTTGATCGGCGCGCTGTCGAACCAGCCGTCCAGATAGTCGCCGGCCGATTTGGTGAACAGGTCGAGCAATTCGCGCTGGGTGGCGATGGGCAGCTTGCGCAGGCGGTTGCCGAGGCTGCCGGCCTTGAACAGTTCGGGCAAGGCGCCCAGCCAGCCGCCCTGGACCACGTTGGGCGGCGTTTGCAGCACGGTGTCGCGCAGCAGCCCGGCGGCCGTTTCCAGATGCTCGGCGTAGGCTTGCAGGCGGCCGGCGTCGCGTGGGGAGAATTTCGCCACTTCGGCCTCGGTCTGGCCGGCGCCTATCTTCAGGTAGCGGCCGTCTTCCAGCGGCAGGAAGTTCGACAGCGGGCGCTCGACGATGCGCAAGCCGTGACTGGCCAGTTCCAGATCGGCGATCACCTTGGGATTGAGCAGCGACACGGTGTAGGCGGCCACGGAGTTGCGGAAGCCCGGATGGAATTCCTCCGTCACCGCCGCGCCGCCGACCACGGAGCGCCGCTCCAGCACGGTGACTTTCAAGCCGGCCTTGGCCAGATAGTGGGCACATACCAGGCCGTTGTGGCCGCCGCCGATAATCACTACGTCGCGCATCAGATCACTCCTTGAACTCAGAACCTCCATTGTGCGGACGGCTTCGGCAAATTGCATTGCGCAGGGCGACGAATTGCGCGAAAATTATTGTCAAAATGCCGAATATTTCGGCAAAAGGAAAACATGGACGAGATCGATCAACAACTGCTGGCGCTGCTGCGCGAAAACGCGCGCGCCACCACGACCGAGTTGGCGCGCAAGCTGGGGATGTCGCGCACGACGGTGCAAAGCCGCATCGAGCGGCTGGAGCGTTCCGGCGTGGTGATCGGCTACACGGTGCGTACTAGTGCGGACTATCAGGCCGGGCTGGTGCGCGCGCTGGTGATGATCACGGCGACGCCCAAGCTGACGCCCGCCATCGAGCGGGCCTTGCGCCGCGTCGCGCAGGTGCGCACGCTGCATTCGGTGAACGGGATTTACGACTTCATCGCCGGCGTCGAAGCGGCATCGGTGGAAGAGCTGGACGGCGTGGTGGATCGCATCGGCGCGCTGGATGGCGTGGAGCGCACGACGACATCGATCATGATGACCACGCGTATCGACCGCTAGCTGAAAAACGCTAAAATGGGGTCAAGTCTGACATTCGGACACGAGCTCTGCTGTAAGCGGGCGTTACAGCAGAGCTCGTGTCCGAATGTCAGACTTGACCCCAGTTGTTCGCGGGTATCGACCGTTGATAAAAAAAGCCGCGCGGCTTGCACCGTGCGGCTTTTTTGCGTGGCACCTGACCTTATCAGGCAGCCGGCAGCTTGGCGAATTGCTCGCGCATCTTGTCCAGCGTGGCCGAGAAGTTGGCGACGCGTTCCTTCTCCTGCGCCACCACCTCGGCCGGCGCGCGGGCGACGAAGCTTTCGTTCGACAGCTTGCCGTTGGCCTTGTTGATCTCGCCTTCAACGCGGGCGATCTCCTTGGCCAGACGCTCGCGCTCGGCCTTCACATCGATCTCCACCTTCAGCATCAGCTTGGTCGTGCCCACGATGGACACGGCGGCCGGCGATTCCGGCAGCGCGTCGACGATCTGCACTTCGGCCAGCTTGCCCAGCGACTGGATGTACGGTGCGAACACTTCCATCGCCGCCTTGTCGGCCGCATTGGTCGGCTCGACGATCAGCGGCACGCGCAGCGACGGTGCCAGCTGCATTTCGCCGCGCAGGTTGCGGGTCGCGTCGGTCAGCGCCTTCAACTGCTGCATCCACGCCTCGGCCGCTTCATCGATGGCGGCGGTGTTGGCGATCGGGTAAGGCTGCATCATGATCGAGTCGCCGGTCTTGCCGGCCAGCGGCGCAACGGCTTGCCACAATGCTTCGGTGACGAACGGGATCACCGGATGCGCCAGACGCAGCACCACTTCCAGCACGCGCAGCAGCGTGTGGCGGGTGGCGCGCTGCTGGCCTTCGGTGCCGCTCTGCACCTGGACCTTGGCCACTTCCAGATACCAGTCGCAGTACTCGTCCCAGACGAACTTGTAGATGGTCGAGGCGATGTTGTCGAAGCGGTAGTCTTCGAAGCCCTTGGCCACGTCCAGCTCGGCTTTTTGCAGCAGCGAGATGATCCACTTGTCGGCGTTGGAAGAGTGCAATGCGAGGTCGTCCACGCTGGCCGAGCAATCCTTGCCTTCGGTATTCATCAGCACGAAGCGGGTGGCGTTCCACAGCTTGTTGCAGAAGTTGCGATAGCCTTCGGCGCGGCCCAGGTCGAAGTTGATGTTGCGGCCCAGCGAGGCGTACGACGCCATCGTGAAGCGCACCGCGTCGGTGCCGTACGCGGCGATACCTTCCGGGAACTCCTTGCGGGTGGCCTTGGCGATCTTCTCGGCCGCTTTCGGGTTCATCAGGCCGGTGGTGCGTTTTTCCACCAGCGCATCGATGCCGATGCCGTCGATCAGGTCGATCGGGTCCAGCGTGTTGCCCTTGGACTTGGACATCTTCTGGCCGGTCGAGTCGCGCACCAGGCCGTGCACGTACACGGTCTCGAACGGTACCTTGCCGGTGAAGTGCGCGGTCATCATGACCATGCGCGCCACCCAGAAGAAGATGATGTCGAAGCCCGTGACCAGCACCGACGACGGCAGGAAGGCCTTGATATCAGGCGTTTCCTCCGGCCAGCCCAGCGTGGAGAACGGCACCAGCGCGGACGAGAACCACGTGTCGAGCACGTCGTTGTCGCGGCGCAGCGGGCCGGTCACGCCCTTGGCGGCCGCTTGCGCGATCGCTTCGGCCTCGGTCTTGGCGACAAAGATGTTGCCGGCGTCGTCATACCATGCCGGGATCTGGTGGCCCCACCACAGCTGGCGCGAGATGCACCAGTCCTGGATGTTGTTGAGCCACTGGTTGTAGGTGGTGCTCCAGTTTTCCGGCACGAACTTGATCTCGCCGTTGGCGACCTTGTCCAGCGCGGTTTCGGCGATCGATTTGCCCGGGAAGAAAGTGCCTTCCGGCGCCGGCTTGCTCATGGCGACGAACCACTGGTCGGTCAGCATCGGTTCGATGATGACGCCGGTGCGGTCGCCGCGCGGCACCATCAGCTTGTGCGGCTTGACTTGTTCCAGCAAGCCCAGCGCGTCCAGGTCGGCGACGATCTGCTTGCGCGCCACGAAGCGGTCCATGCCGCGGTAGGCGAGCGGCGCTTCATCGTTGATCTTCGCTTCCAGCGTCATGATGGTCAGCAGCGGCAGCTTGTGGCGCTGGCCGACGGCGTAGTCGTTCAGGTCGTGCGCAGGCGTGATCTTGACGCAGCCGGTGCCGAATTCCTTGTCGACGTATTCGTCGGCGATGATCGGGATTTCGCGGTCGGTCAGCGGCAGCTTCAGCATCTTGCCGACCAGCGGCAGGTAGCGCTCGTCGGTCGGGTCCACCGCCACGGCGACGTCGCCCAGCATGGTTTCAGGACGGGTGGTGGCGACGGTCAGCGTGCCGCTGCCATCGGCCAGCGGGTACTTGATGTACCACATCGAGCCGTCTTCCTCTTCCGACACCACTTCCAGGTCGGAGACGGCGGTGCCCAGCACCGGATCCCAGTTGACCAGGCGCTTGCCGCGGTAGATCAGGCCTTGCTCGTGCAGGCGCACGAAGACGTCGGTGACGACTTTCGAGCGCGGCTCGTCCATCGTGAAGTATTCGCGCTGCCAGTCCGGCGACGCGCCCAGGCGGCGCATCTGGCCGGTGATGGTGGAGCCGGATTTCTCTTTCCACTCCCAGACTTTCTTGACGAACTCTTCGCGGCCGAGGTCGTGGCGCGAGATTTTCTGCGCGTCCAGCTGGCGCTCCACCACGATCTGGGTGGCGATGCCGGCGTGGTCGGTGCCCGGGATCCAGGCGGTGTTATGGCCCAGCATGCGATGGTAGCGGGTCAGGCCGTCCATGATGGTCTGGTTGAAGGCATGGCCCATGTGCAGGGTGCCGGTCACGTTCGGCGGCGGCAGCTGGATGCTGAAAGAAGGTTTGCCGGCGTCGAGGGTGGCGGTGTAGTAACCGCGCTGTTCCCACTCGGTACGCCAGAATTGTTCAATGTCGGCAGGCTCGAAAGACTTGGCTAATTCCATGATTTGGCAGATTAAATTTGGGAAAACAGCCATTATAGATGACGCGGCAAGCCATGCGCAGATTCGAGGCTGCTTGGCGGATTGTTAAACTCTGGACATTTGCGGCCAGGATGTCGAATTCTGGAATTTTTTTGACTCGTCTCCGTCAAAGGCATACCGTTGTCGGCCCTGATGATGGTTTGAATGACAAGGAGACGGAAATGACAACACGCATCATTGCTGTGCTGATCGCTGGCTTATTCGCCGGTGCTTCGGCTTCCGCGCTGGCCCAGTCCAACAAGATCTGGATCAGCGTCGGCGACGCCGCCTATGCCCAGTTGCAAAAGGTGGCGCCGCAGCTGCAGGCGCGCGAGAGCCGCGCCACGTTCGCCGCTTCGGCGGGGCAGGAAAAGCTGCATCTGGTCGAGGTCGACGAGCAGCAGATGCTGTCGCTGTCGGCCGCCGTGCACAAGAAGCTGCGCCGCTGCGGCGGTTTCATGTTCCATGCCAGCGAGGCGGCCGGCCTGGCCGCGCTGTCGCCGGCCAAGGACCAGGCCCAGGCCCAGACTGCGCAACTGGCCGCGATACGGCCGTCGTATGTGATCGACCAGCAAAGCGTGGTCAATCCCATGCTGAGCCAGATGCAGGCCAGTAACATCGGCCAGACCATCGTCGACATGTCCGCCTACGCCAACCGCTACTACACCACCAACAACGGCGTCAACGCGTCCAATTGGCTCAAGCAGCGCTGGACCACGATCGCGGCCGGCCGCAGCGACATCGCCGTGACCCAGTACACGCACGCGTCGTGGCCGCAGAAATCGGTGATCCTGACCATCACCGGCACCGATAATCCGAACGAAGTGGTGGTGCTGGGCGGCCACCTGGACTCGATCAACCAGTCCGGCACCGGCGAGACCACCAAGGCGCCCGGCGCCGACGACGACGCCTCCGGCATCGCCAGCATGACCGAGGTGCTGCGGGTGATGGTGGCCAGCGGCTACAAGCCGCGCCGCACCATCAAGATGATCGGCTACGCCGCCGAGGAAGTGGGCCTGCGCGGCTCGCAGGACATCGCCCAGAACCACAAGGCCAACAACGTCAACGTGGTCGGCGTGATGCAGCTCGACATGACCAACTACAAGGGCTCGGTCAACGACATCTACCTGTACACCGACTACACCGACAGCGCGCAGAACACCTTCGTCGGCAACCTGATCACGACCTACCTGCCGACGCTGAAGATAGGCTACGACAAGTGCGGCTATGCCTGCTCCGACCATGCGTCGTGGACCTCGGCCGGCTACTGGTCGTCGATGCCGTTCGAGGCGGCGATGGGCGAGGACGATCCCTACATCCACACCGCCAACGACACCTACGCCAACACCGGCAACCAGGCCGACCACGCGCTGAAGTTCGCGCGCATGGCGCTGGCCTACGCGGTCGAGCTGGGCAGCGACGGCGGCGGCGTGACGCCGCCGGGCGACCGCACCGAGACCTTCACCGGCACGCTGGCCAAGGGCCAGACCCGCGCCTACGGCCCGTACAAGGTGGCGGCCAACGGCAGCTTCAAGGCCGCGCTCAGCGGCAGCGGCGACACCGACCTGTACGTGCGCAAGGCCGGCACGCCGACCACCACCACCTACGACTGCAAGTCCGACGGCCCGACCAGCACCGAGAATTGCAGCGTGTCGTACACCGCCGCCGGCAATGCCTATGTGCTGTTGAACGGCTACACCGCGGCCAGCTACACGCTGACCGTGACGTATCCGCCGCAGTAAGGGCGCTGTCACCGCCGTCATTCCCGCTTGCGCGGGAACGACGGGGGCAGGCGGCGGCCGGCTTGTTGCGGCCGCCCCAACTGGGGTATTCTTGGGCGAACCATCACAGGAGACCCCGATGCCCAGCTTTGAAACCGTCACCCTCAGCGTTGCAGACCATATCGCCACCGTGCGCCTGAACCGCCCGGAAAAACTGAACGCGATGAACCTGGCGATGTGGAACGATATCCGCAGCGTGTTCCAGCACATCGACGCCACGCCGGAGATCCGCGTGGCGGTGCTGGAAGGGGAGGGCAAGGCCTTCACCTCCGGCATCGACCTGCAGATGATGATGGGCATGGGCGCGCAGATCCGCGACGATTGCGACGGCCGCACGCGCGAGAACCTGCGCCGCGTGATCCTCGACCTGCAGGACACGCTGACCAGCCTGGAGCGCTGCCGCAAGCCGGTGCTGGCGGCCGTGCACGGCGCCTGCGTCGGCGGCGGCATCGACCTGATCTGCTGCGCCGACATGCGCTACTGCTCGGCCGACGCCTGGTTCAGCATCAAGGAAATCGACATCGGCATGACGGCCGACGTGGGCACCTTGCAGCGCCTGCCCAAGCTGATCGGCGACGGAATGGCGCGCGAGCTGGCCTACACGGCGCGCAAGGTGGACGCCGCCGAGGCGAAGGAGATCCGCCTGGTCAACCGCGTGTTCGACACGCCGGAAGCGCTGCGCGAGGGCGTGCGCGCGATCGCCGCCGACATCGCCGCCAAGGCGCCGCTGGCGATACGCGGCGTGAAGGAAATGATCACCTACGCCCGCGACCACTCGGTGGCCGACGGCCTCAACTACAACGCCACGTGGAACGCCGCCATGCTGATGTCGGCCGACCTGCAGGAAGCGATGATGTCCGGCATGGGCAAGCGGCCGCCGGTGTTCAAGGATTAAACCGGCGCGGCCGCCGCCACGACGACATTGTTCTTGCCCCCGCGCTTGGCCTCGTACATGGCGCGGTCGGCGCGGGCCAGCAGCGCGTCCAGGTCTTCGGCGTCGCCCGGCTGGTGGATGGCGATGCCGATGCTGGCGCTCAGGTTGACGGTGGCGGTCTTCAGCACGAAGGGCTCGCGCAGTAGCGGCATCATCTTGCGGCCCATCTCTTCCGCCGCCGCCGCGTCGCTGAGGTTTTCCAGTATCGCCACGAACTCGTCGCCGGCCAGCCGCGCCACGGTGTCGGTGCGCCGCACGGCGCCGACGATGCGCTGGCCAAACTGGCGCAGCAGCTCGTCGCCTTCCTCATGCCCGTGGGTGTCGTTGACGTTCTTGAAGCCATCGAGGTCGAGGAACAGCACCGCGCACGGCTGGCGCATGCGCGTCACGCGCGCCATCGCCGCGGGCAGCGCCTGCATCAGCGCGCGCCGGTTCGGCAGCCCGGTCAGCACGTCGCGCATGACCAGCTGCTCCAGCTCGGCGGTGCGCCGGGCCACCGTGCTTTCCAGTTGTTCGTTCATGGTTTGCAGCAGGTCCACGTGGCGCGCTTCGCTGTACACCATTTCCCGCATCGCCCGCGACAGCACCTGCGCTTCGCGGAAGCCGTCGATCGCCGGCACTTCCGGCAGCGGCTGGCCCTCTTCGACGGCCTTGGCGCGCTGTTCGATGGTGCGGCTCAGCCTGTCCATCGGCTGCGTCAGCCGGCGCGCCAGGAAGGCGGCGACCAGCGCCATCGCCGCGCCGGCGGCCACGCTCAGCCACAATATCAGCTGCTCCAGCTGGCGCGAGGCGGCCATCGCCACCTGCTCCGGCTGGCGCACCAGCACCGACCATTGCAAGGTGGCGGTGTCGCCGCTCTGCCCGGTCTGGCTGTAGCCGGTCAGGTAGACCTTGCCGTCCGGCCAGGTCTCGCGGATGGCGCCGGTCTGGCCGGCCTGCGCCAGTTGCAGGCTGGTGGTGTTGAGTTTCTTTTCCTCCATGCCCGCCGGCCCCAGCAGCACGGTGGCGTCGTTGCGCACCACCAGGATTTCAGCGCCGTATTCGCGCAGCGCCGGCGTAAGCAGATTGCGCGCCAGGCGGCGCGCCCAGTTCCAGCTCATGTGCACGCCCAGCACGCCCCACGGCTGGCCGTCGGCGCGCCGCACCGGCGCCGCCACGTCGATGAAGCGCCACGGGTCGGCCGCCTGCGGCAGCAGTTTGCCGAGCAGCAGTGCGGGATGATAGTCGATGGTGCGCAAGCCGCTCTGGCCGGCCTTGAACCACGGGCGCGCGCTGACGTCGGCGTTTTCCAGCAAGCCGTGGGCGGCGGCGTACACCTTGCCGTCCTGGCCGGCGATGCCGATCCAGGCGTAGTCGGGGAAGCTGTCCTGCAGGCTGTCGAGCACGGCGCGCGCGGCGGCCGGGTCGCGCGCTTCGCGCACCTGGGCCAGCGCCGTCACCAGCTGGACGTCGCCGGCCGCCTTGCTGACCACGCGGTTGAGCGAGTCGCGCATCTGCCAGGACAGCTGCTGTAGCCGCAGCTCGGCTTCCTTGCCGGCGTAGTTGGTGGCGAAGTGGTCGACCAGCGCCAGTTGCAGCGCCGTGCTCAGCGCCACCGTGGCGCAGACGCCCAGCGTGACCAGCGTTGCCAGCCTCAGTCGATTGCGCGGCTGGCCCGTCTCTGTTTTATTTTTCATACACCTAGGCTAGCGGCGAGTCATCCAAATAGCAAGCTAGTCAGTATTTTTTGCGCAACGTTGAAAGGCGGGGGTATAATCGTCCCGCTGCCGCGAGGCGGCACACGCTAGGGGTCCTGCCCATCGCATTATTGCGATGGCGCGGGTGAGAAATACCCTCCGAACCTGATCTGGATAATGCCAGCGAAGGGAAGCTTAGGACATCGCCGCCACGCATCGCTCCATCTGTGGCCCGGCGCCGTCCAACCTCCTTTGCTGGCTCCTGTAGCTAACGAAGGAGCCAAATGAACGCCAATCCTAAATTCCTCTCCGCCACCGCCACGGTGGACGAGGCAGCCATCAAGCCCCTGCCGAATTCCCGCAAAGTCTACGTCGAAGGCAGCCGTCCCGATATCCGCGTGCCGATGCGCGAAATCACCCAGGCCGACACGCCGGCCTCGTTCGGTTTCGAAGCCAATCCGCCGATCTACGTCTACGACACCTCCGGCCCTTACACCGACCCGGACGCCACCATCGATATCCGCTCCGGCCTGGCCGCCACGCCGCGCCTGCCGTGGATACTGGAGCGCGACGATACCGAGGAGCTGGACGGCCCGACCTCCGAATACGGCCAGGCCCGCCTGGCCGATCCGGCGCTGGCCGAGCTGCGCTTCAACCTGCACCGCAAGCCGCGCCGCGCCCGTGAAGGCAGGAACGTCACGCAGATGCACTACGCGCGCCAGGGCATCATCACGCCGGAGATGGAGTTCGTCGCCATCCGCGAAAACCTGCGCCGCCAGGAATACCTGGAAAACCTGAAGAACTCCGGCCCGATGGGCCAGCGCCTGGCCGACCTGATGGGCCGCCAGCATCCGGGCCAGTCGTTCGGCGCCAGCATCCCGGCCACCATCACGCCGGAATTCGTGCGCGACGAAATCGCCCGCGGCCGCGCCATCATTCCGGCCAACATCAACCACCCGGAAATCGAACCGATGATCATCGGCCGCAATTTCCTCGTCAAGATCAACGCCAACATCGGCAACTCCGCCGTCACCTCGTCGATCGGCGAGGAAGTCGAGAAGATGACCTGGGCCATCCGCTGGGGCGGCGACAACGTCATGGACCTGTCGACCGGCAAGCACATCCACGAAACGCGCGAGTGGATCATCCGCAACAGCCCGGTCCCCATCGGCACCGTGCCGATCTACCAGGCGCTGGAAAAGGTCAACGGCAAGGCCGAAGACCTGACCTGGGAAATCTTCCGCGACACGCTGATCGAGCAGGCCGAGCAGGGCGTCGACTACTTCACCATCCACGCCGGCGTGCTGCTGCGCTATGTGCCGATGACGGCCAAGCGCCTGACCGGCATCGTGTCGCGCGGCGGCTCCATCATGGCCAAGTGGTGCCTGGCGCACCACAAGGAATCCTTCCTGTACACGCATTTCGAAGAGATCTGCCAGATCATGAAGGCTTACGACGTCTCGTTCTCGCTGGGGGATGGATTGCGGCCTGGGTCCATTTACGACGCCAACGACGAGGCACAGCTGGGCGAGCTGAAGACCCTGGGCGAACTGACCCAGATCGCCTGGAAGCACGACGTGCAGGTGATGATCGAAGGCCCGGGCCACGTGCCGATGCAGCTGATCAAGGAGAACATGGACCTGCAACTGGAACAGTGCCACGAGGCGCCGTTCTACACGCTGGGCCCGTTGACCACCGACATCGCGCCAGGCTACGACCACATCACCTCCGGCATCGGCGCCGCGCAGATCGGCTGGTACGGCACCGCCATGCTGTGCTACGTCACGCCGAAGGAGCACCTGGGCCTGCCCGACAAGAACGACGTCAAGGACGGCATCATCACCTACAAGATCGCCGCACACGCGGCCGACCTGGCCAAGGGCCATCCGGGCGCGCAGATCCGCGACAACGCGCTGTCCAAGGCGCGCTTCGAGTTCCGCTGGGACGACCAGTTCAACATCGGCCTCGACCCGGACAAGGCGCGCGAGTTCCACGACGAGACGCTGCCCAAGGATTCGGCCAAGGTGGCGCATTTCTGCTCGATGTGCGGCCCGCATTTCTGCTCGATGAAGATCACGCAGGAAGTGCGCGAGTTCGCCGCCGCCAACGGCATGAGCGACGGCGCGGCGCTGGAACAGGGCATGCAGGTCAAGGCGGTGGAGTTCATCAAGAACGGCGCCGAACTGTATCGCAAGCTGTGAGGCCGGCATGATCGACATCGAATTGAACGGCGCCCCGCACCAGGTGCCGCCGCGCCAGACGCTGAATGAACTGATCGACGCTTTGTCGTTGACCGGGCAGGCGCTGGCGCTGGCGGTCAACCGCGCGGTGGTGCCGCGCCAGCAGTGGCCGCAGCGCGAGCTGCAGCCGCAGGACAAGGTCGACATCGTGCGCGCCATCGGCGGCGGTTAAACACATCAAGGAATCATCATGGAAAATCAAGACTTGCTCACCATCGCAGGCAAGAGCTACAAATCGCGGCTGCTGGTCGGCAGCGGCAAGTACAAGGACTTGCAGCAGACCCGCGAGGCGACCGACGCCGCCGAAGCGGAAATCATCACCGTGGCCATCCGCCGCGTCAACATCGGCCAGGATCCGAAGGCGCCCAGCCTGCTGGACGTGCTGCCGCCGTCGCAGTACACCATCCTGCCCAACACGGCCGGCTGCTACACCGCCAAGGACGCGGTCTACACGCTGCAAATGGCGCGCGAACTGCTGAACGGCCACAAGCTGGTCAAGCTCGAAGTGCTGGGCGACGAGAAGACGCTGTTCCCGCACATGCCGGAAACCCTGGTCGCCGCCGAGGCGCTGGTCAAGGACGGCTTCGACGTCATGGTGTATTGCAGCGACGATCCGATCCAGGCCAGGATCCTCGAAGACATCGGCTGCGTGGCGGTGATGCCGCTGGCTTCGCTGATCGGCTCCGGCATGGGCATCCTCAATCCGTGGAACCTGTCGCTGATCATCGAGCAGGCCAAGGTGCCGGTGCTGGTCGACGCCGGCGTCGGCACGGCGTCGGACGCCGCCATCGCCATGGAGCTGGGCTGCGACGGCGTGCTGATGAACACCGCCATCGCCGGCGCGCAGGATCCGGTGCGCATGGCGCGCGCCATGAAGCTGGGCGTGCAGGCCGGCCGCGAGGCTTACCTGGCCGGCCGCATCGCCCGCAAGTTCGCCGCCTCGCCATCGTCGCCGATGGCGGGCCGTCTCGCATGAGCGTGCCCTTGTCCGCCGAGCTGGCCGCCCAGCTGATGGCGCAACTGGTGGCGCGGCCCTGCGTGCTGGTGTTCGCCGGGCTCGATCCGTCGGGCGGCGCCGGCATCGCGGCCGACCTGCAATCGGTGGCCGGGCAGGGCGCGCACGCGCTCACCGTGGCCACCGCGCTGACGGTGCAGGACAACGACCGCGTCTACGGCGTGCAGCCGGTCGACGGCGCCATGGTGCTGCGCCAGGCCCAGGCGCTGGTCGACAAGGTGACGGTGCGGGCGGTGAAGATCGGCATCCCCGGCAGCGCCGCCAACGCGCAGGCGATCGCCGAAATCATCGCCCGCCTGCGCAGCCGCCAGCCGGAGCTGCCGGTGGTGCTGGACCCGGTGCTGGCCAGCGGCCACGGCGACCTGCTGTCGCGCGACGACGCGGTGCAGGCGCTGGCGCCGCTGCTGCCGCTGGTGACGGTGCTCACGCCCAACGGCCCGGAGGCGCTGGCGCTGACCGGCGCCGCCGAGCCGTCCGCGCAGGCGCAGGCCTTGCGCGCGCGCGGCTGCCGCCATGTGCTGATCACCGGCGGCCATGGCGAGGGCGACGAAGTGGTCAACCGCTGGTTCGGCCCCGGCGCGGCGCCGATGCAACGGCTGTCCGATCCCGGCCCGCAGGAAGATGCGCGCAACTGGCACTGGCCGCGCCTGAGCGGCGCCTTCCACGGCAGCGGCTGCACGCTGGCCTCGGCCATCGCCGGCCAGCTGGCGCTGGGCATGCCGATGGAGCGGGCGCTGGAACTGGCGCAGCAGTATTGCTACCGTTCCTTGCGCGGCGCCTACACCGTGGCGCCCGGCCAGCGCATCCCGCAGCGCTTACCCCACATCTGAGAGAACATCATGCAAGGACTTTATTTGGTAACGCCCGACTGGGACGACACCGGCCGCCTGCTGGACCTGAGCGAGCAGGCGCTGGCCGCCGGCCGGGGCGCGCGCCCCGGCATCGCGCTGCTGCAATACCGCCACAAGGAAGCCGGCCCGGCGCTGCGGCTGGAGCAGGCCGGCGCGCTGCTGGCGTTGTGCCGGCGCTACGGCGTGCCCTTCATCGTCAACGACCATGTCGAACTGTGCCAGCAGATCGGCGCCGACGGCGTCCATGTCGGCGGCACCGATGCCGAGGTGGCGCAGGTGCGCGCCCGGCTGGGCCCGGACAAGATCATCGGCGCCTCCTGCTACGGCGACCTGCCGCGCGCGCTGGATGCGCAGGCGGCCGGCGCCAGCTACGTGGCCTTCGGCGGTTTCTACCCGTCGCGCGTAAAAAAATACGCGGTGACTACCAAGATGGAGATCCTCGACCAGGCGCGCGCGGCCATCCGCGTGCCGACCGTGGTGATCGGCGGCATGACGCCGGAAAACGCCGCACCGCTGGCGGCGCGCGGCGCTTCCATGGTGGCGGCCATCAGCAGCGTCTACCAGGCCGACGATGTGGCGGCTGCGGTGGCGGCTTTTACCCGCCTGTATGCGGCGGAAAAGGCGGGTGTACAAATCGCTTGAGGCGGGCGCGGTTTTCCGCTTTATAATTGGTGCGTTAGCTTAAGCCCAAGGTTGCCGCCATATGAATGTCCCTACCAGCCCGAAGCGTCTGATACTCATCGTCGACGACGATCAACTGCTGCTCGATTTCCTCGGCGAGGTGCTGGGCAGCTCCGGCTACGATATCCTCAAGGCGTCGTCGGCCGAACAGGCGTTGCAGCTGATCGCCCAGCGTGAGCCGGACCTGGCCCTGCTCGACATCCACATGCCGGGCATGAACGGCCTGGAACTGGCCAAGCAGCTGCATGCCACCAGTTCGGTGCCGTTCATGTTCCTGTCCGGCCGCGGCGATGCCGACGCCGGCAAGCAGGCCGCCTCCTACGGCGCGGTCGGTTTCCTGGTCAAGCCGGTCGACGAGACCCACCTGATGCCGGCCTTTACCGCCGGCCTGGCGCGCGCCGACGAAATCCGCCAGCTGCGCCGCACCGAGCTGAACCTGAACGCCGCGCTGGCCGCCGGCCGCGAAACCAGCCTGGCCGTCGGCCTGCTGATGTGCAAGTTCCAGACCGACCGCAACACCGCCTTCGAGGTGCTGCGCGACCACGCCCGTTCCAACCGCCGCAAGGTCAACGAGGTGGCCGACCAGCTGCTGGCGGCTGAAGAAACATTGAACAGTTTGCACGTGGCCTTCAACCAGCGTCTGAAAAAGTAGACGCCGACGGCTTTTCGCCCAGCATTTTCTTGCTTTGTGGCATTCTTGATGTAGACTATGCTGGTGAGCGGCGGGTTTGACCCGCCCGCTTCGATGTGCGGCAGGGCCTCCAACCTGCGCTTGCCGCCTCTCCGGCCGCCTTTCCCCTGCGACCGTCATCATCCCTCGGCCCAACTCCGCCGACCCCGCGTTGCCCCGGCTATCCCTGTGCTGCCGGCACCGCATTTCCATTTGTTTTGTGTGCGGAGACACTTATGACGAACGATTTTTCCCAGGAAACCTACCGTCCCTTCAGCGACCAGGAAGGTGGCGGCGCCATCGGCTTTTCGATCTTCGCGGAAGCGCCGCGCGTGCTGCACGTGGACGGCGACGCCGACGCGGCGCTGGTGCTGTCCACGCTGCTCGTGCCGGAAACCCAGGTGACGCACGTGGCCACGCTGGCCGATGCCGAATCCCTGCTGCGGCTGCAGCGGTTCGCGCTGGTGGTGATCGACCCCGACCTGCCGGACGGCGACGGCGGCAGCCTGCTGGCGCTGGTGCGCCAGCGCCAGGGCGAGGCGCGCGTGCTGCTGTACTCGGCCCGCCATCCGGAGCAGCACCTGGCCGGCAGCGCCTTCCTGCCCAAGCCGTGGACCTCGCCGCGCCAGCTGTGGCGCACCGTGTCGGACCTGCTGTGCCTGGGCCAGGCGATGCCGATCGAACCCCAGTAGTCGAGCGCGCACCACAGATCGTCCCCGGCTTGTTATCATGGCGGACCACCGGAACGGCCCTCCGTTCCGGTCCCCCGAATAACACAGCCACAGGACGAACAATGAAAACCAAAGCAGCCATCGCATGGCAGGCGGGCAAACCGCTGACGATCGAGGAAGTGGAACTGGGCGGCCCGCGCGAGGGCGAGGTGCTGGTCGAGATCAAGGCCACCGGCATCTGCCACACCGATTACTACACGCTGTCCGGCGCCGACCCGGAAGGCATCTTCCCTGCCATTCTCGGCCATGAGGGCGCGGGCGTGGTGGTCGATGTCGGCCCCGGCGTCAAGTCGCTGAAAAAGGACGACCACGTCATTCCGCTGTACACGCCGGAATGCCGCCAGTGCAAATTCTGCCTGTCGCAAAAGACCAACCTGTGCCAGTCGATCCGCTCGACCCAGGGGCGCGGCCTGATGCCGGACGCCACCAGCCGCTTCTCCATCGACGGCAAGCCGATCTACCACTACATGGGCACGTCGACCTTCTCCAACTACATCGTGGTGCCGGAAATCGCGCTGGCCAAGATCCGCGAGGACGCGCCGTTCGACAAGGTGTGCTACATCGGTTGCGGCGTCACCACCGGCGTCGGCGCGGTGCTGTTCACGGCCAAGGTCGAGGCGGGCGCCAACGTGGTGGTGTTCGGCCTGGGCGGCATCGGCCTGAACGTGATCCAGGCGGCCAGGATGGTCGGCGCGGACAAGATCATCGGCGTCGACATCAACCCGGCCCGCCAGGACATGGCGCGCAAGTTCGGCATGACCCACTTCATCAATCCGACCGAGGTCGAGAACGTGGTCGACGCCATCATCGGGCTGACCGACGGCGGCGCCGACTACTCCTTCGAGTGCATCGGCAACACCACCACCATGCGCCAGTCGCTGGAGTGCTGCCACAAGGGTTGGGGCCAGTCCATCATCATCGGCGTGGCGGCGGCGGGGCAGGAGATTTCCACCCGTCCGTTCCAGCTGGTGACGGGGCGGGTGTGGAAGGGTTCGGCCTTCGGCGGCGCGCGCGGCCGCACCGACGTGCCGAAGATCGTCGACTGGTACATGGAAGGCAAGCTCAATATCGACGACCTGATCACCCATCGCCTGCCGCTGGAGCGCATCAACGAAGGCTTCGACCTGATGAAAAGCGGCGAATCGATACGCTCGGTGGTCATTTACTGACGCCCATCGCGGCGGAATGCAGCTGGCTCCGGCCAAGCTGCATTCTGTCGCAATCCGCAGGCGTTCAGCGATGTGTTTGGCTACAGTGGAGTCATGGAAGTAAGGCCCACCACTGAAGGAGCAACATCATGAACGTACTGAAAAACATGGAAATCATCTTCGTCGCCAGCGCCGTCATCCTGTGCGCCACCGGCTACGCCAGCGCCGAAGCGCGCGCCACCCCGGCCATCGACGCAGGCAAGATCAAGGTCGTCGTGGTCGACGGCGTCAAGATGCCGGTCGTCACCATCAGCGCCAAGCGCGCCCACTAATTCCCGGTGCGATGGATGTAGAAAAAAAGTTCTAGACAACGACATCTAGATAATTTATTCTACATCCATCAACTGGGGAGTGCGGCATGGAAGCGATACGCAGTCATAAGATTTCACGGCAGGCAGGACGCTCATGAGCAGCGTCCTGGCCGCCCTGGTGCCCGCCATCGGCTGGGCGCTGTTGCACTTTGTCTGGCAAGGCCTGCTGATCGGCTGGGCCGTCGCGCTGGCGATGTATGCGCTGCGCGGGGCCCGTCCGCAGACCCGCTACGCCGTGGCCTGCGCCGGCATGTTGCTGTGCGCCGCGCTGCCGCTGGCCGGCATACTGGTCCAGTTGTCCGATGCCGGGCAGGGCGCCGGAGCCGCCACGCTGCTGCGCGCGCTGGCCGGGCAGGGCGCCGGTCTGGCGGACGCCGCCGGCCAGGCCGCCGCTGCCGCCGCGCCAGGCCTGCTGGGCGATGGCGCTTTCTCCTCCTTTGAAGCGCTGCTGCGGCGCCAGTTGCCGTGGGTGGTAGGCCTGTGGCTGCTTGGCGCGGTGCTGATGTCGCTGCGGCTGGCGCTGGGCCTGCAATGGGTGGCCGCGCGCACCCGCGCTGGCGAGTACACCGTCAATCATTACTGGCAGCGGCGCCTGTCCGAGCTGGCCCGCCGCTTCGACATCGAACGCCATGTGCGGCTGGGCGTGGCCGATCTGCTGGACAGCCCGATCACGGCCGGCTGCTGGCGTCCCATCGTGCTGGTGCCGGCCGCGCTGGTCAGCGGCATGCCGCCGGACCTGCTGGAAGCCTTGCTGGCGCACGAGCTGGCGCATATCAAACGGCATGACTACCTGGTCAACCTGGTTCAAAGCGCGATCGAGATCGTGCTGTTCTATCACCCTAGTGTTTGGGCGCTGTCGCGCAGGATACGGATCGAGCGGGAACAAATCGCCGACGACCTCGCAGTGGACATGCTCGGCCAGCCCCAGAGGCTGGCGAAGGCCCTGTCGGAACTGGATCGGTTCCAGTTCGACACCACACAACTAGCCCACGCGGCTCACGGAGGAAATCTCATGTCTCGTATTAAACGCCTGCTGCGTCCCGATGTCGAACCAGTCAGCTGGAAGATGGCTTTGCCCCTGATGGGTTTGTTTGCTGCCGGCGCCGTGCTCTATGCGCACGCCGCGCCCTTGCCGCCCGCCGCTGCCGCCCCGGCCGCAACGGTGGAGCTGTCCGACCCGTCCGGCCAGGTGCCGCCTGCCGCGCCGCCGGCTCCGCCAGCACCGCCTGAGCCGGCCGAACCTGCCGAGCCGATAGCGGCCGAAGCCGTGCCCGCCGTTCCGGCAGCGCCTGCCAAACCGGCCAAGCCAGCCAAGCCTGCCAAGGTGATGCGCGCCTTGCCTGCGGTGCCTGCCGTACCTGCGTTGCCCATGATGGCCGCCCCGTCAGCGCCGGCCGCGCCGGCCGCCTTGCCTGCACCGCCCGCGCCACCGGCGCCACCGGCGCCGCGTATGACTGGCGTGCAGAACTTCCGCTACGACCGTGACAGCCGCAATGCCGGCTACGCGCTGGTGCATGCCAACAAGGAAGGCATCACGGTGTCCGCTTCCCGCACGGACCTGAACAAAATCGAGACCGCGCGCCGCACCGTCAAAGGCGATTTCATCTGGTTCCGCGACGGCGACAAGACTTACCTGATCCAAGACCCCGCGGCCATCGCCAAGGCCGACGAAGCCTGGGCGCCCGTCAACCGCATCGGTGAAAAAATGGATGCGCAGGGCAGGAAAATGGACGCCCAAGGCAAGGTCATGGACGAACTGGGCCGTCAGATGGACAGGCTCGGTCATGACGTCGGCGACAAGATCCAGCTGGACATGGACCGCCAGCAGCGCCAGATGGACCGGATAGCGCGGCAGCAGGAAGCGGTGGGACGGCGCATCGAACAGGCGGCGCGCGACATGGGCGACGATCCGACGCCGGAAAGAGTACGCCGCTTCCACGAGCGCCAGGCCGCGCTGCAGGCGGAAATGGAACCGCTGCAAAAGCAGATGGCGCAATACCAGCGCGAGCTGGCGCCGCAACAGGCGAAAATCCAGGCCATGCATCAACCCATGCAGGCGCTGAGCAAGCAGATGGCGGAAGCCGGCAAGCCGATGGCTGAGCTGGGCCAGGCCATGGGCGAGCTGGGCCGCGAGCAGGCCAAGGCCAGCCGCGAAGCCGAGCGCGCCATGAAGGAGCTGATCAAGGACGCCGTCAAGACCGGCAAAGCCGTGCCCGCGCCGTCCGCGTAATTAACCGCTGGGGTCAAGTCTGACATTTGGACACGGGCTCTGCCGTAGTGTTCACTACGGCAGAGCCCGTGTCCAAATGTCAGACTTGACCCCGGAGTACTGTGTATGCAGCCAGTACCGGTATAATCACGGGATGCACAATCTTCTTCATAACCTCAACGACGAACAACTCGCCGCCGTGACCCTGCCGGCACAAAGCGCCCTGATCCTCGCGGGCGCCGGTTCCGGCAAAACCCGTGTACTGACGACCCGCATCGCCTGGCTGATTCAAACCGGCCAGGTGTCGCCGTCGGGCCTGCTGGCTGTCACCTTCACCAACAAGGCGGCCAAGGAAATGATGACGCGTTTGTCGGCGATGTTGCCGATCAATACACGCGGCATGTGGATCGGCACCTTCCACGGCCTGTGCAACCGCCTGCTGCGCACCCACCACCGCGACGCCGCGCTGCCGCAGACCTTCCAGATCCTCGATACCCAGGACCAGCTGTCGGCCATCAAGCGCCTGATCAAGGCCCACAACGTCGACGACGAGAAGTTTCCGCCGAAAGAGGTGATGTACTTCATCAACGGCGCCAAGGACCAGGGCCTGCGCGCCGACAAGATCGAACCCTACAACGCCGACGAGCGCAAGAAGTGCGAGCTCTACCAACTCTACGACGACCAGTGCCAGCGCGAAGGCGTGGTCGATTTCGCCGAGCTGCTGCTGCGCACTTACGAGCTGCTCAGCCGTAACCAGCCGCTGCGCGAACACTATCAGCAGCGCTTCAAGCACATCCTGGTCGACGAGTTCCAGGATACCAATGACCTGCAATACAAGTGGCTCAAGCTGCTGGCCGGCCACGGCGAGCGCGACGGCGGCAGCGCCTTGTTCGCCGTCGGCGACGACGACCAGAGCATCTACGCCTTCCGCGGCGCCAACGTCGGCAATATGAGCGCCTTCGAGCGCGAGTTCAAGGTGCAGAACCTGATCAAGCTGGAGCAGAACTACCGCTCGCACGGCCACATCCTCGACGCCGCCAACGTGCTGATCGCCAACAACAGCAAGCGCCTGGGCAAGAACCTGCGCACCGACGCCGGCCACGGCGAACAGGTGCGCGTGTACGAAGCCAGCTCCGACCTGGCCGAGGCGCAGTGGATCATCGAGGAAACCAAGAGCCTGATCGCCGACGGCGCCGCCCGCAGCGAGATCGCCGTGCTGTACCGCTCCAACGCGCAGTCGCGCGTGATCGAGCATGCGCTGTTCTCGGCCGGCATTCCGTACCACGTGTACGGCGGCCTGCGCTACTTCCAGCGCGCCGAGGTCAAGCACGCGATCGCCTATCTGCAGCTGATGGACAATCCGCACAACGACTCGGCCTTTCTGCGCGTGGTCAATTTCCCGACGCGCGGCATCGGCCTGCGCTCGATCGAGGCATTGCAGGCGGCCGCCGAACAGCACCGCATTTCGCTGTATGCCGCCGTCCCGTATGTGGCGGGCAAGGCCGGCTCGTCGCTGGGCGGCTTCGTCAAGCTGATCGAGGGCGCGCGCTTTGAAACGCAGCAGATGGCCCTTGCCGGAACTGGTGCGCGTGGTGCTGGAGGCTTCCGGCCTGCTGACCCACTACCAGACCGAAAAGGAAGGCGCCGACCGCATCGAGAACTTGGAGCAGATGGTCAGCGCCGCGACCCAGTTCGTGTCCGAAGAGGGCTACGGCCAGGGCGCCCCGGCCCACCTGGGCCCGCAGGCGCAGGCCCAGGCCGGCGTACCGATCGTCAACGAAGACGGCTTCGAGATCCTCGACGCCGACGCCGCGCTGCCGACCGTGATGTCGCCGCTGTCGGCCTTCCTGTCGCACGCGTCGCTGGAGGCGGGCGACAACCAGGCCACCGCCGGCCAGGAAGCCGTGCAGATGATGACGGTGCACTCGGCCAAGGGGCTGGAGTTCAACAACGTCTTCATCACCGGCCTGGAAGAGGGCTTGTTCCCGCACGAGAGCAGCTCGCGCGAGCACGACGGCGTGGAAGAGGAACGCCGCCTGATGTACGTGGCGATCACGCGCGCGCGCCAGCGCCTGTACATGTGCTTTGCGCAGACCCGCATGCTGCACGGCCAGACCCGCTACAACATGAAGTCGCGCTTCTTCGATGAGCTGCCGGAGGAATCGCTGAAGTGGCTGTCGCCGAAGGTGCAGTCGCACTGGTTCGCCAACAAGAAGTCGGCCTGGGACGAGACGCCGCTGGTCGGCTCGGACAACGCCATCGCGCAAAAGATCGCGCAGAAGTCGCCCGGCTCGGGCTGGCGCATCGGCGAGTCCGTTGCGCACGGCAAGTTCGGCGAGGGGGTGATCGTCAACATCGAGGGCAGCGGCAACAATGCCCGCGCGCAGATCAACTTCGGCAGCCACGGCATGAAGGTGCTGGACCTGAGCATCGCCAAGCTGGAGCGGCTGGGCCGTTAACCCCGCACGGCCAGGCGGGGTCTGACCCCGTTCGGGGTCAGACCCCTAAGTGCCGCGGCGGGCGTATCGCTCAGGCATGCGGGGGTGTCGCCGGCGGCGCGCTGGCCTCCGGCGTGCCGAAGATCTGGCGGTAGCAGGCGTACAGCGTGCAGTGCATCAGGACCACCATGATCAGGAACAGCGTGAAGATGGCGGTCACTTCCAGCTGCGCCGAATCGAACAGCAGCACCGGGATCGCACTGCCGATCTGGAACATCAGGAACAGCACCACGGCCGCCGCCAGGAAGGCCTTGAAGTCGCGCGCCACCGTCACCACGCTGAAGAACAGCGCCTTGGCCAGCGTCATCTTCTGCCAGTAGATCAGCGGCGCGGCCAGGCTGGTCAGCATCCAGCCCAGCATGTAGATGCCGGACGAGACGAACAGCGCGCTGCGCGAGTTTTCCAGCATGTCCTTGTCCATCGGGATCTGGCGCGTGGCCATCTTGATCAGCACGCCGTCGTCCAGCCAGCTCAGCACCGCCAGCGCGAACAGCATCACCAGCAGGTACATCAGGCCCAAGCCCAGCAGCGGTCCGCGCGCGGGCTTGCGGAAGCCGCAGAACACCAGCCGGGGCAAGGCGCGCTGCTCATGGTCGATATCGGCGCAGGCTTGCAGCAGGGCGATGCTGAACATCGGCGCCAGCAGCGTCGGCGCCACCGAGCCGAGCAGCGGCACCACCAGCGAAAACAGCGACATGAACATGCAGCAGAAGAACAGCGCCATCAGCGCGCCCGGCTGCTTGCGGAACAGCTGCAAGGCTTGCTTGACCCAATGCCAGCCGGTGCGTGCGGGAAGTTTGCTCATCCGCGCAGCTCCGGCGCCGGCGTGGCGATGCGTTCGCGCAGGATGCGCTCGAAGTGGCCGGGGTCGTGCGGCGTCAGCATCTCCGCCTCGCGCGGCAGGTGGAAGTCGTACAGGCGCGACAGCCAGAAGCGCAGCGCCGCCGCGCGCAGCATCGGCTGCCACGCGCTCTGTTCGGCGTCGGTGAACGGGCGCACGGCATGGTAGGCGTCCAGCAGGGCGCGCACGCGGGCCGGGTCCAGCACGCCGGTGTCGAGGGCTATGCACCAGTCGTTGACGGTGACGGCGACGTCGAACAGCCAGGTGTCGCAGCCGGCGAAGTAAAAGTCGAAGAAGCCGGTCAGGCGCTCGCCGTCGAACATCACGTTGTTGCGGAACAGGTCGGCGTGCACCGGACCGCGCTGCAACTGGTGATAGGTGGCGCAGGCGGCAAACGCTTCCTGGAAGTGCATCTCGGCGCGCAGCAGGTGGGCGCAGCTGTCGTCCAGGAAGGGCAGTACTTGCGGCGTGGTCTCGTTCCACCAGTCCAGGCCGCGCAGATTGGGCTGTTGCAGCGGATAGTCGACGGCGGCCAGGTGCATGCGCGCCAGCATGGCGCCGACGGCGGCGCAATGCACCGGCTGCGGATCCATCTGCGACTTGCCTTCCAGCTTGGTGACGATGGACGCGGGCTTGCCGTGCAGGGCGACGATCAGCTCGCCCTGGTCGTTGGCGACCGGCGCCGGCACCAGCACGCCGCGGTCGGCCAGGTGGTGCATCAGCTTGAGGTAGAACGGCAACTGCTCGAAGGACAGGTTCTCGAAGATGGTCAGCACGAACTCGCCGCGCTCCGTCGTCAGGAAGAAGTTGCTGTTTTCAATGCCGCTGGCGATGCCTTTGAGCGCCAGGGCTTGGCCGAGGGGAAACTGCTTGATCCACGGGGTAAGGTCATCCAGGCTGACCGGGGTAAAAACTGCCATGTGAAAACTTGATGAGGTTCGGTGGGCGGCGCCGCAGTCGTGCGGGCGCCGGGGGACGCCCGCTGGGCGGGCGTGCGCTTTATTTCACGGCTGGCGGGGCGGCGGTGTCCGACGAGCCGTCTTCTTCCGTGGTTTTTTTCTTCTTCTTGCCGATGTCGAACTCCATCACCGTCCATTGCGGGCCGCGGTTGGCGCTGCCCATGGCGTCGCCGGGCAGGGCGGTGCCGGCGGGATGGTTGGGTTTCACTTTGTAAGTGCTGGGGCCGCTTTTGACGGTCGCTTCCACCACCTGGCCACTGTTGTCACGCTTTTCCGTGATCTGGCGCTCCTGCGCCGGCTTGGCTGTCACGGTGATCGGATCGTCGGCCATTTCCTCTATCTTTTCCAGTTTTGGCGGAGCCTGGCTCGGAGTCGACTGGGCAAACGCCGTGTGGGCGAACAGCGTCAGGAGGAGGGCAGGCAAGAGGGTGGTCGTGCGCATCATGATGGATCGCCTTAGGGGTGAAAGTCGGGTGTGAAAAACCGTCAAATTTTTATGTATGATCCATTGTAACAAACAGACACGGTTCTCTGTTTTTAAAAGCCGATTTCCCCACAGTGGCGCTGGGGTATTGTTATTTTGAAAAGACGGTCGCGGGCAGGGGAAGCGCCGCCAAAACCTGCGATAATGCGCCATTCGTTCGTGGCCTAGCCGCCATTGTTGCGCGGCGCCCTCACCCATATCTAGTGTCTATGCAAAATACCCTGCTGTTAGTTGACGGTTCCAGTTACCTCTATCGCGCCTTCCACGCGCTGCCCGACCTGCGCAGCGCGGACGGCCATCCGACCGGCGCCATGCACGGCATGGTCAATATGTTGCGCCGTCTGCGCGCCGACTTCCCGGCCGCCTACATCGCCTGCGTGTTCGACGCCAAGGGCAAGACCTTCCGCGACGACATGTATCCCGAGTACAAGGCCACGCGCGCCTCGATGCCGGACGACCTGCGCCTGCAGATCGAACCCATCCACGAGGCGGTCAAGGCCATGGGCTGGCCCATCCTGATGGTCGACGGCGTGGAGGCGGACGACGTCATCGGCACGCTGTCGGTGCAGGCGGCGCAGGCCGGCCTGAACGTGGTGGTGTCCACCGGCGACAAGGACCTGGCGCAGCTGGTCAACGACAAGGTCATGCTGATCAACACCATGACCAACGAGAAGATGGACGAGGCCGGCGTGCTGGCCAAGTTCGGCGTGCCGCCGAACCGCATCATCGACTACCTGACCCTGATCGGCGACACCGTCGACAACGTGCCCGGCGTCTCCAAGTGCGGCCCGAAGACCGCGCTGAAGTGGCTGACCGCCTACGACTCGCTGGACGGCGTGATCGCCAACGCCGCCCAGATCGGCGGCGCGGTTGGCGAAAACCTGCGCAACGCGCTGGAATGGCTGCCGAAAGGCCGCGAGCTGATCACCGTGAAGCTGGACTGCGACCTGTCCGGGCACATGACGACGATCGCCGAATCGCTGGTGGCGCGCGGCGAGGACAAGGAAACGCTGCTGGCCTTCTTCAGCAAGTACGGCTTCAAGACGCTGCTGCGCGAGCTGGGCACGGCCACGCCGCAGGCACCGGTGGGCAAGGCCAGCCCCGCGGCCGCCGCTGAACCGGCGGCCGGCGGCGCCGTTTCCGCCAACCTGGACATGTTCGGCGATGCGCCCAAGCTCGACACCAACTATGAAACCGTGCTGACCGACGAGCAGCTGGACAAGTGGATCGCCCTGATCGACGCCGCCAAGCTGACCGCCGTCGACACCGAAACCACGTCGCTGGAGCCGATGACGGCCCAGATGGTCGGCATTTCGCTGTCGGTGGAGCCGGGCGTGGCCTGCTACATCCCGGTCGCGCACAGCTACCAGGGCGTGCCGGAGCAGCTGTCGCGCGAGCACGTGCTGGCCAAACTGAAGCCATGGCTGGAAGACGCGAGCAAGCTCAAGGTCGGCCAGAACCTGAAGTACGACAGCCACATCTTCGCCAACCACGGCGTCAAGCTGCAAGGCATTCAGCATGACACGCTGCTCGAATCGTATGTATTCGAATCGCACCGCACGCACGATATGGACAGCCTGGCGCTGCGCCACCTGAACCACACGACGATACCGTTCGTGGATGTGTGCGGCAAGGGCGCCAGCATGATCACCTTCGACAAGGTGGAGATCGGCCGCGCCACCGAGTACGCGGCGGAAGACGCCGACATCACGCTGCGCCTGCACCAGGCCATGATCGGCGAAGTGGAGAACGACGCCAAACTGAACTTCATCTACCGCAACATCGAACTGCCGACCGCCGTCGTGCTGCAAAAGATCGAACGCAACGGCGTGCACATCGACGCCGAGCTGCTCAACATCCAGTCGGCCGAGCTGGGCGCGCGCATTGTCGAGCTGGAAGCGAAGGCGCATGAGCTGGCCGAGCAGCCGTTCAACCTCGGCTCGCCTAAGCAGATCGGCGAGATCTTCTTCGAGAAGCTGAAACTGCCGGTGGTGAAGAAGACCCCGAGCGGCGCCCCGTCCACCGACGAGGAAGTGCTGCAAAAGCTGGCCGAGGACTATCCGCTGCCGAAAGTACTGCTGGAATACCGCAGCCTGTCGAAGCTGAAGTCGACCTACACCGACAAGCTGCCGAAAGGGATCAACCAGGAAACCGGCCGCGTGCACACCAACTACGCGCAGGCGGTGGCGGTGACGGGCCGTCTGGCCTCCAACGACCCGAACCTGCAGAACATCCCGATCCGCACCAAGGAAGGCCGCCGCATCCGCGAAGCCTTCATCGCGCCGGCGGGCAGCCACATCGTGTCGGCCGACTATTCGCAGATCGAGCTGCGCATCATGGCGCACATCTCGGAAGACGAGAACATGCTGCGCGCGTTTGCCGAGGGCGTCGACATTCACCGCGCCACGGCCGCCGAGATCTTCGGCGTGGAGAAGGACGACGTCTCCAGCGAGCAGCGCCGCTACGCCAAGGTGATCAACTTCGGCCTGATCTACGGCATGAGCGCCTTCGGCCTGGCCGGCAACCTGGGCATCGAGCGCGGCGCGGCGCAAAGCTATATCGACCGCTACTTCGCGCGTTTCTCGGGCGTCAAGCAGTACATGGACGACACGCGCTTGCAGGCCAAGGCGCGCGGCTATGTGGAGACGGTGTTCGGCCGCCGCCTGTGGCTGCCGGAGATCAATTCGCCGAACGGCCCGCGCCGCCAGGGTGCGGAGCGCGCCGCGATCAACGCGCCGATGCAGGGCACGGCGGCCGACCTGATCAAGCTCGCCATGGTGGCGGTGCAGGACTGGCTGGAAAAGGATAAGCTGCAGACCAAGATGATCATGCAGGTGCATGATGAACTGGTGCTGGAGGTGCCGGACGCCGAACTGGCGCTGGTCAAGGAGATGCTGCCGAAGCTGATGGCCGGCGTGGCGGAGCTGAAGGTTCCGCTGACCGCCGAAGTCGGTGTCGGTAAGAACTGGGACGAGGCTCACTGAGCCTCGGCGAACTGAGCTTTCGCACGCTAAATACGGAGGAATCGCATGGATGATTTGACGCAGGATGCAGAGAGTTTGTTGACCAAGACCAGTCTGTCGGACGGCGTCGACCGCCGCGACTTCCTGAAGGTGGCGCTGGGCACCGGCTTTGCCGCCGCCGCGCTGCCGGTGGTGGCGCAGAACGTCATCAAGACCGATACCGCCGGCCTGACCGCCGGCACCATCACCCTGACGGTGGACGGCGTGCAAGTACCCGTGTACCGCGCCCAGCCGGAAGGCAAGACCAATCTGCCAGTGATACTGGTGGTGTCGGAAATCTTCGGCGTGCACGAGCACATCGCCGACGTCGCCCGCCGCCTCGCCAAGCAGGGCTACCTGGCGCTGGCGCCGGACCTGTTCGTGCGCCAGGGCGATCCGCAAAAAGCCGCCTCGATCGCCGAACTGCAGCGCGACATCATCTCCAAGACGCCGGACGCGCAAGTGATGGCCGACCTGGACGCGACCGTGGCCTGGGCCAAGGCCAACGGCGGCAACGGCGACAAGATCGGCATCACCGGCTTCTGCTGGGGCGGCCGCATCACCTGGATGTACGCCGCGCACAACCCGAGCATCAAGGCCGGCGTAGCCTGGTATGGCCGGCTGCTGGGCGACAGCACTCCGGTGACTCCCAGGCACCCAGTTGATATCGCTGGATCTCTGAGCGTACCCGTGCTGGGCCTGTACGGCTTGAAGGACACCGGCATCAGCCAGGAATCGATCACGGTCATGAAGGCGGCGCTGGCCAAGGGGCCGAACAAGTCCACTTTCGTCATCTATCCGAACTCCGGCCACGCCTTTAACGCGGACTACCGCGCCAGCTACGTCGAAGCCGACGCCAAGGATGGCTGGGGCCGTCTGCTGGCCTGGTTCAAGCAAAACGGCGTCATCTAAGGGCTGTTTTTCCGGGCTTTTAGCCAAAGATGAGCACAAAACCGGGCCGGGCGGTAAAATAACGCCCCCGGCCTGCGCGCAGCGGCACGGTCCCTGCTACAAGAGGCTATAACATCGATCCCGTACTCATCTCCATCCTACTGGCCACCACGGTTGCCGGCGTCGTCAGCATCACCGCTGCCGCGGTGTTCTCGTTTACGCTGCTGTCCAAGGTGGTGGAGCGCATGGTCAGCCTGTCGGTGGGCATCATGCTGTCGACCTCTTTGCTGCACGCCTTGCCGGAAGCGTTCGAATCGGGCGCCAGCGCGCGCAGCCTGTTCGCGACCCTGCTGGCCGGCCTGCTGGCCTTCTTCCTGCTGGAGAAGACGGCCATCCTGCGCCATTCGCACCACCACGAGGGCGACGGCCACCACCACCATCACGGCCACGACAAACGCGAGGCGGGCAAGGCCGGCTGGATGATCCTGGTCGGCGACGGCATGCACAACTTCACCGACGGCATCCTGATCGCGGCGGCCTTCCTGGCCAATCCCGAGCTGGGGCTGGTGACGGGGCTGGCCATCATCGCGCACGAGATACCGCAGGAGATCGGCGACTTCATCGTGCTGCTCAACGCCGGCTTCTCGCGCACGCGGGCCTACATCTACAATTTGCTGTGCAGCCTGCTGGCGATCGCCGGCGGTTTGCTGGGCTATTACACGCTGGACCGCGCCAGCAGCCTGATACCGTATGTGCTGGTGTTTGCGTCGTCGGGTTTCATCTACATCGCCGTCAGCGACCTGATGCCGCAGATGCAGCGCCGCGCCACGCTGCGCGAAACCATCCCGCAAGTGCTGTTGATCGCCCTCGGCGTCATCATCGTGCTGTTCCTCACGCGCGGCCACTGAGCCTTGTGACCGCTCAATCCCGCGCGCTTGCGTCAGGCGGCGCCGGGAGTATCATGGCGGGATGAACTCCAGACAAAAAAAGCAAGCTGAAGCGTTAGCGGCCCTCTCCGCCGCCGATCGCGCTCGCCTTGAACGGATTGCGAGCCTTGCGGATGTCACTCCGGAGCACCTTTGGCCTGACGTCTGGCTCTACGGATTCGAGGATGTGGAGGACGGCGTGCGGGCCGATCTTGAAGCTGAAGAAGATATTGCCGCTGGCCGGACCATTCCAAATGAAGAAGTCATGGCGGAAGCAAGACGCATAGTAGAGAGTTATGCCAAGCGGAAGCGGAACGCCGGCTAAACTACCGGTGCGCTGGAATTCGCGCGCGCGAACCTCGTTGAATAACTCGCTGCACCGCATCGGGGCGCAAGATCCAAGCACCAGCATTCTGATTCAGCAACGGGTTTCGGCTGCGTTGGATGCCATCGCAATGCAGCCGGGGATAGGCACACCGACGCGGCGTCGCAATACCAGGCGCTTTCCCATTGCCAAAACCGGGCATGTTATCGAGTACACCCTTGTTGGCGGTGCAATCACGGTGACGCGCTGGGTGCGCCAGGCGCGGGTGCGAAAAATCTAGTGAGCGCCAGTCGCCACCGGCCGGGTCGGGTCGGCGCACCATTCGCTCCAGGAGCCGGGGTAGAGCGCCGCGCCCGACAGGCCGGCCACTTCCAGTGCCAGCAGGTTGTGGCAGGCCGTCACGCCCGAGCCGCATTGCATGATCGCCTGCGCCGCGCTGGCGAACAGCGGCGCGAATTCCTCTTTCAATTGCGCGGCGTCCTTGAAGCGGCCGTCGGCGTTCAGGTTGTCCTTGAAGAAGCGGTTCTTCGCGCCGGGAATATGGCCGCCCACCGGATCGATGGTCTCGTTCTCGCCGCGATAACGGTCGGCCGCGCGGGCGTCGACCACGGTGCGGGCCTGCGTGGCCAGGTTGGCCACCACATCCTCCACCGACACCGTCTCCACCAGCGAAGCCCGCTCGCTGATGCCACCGCGTGCGCGTGGCGCTTCGGGCGTCGCCATCGGCAAGCCTTGCGACTGCCAGGCGGCAAGGCCGCCGTCCAGCACCGCCACCGCCGGATGTCCCACCCAGCGCAGCAGCCACCACAAGCGCGCCGCGAACATGCCGCCGTGCGCGTCATACGCCACCACTTGCGTATCGTCGTTGATGCCCCAGCCGCGCAGCGTGTCGATCAGCGCCGCGCGCTCCGGCAGCGGATGACGGCCGCGGAACTTGCCGTCCGCGCCGACCTTGGCGCCCGACAGGTCGCTGTCGATGTTGGCAAACTGCGCGTTCTGGATATGGCCGATGGCAAAGCCGTCGCGGCCGGCGTTCGGGTTCATCAGGTCATGGCGGCAATCGAGTATCACCCAATTGTCGTCGGTCAGGTGCTGGGACAGGTCGGCGGCGCTGATCAGAGTGGTGTACATATTCCGGGTTTCCTTAGACTTCGCTGGCTATGGGGTCGGTATTGGCTATCGCCTTACCGCGCTCGGTGTTACGCGTATTGTAAAACGTTGCGGCCACACCGGACACCAGTATCACGCCTATGCCCACCCAGCTATGCCAGCTGAACACGTCGCCGAACACCAGCACGCCCCACACGCTGGAAAACACGATGCCGGTGTACTGCAGATTGGCCACCACCAGCGTCTGGCCCAGGCGATAGGCGCGCGTCATGGCGATCTGCGCGCTGGTGGCGCAGATGCCTATGCCCAGCAACAGCAGGCCGCCGTGCATGGTATGGATCGGATGCCATACCGCGCCCTGGTCGCCGGCAAACACGAAATTGCCGGCGATACCGGCTACCAGATTCATCACCGAGAAGTAGAACACCACGCGGTTCTCCGGCTCGCCCGCCAGGCCCAGCTTGCGCACCTGCATATAGGCCATGGCCGACAGCACGCTGGAGCTGAGCGCGATCAGCGCCGGCGTCAGTTGATTGGCATGGAAGGCCGGTTGCAGCAGCAGCGTCACGCCGACAAAGCTCATGCCGACCGCCGCCATCAGCGGCCACCTGACCTGGTTCCTGGCATGCCACCAGCCCATCGCGAACAGCCAGACGGCGATCCAGATCGGCGCCATGTAGTTGAGGGTCATGGCGGTGGCCAGCGGCAGCTTGGCGATGGCGTAGAACCACAACCACAGCGACACCACGCCGACCAGCCCGCGCCACAGATGGGCGCCCGGCATGGTGGTGGTGAATTTGCCGCCTTGAAGTTTGATGATGGAAAACAGCACGGCCACGCCGACCACGCCACGGTACATCACGATTTCGGATGTGGAGAATTCCTCCGAGGCCAGCTTCACGCACACCCCCATGGCGGCGAACATGAAACTGGCAAACAACATCCAAAGTGACTGCATCGTTTTCCTAGAGCTCGATATTGGCCCGGTACCACTCGTGGAAGTGCTGCATGCCGTCTTCCATCGGCGACTGGTAAGGACCGGCGTCGCTGGTGCCGCGCTTCATCAGCGCCTTGCGGCCGGCGTCCATGCGCTGGGCGATCTCGTCGTCCTCGACGCAGGTTTCCATGTAGGCTGCGCGTTCGGCCTCGATGAACTCGCGCTCGAACAGCACGATCTCTTCGGGGTAGTAGAACTCCACCACGTTCTTGGTGCGCTGCGGGCCGTCCGGCCACAGGGTCGAGACGATCAGCACGTGCGGATACCATTCGACCATGATGTTCGGGTACAGCGTCAGCCAGATCGCGCCGTACGGCGGCGGTTCGCCGCCACGGAACTTGAGCACCTGCTCCTGCCAGCGCTTGTAGATCTCGGAGCCGGACTTCTGCAAGCCCTTGTTGACGCCGACGGTCTGCACGCTGTAGTCGCGGCCGAATTCCCAGCGCAGGTCGTCGCAGCTGACGAAGCCGCCCAGGCCCGGGTGGAAGGGCTCGACGTGATAGTCCTCCAGATAGACCTCGATGAAGGTCTTCCAGTTGTAGTTGCACTCGTGGACTTCGACGTGGTCGAACATATAGCCGGAGAAATCCAGGTCCTTCGTCACCGACAGGTCCTTGAGCTTATCCATGACGTCATAGCCGTTCTGCTCGAACAGCAGGCCGTTCCAGCTTTGCAGCCTGGTCTTGGGCAGGTTCAGGCAGGGCGTTTCCGGGAAGTGCGGCGCACCGATCAGCTCGCCCTTGAGGTCGTAGGTCCAGCGGTGCAGCGGGCAGACGATGTTGTTGGCGTTGCCGCGGCCGTTGAACATCAGCGCCTGGCGGTGGCGGCAGACGTTGGACAGCACTTCCAGCCCGTTTGCGTTGCGCACCAGCATACGCCCTTCATCTTCGGAGACGAGGGTCGCGAAATCGCCGCTGTTCGGCACCATCAGCTCGTGCCCGATATAGCGCGGGCCGGCGTGGAATAATTGCTGCATTTCTCGCTGCAGTAGCGCTTCGTCAAAATAGACGTCAACCGGAAGTTGCGCGTTCGAACGCGCCAGCTTGGCGTGGGTACCCAGATCGGACATCCCAACCCCCCTTAATATGTACATCAAACCAAAGAGAGACAGAATCCGTAAAGACCTGAATTCAATTCGTTGAAAATGGTATTTCGGACAGAACCGGAGATTATACCGCGTTTCTCCCCGTTTCAGCGGACTGCCGTGCCCGTTTCCGGGCAAAAGCTTGCATAAACTGCATGCCGATAGGGGATATGGGGGCGATTGCGATAAAATCCATGGTTTCCGCCCTGCGCCGGGGCCTATAGTTCCACCGGATAAGGTGGTTTGTTCTAAAATAACGGGCTACACTGCGCTGGCACGTGTTTTTGCCAAGAAACCTGAGTGACTATGTCTAAGAAATCAACTGCCGACGCGACCGCCGCCGCCCCCGTCTCGTTTGAAGAAGCGATGGCGGAGCTGGCGCAGCTGGTTGCCCAAATGGAGGCAGGCCAACTGCCGCTGGAAGCTTCGGTGGCCGCCTATGCGCGCGGCTCCGAGCTGGTGAAATTCTGCGCCGCCCAGCTGGAAAAAGTGGAATCCCAGGTCAAGGTGCTGGAGGGCGACATGCTCAAGCCCTTCGCCGAAGCCGCCGAGGCCGAACAATGAACGGCGCCTTCGACGATTGGATGAAAACCGTGCAGGCGGCATCGGAAAACGATTTATCCGCTTATTTGCCCACTTCGCTGCCTGACGCCGCCGCTGCTCCAGACAAGCTGCACGCGGCGATGCGCTATGCGCTGCTGGGTGGCGGCAAGCGCGTGCGTCCGCTGCTGGTGTACGCGGCCGGCGCGCTGTTCGGCGCCGACGCGGCCATCCTGAGCCGCGCCGCCGCTGCGGTGGAAATGATCCACGCCTACTCGCTGGTGCACGACGACATGCCGTGCATGGACGACGATGAACTGCGCCGCGGCAAGCCGACGGTGCACGTGGCCTACGACGAAGCGACCGCGCTGCTGGTCGGCGACGCGCTGCAATCGCAAGCCTTCCTGGTGTTGTCCGAAGCGGACAGCATTCCAGCGGCACGCCAGGTGGCGATGCTGCGCCTGCTGGCGCACGCGTCCGGCTCGGCCGGCATGTGCGGCGGTCAGGCGATCGATCTCGACAGTGTCGGCCTGAGCCTGACGCTGGAACAGCTGGAGCAGATGCACCAGCTGAAAACCGGCGCGCTGCTGCGCGCCGCGGTGGTACTGGGCGCGCTGGCCGGCAAGGATCTGGAACCGGCCGAACTGCAGGCGCTGAACGACTACGCGCGCGCCATCGGCCTGGCCTTCCAGGTGGTGGACGACGTGCTCGACGCCACGGCCGATTCGGCCACGCTGGGCAAGACCGCCGGCAAGGACGCCGCCGACAACAAGCCGACCTATGTCTCGATCCTGGGTCTGGAACCGTCGCGCGCCCTGGCGCAACAATTGCGGCTCGACGCGCACGCAGCGCTCGCGCCGTTTGGAGAAAAAGCTCTGCGGTTACGCGAACTCGCGGATTTGATCGTGCAGCGGAAGGCATAAATGAAATTGCTCGAAAACATAGACTCACCAGCGGATGTGCGCAAACTGGCGCGCACCCAGCTGACGCCGCTCGCGCATGAACTGCGCAGCTACCTGCTCGATTCGGTGTCGAAGACCGGCGGCCACCTGTCGTCCAACCTCGGCACGGTCGAACTGACCGTGGCGCTGCACTACGTGTTCAACACGCCGCACGACCGCATCGTGTGGGACGTGGGCCACCAGACCTATTCGCACAAGATCCTCACCGGCCGCCGCGAGCGCATGCACACGCTGCGCCAGCTGGGCGGCATCTCCGGCTTCCCGAAACGCGACGAAAGCGAATACGACACCTTCGGCACCGCCCACTCGTCGACCTCGATCTCGGCCGCGCTGGGCATGGCGCAGGCGGCCAAGATCAAGGGCGAGCACCGCCACGCGATCGCCGTGATCGGCGACGGCTCGATGACGGCCGGCATGGCCTTCGAAGCGCTGAACAACGCCGGCGTCCAGGAAGACCTGAACCTGCTGGTGATCCTGAACGACAACGACATGTCGATCTCGCCGCCGGTGGGCGCGCTGAACCGCTACCTGGCGCGCCTGATGTCGGGACAGTTCTACGCCGCCGCCAAGAACGTCGGCAAGTCCGTGCTGCCCGGCCCCGTGCTGGAACTGGCCAAGCGCCTGGAGGAACACGCCAAGGGCATGGTGGTCCCGGCCACGATGTTCGAGGAATTCGGCTTCAACTACATCGGCCCGATCGACGGCCACGACCTCGAATCGCTGGTGCCGACGCTGCAGAACATCAAGCAGCTCAAGGGCCCGCAGTTCCTGCACGTCGTCACCAAGAAGGGCCAGGGCTACAAGCTGGCCGAGGCGGAACCGGTGCTGTACCACGGCACGCCGAAATTCAATCCGGCCGAAGGCATCAAGCCGGCCGCCGCGCCGGGCAAGATGAGCTACACCGACGTCTTCGGCAACTGGCTGTGCGACATGGCCGCCGCCGACAAGAAGCTGGTCGGCATCACGCCGGCCATGCGCGAAGGTTCGGGCATGGTGCGCTTCGAGCAGGAATATCCTGACCGCTACTTCGACGTCGGCATCGCCGAGCAGCACGCCGTCACCTTCGGCGCCGGCCTGGCTTGCGAGGGCCTGAAGCCGGTGGTGGCGATCTACTCCACCTTCCTGCAGCGCGGCTACGACCAGCTGATCCACGACGTGGCGCTGCAAAACCTGGACGTGACCTTCGCGCTGGACCGCGCGGGCCTGGTGGGCGCGGACGGCGCCACCCACGCCGGCAACTACGACCTGGCCTACCTGCGCTGCATCCCGAACATGGTGGTGATGGCTGCCTCGGACGAAAACGAATGCCGCCAGATGCTGAGCACCGGCTACCACTACAAGGGACCGGCGGCGATCCGCTACCCGCGCGGCGCCGGCGCCGGCGCGGCGATCCAGCCGGAGCTGACGACCATTGAAATCGGCAAGGGCGAGATCAAGCGCAAGGGCCAGAAGATTGCCATTTTGGCCTTCGGCTCGATGGTGGCTCCGGCCACGGCCGCAGGCGAGGCGCTGGACGCCACCGTGGCGAATATGCGCTTCGTCAAGCCGCTGGACGTGGAACTGATCAAGCAGCTGGCGGCCGAACATGATTACCTGGTGACGGTGGAAGAGGGTTGCATCATGGGTGGCGCGGGCGCCGCCGTGGCTGAAGCGCTGGCCGCCGAAGGCATCGTCAAGCCGTTGCAGATGCTCGGCCTGCCGGACAAGTTCATCGACCATGGCGACCCGGCCAAGCTGCTGGCCAGCGTGGGCCTGGACGCCGCCGGCATCACCGCCTCGATCAAGGCGCGCCACGCCGCCGAGCCGCGCCTGGTGGTCAATAACGGCTAAATACCGTTGCTGTTACGCTCAAAGCCGCCTCCGGGCGGCTTTTTTCTTGCCTATCGCAAAGGTGCATCCTATATTGGTATAAACAGTTTATTCGGTTTATATCGCCATGAATGCCGCCGCCTCCCTGTTTTCCGGTTTGCTGTTCGCCTGTGGGACGGCGGGCGCGCAGGTGCCTGAGTCGGGCAGGGCGCAGGAGTTGAGCTTCAGCGCGGAGGAAGTGGCCAGCACCGTGGAAGACCGCTATATCGACCGCGTGGTCGAACTGGCCGCCGCCGGCCGCCTGGACGATGACCGCGCCTTGCTGGCCCGCCTGCAAACCATAGGCGCTGGCCTGATACGGGCCGCCGTGGCGTTGAAGCCGGAAGCGGCCGCCTGGCAATGGGAATTTCATACGACCAGCGACACCGAAGTCGACGCCATCTGCATGGCGGGCGGCAAAATCCTGGTGGGCAGCGCCTTCGTGCGCCAACTGGCCCTCAGCGACGGCGAACTGGCGACCCTGCTGGGCCACGAAGTCGCCCACGCGGTCGCCGAACATCACCGCGAAACCTTGTCGGAAGCGCTATTCCTGAACCGCTATCCGGCCGTGCCGCTGGAAGTGGTGCTGGAACGGCTGGAGAGCGACCTGTCGGTGCAGATCCGGCTTTCCAAGCTATCGAGCCTGCAGGAATCCGAGGCCGACCAATTGGGCATGGTGCTGGCGCACCGTGCCGGCTGGCCGGCTGCCGACATGGTCGGCTTCTACCGCAAGCTGTCCGACGGCGACCAGCTGGCGCTGGTGGCCGGCGCCTATCCGGCCAGCGCCTCGCGCCTCAGCATGGCCAAGGGCATGGCGCTGCTGTTCCAGGCCGATAAGTTTGGGGTCAAGTCTGACATTCGGACACGAGCTGTTCCGTAGCGGCCGCTACGGAACAGCTCGTGTCCGAATGTCAGACTTGACCCCAAACTTATCGGCCTGGAACAGCAGCGCCATGCCCTTGGCCATGCTGAGGCGCGAGGCGCTGGCCGGATAGGCGCCGGCCACCAGCGCCAGCTGGTCGCCGTCGGACAGCTTGCGGTAGAAGCCGACCATGTCGGCAGCCGGCCAGCCGGCACGGTGCGCCAGCACCATGCCCAATTGGTCGGCCTCGGATTCCTGCAGGCTCGATAGCTTGGAAAGCCGGATCTGCACCGACAGGTCGCTCTCCAGCCGTTCCAGCACCACTTCCAGCGGCACGGCCGGATAGCGGTTCAGGAATAGCGCTTCCGACAAGGTTTCGCGGTGATGTTCGGCGACCGCGTGGGCGACTTCGTGGCCCAGCAGGGTCGCCAGTTCGCCGTCGCTGAGGGCCAGTTGGCGCACGAAGGCGCTGCCCACCAGGATTTTGCCGCCCGCCATGCAGATGGCGTCGACTTCGGTGTCGCTGGTCGTATGAAATTCCCATTGCCAGGCGGCCGCTTCCGGCTTCAACGCCACGGCGGCCCGTATCAGGCCAGCGCCTATGGTTTGCAGGCGGGCCAGCAAGGCGCGGTCATCGTCCAGGCGGCCGGCGGCGGCCAGTTCGACCACGCGGTCGATATAGCGGTCTTCCACGGTGCTGGCCACTTCCTCCGCGCTGAAGCTCAACTCCTGCGCCCTGCCCGACTCAGGCACCTGCGCGCCCGCCGTCCCACAGGCGAACAGCAAACCGGAAAACAGGGAGGCGGCGGCATTCATGGCGATATAAACCGAATAAACTGTTTATACCAATATAGGATGCACCTTTGCGATAGGCAAGAAAAAAGCCGCCCGGAGGCGGCTTTGAGCGTAACAGCAACGGTATTTAGCCGTTATTGACCACCAGGCGCGGCTCGGCGGCGTGGCGCGCCTTGATCGAGGCGGTGATGCCGGCGGCGTCCAGGCCCACGCTGGCCAGCAGCTTGGCCGGGTCGCCATGGTCGATGAACTTGTCCGGCAGGCCGAGCATCTGCAACGGCTTGACGATGCCTTCGGCGGCCAGCGCTTCAGCCACGGCGGCGCCCGCGCCACCCATGATGCAACCCTCTTCCACCGTCACCAGGTAATCATGTTCGGCCGCCAGCTGCTTGATCAGTTCCACGTCCAGCGGCTTGACGAAGCGCATATTCGCCACGGTGGCGTCCAGCGCCTCGCCTGCGGCCGTGGCCGGAGCCACCATCGAGCCGAAGGCCAAAATGGCAATCTTCTGGCCCTTGCGCTTGATCTCGCCCTTGCCGATTTCAATGGTCGTCAGCTCCGGCTGGATCGCCGCGCCGGCGCCGGCGCCGCGCGGGTAGCGGATCGCCGCCGGTCCCTTGTAGTGGTAGCCGGTGCTCAGCATCTGGCGGCATTCGTTTTCGTCCGAGGCAGCCATCACCACCATGTTCGGGATGCAGCGCAGGTAGGCCAGGTCGTAGTTGCCGGCGTGGGTGGCGCCGTCCGCGCCCACCAGGCCCGCGCGGTCCAGCGCGAAGGTCACGTCCAGGTTTTGCAGCGCCACGTCGTGGATCAGCTGGTCGTAGCCGCGCTGCAGGAAGGTGGAGTAGATCGCCACCACCGGCTTCAGGCCCTCGCAAGCCAGGCCGGCGCCGAAGGTGACGGCGTGCTGCTCGGCGATGCCGACGTCGAAGTAGCGGTCAGGATATTCCTGCTCGAAGCGCACCATGCCCGAACCTTCGCGCATGGCCGGCGTGATGCCGACCAGCTTCTTGTCGGCGGCGGCCATGTCGCACAGCCAGTTGCCGAAGACGTCGGTGTAGCTCATCTTGCCCGGCGCGGCGGCCGGCTTGATGCCTTCGGCCGGATTGAATTTCGGCGTGCCGTGGTACAGCACCGGTTCCGCCTCGGCCAGCTTGTAGCCCTGGCCCTTCTTGGTGACGACGTGCAGGAACTGCGGGCCCTTGAGCTGCTTGATGTTCTGCAGCGTCGGCACCAGCGATTCGAGGTCGTGGCCGTCGATCGGGCCGATGTAGTTGAAGCCGAATTCCTCGAACATCGTGGCCGGGACCACCATGCCCTTGGCGTGTTCCTCCAGGCGCTTGGCCAGTTCCAGCACGGGGCCGGGCAGCACGGACTTGCCGACGTTCTTGGCGGCGGCGTAGAACTGTCCCGACATCAGGCGCGCCAGGTAGCGGTTCAGCGCGCCCACCGGCGGCGAGATCGACATGTCGTTGTCGTTCAGGATCACCAGCAGGTTCAGGTCTTCCTGGACGCCGGCGTTGTTCAGCGCTTCGAAGGCCATGCCGGCCGTCATCGAGCCGTCGCCGATCACGGCGATCGCGTGGCGGTGCTCGCCCTTGATCTTGGCCGCCTGCGCCATGCCCAGCGCGGCCGAGATCGAGGTCGACGAGTGGGCGGTGCCGAAGGTGTCGTATTCGCTTTCGTCGCGTTTCGGGAAGCCGGAGATGCCGCCCAGCTGGCGCAGCGTGTGCATGCGCTCGCGGCGGCCGGTGAGGATCTTGTGCGAATAGGTCTGGTGGCCCACGTCCCACACGATGCGGTCGTGCGGCGTGTTGAACACGTAGTGCAGCGCCACGGTCAGTTCGACCGTGCCGAGGTTGGACGACAGGTGGCCGCCGGTCTTCGACACCGAATCGAGCAGGTAGCTGCGCAGTTCATGCGCGAGCGGCGTCAGCTGGGTGCGCGCCAGTTTGCGCACATCCGCTGGTGAGTCTATGTTTTCGAGCAATTTCATTTATGCCTTCCGCTGCACGATCAAATCCGCGAGTTCGCGTAACCGCAGAGCTTTTTCTCCAAACGGCGCGAGCGCTGCGTGCGCGTCGAGCCGCAATTGTTGCGCCAGGGCGCGCGACGGTTCCAGACCCAGGATCGAGACATAGGTCGGCTTGTTGTCGGCGGCGTCCTTGCCGGCGGTCTTGCCCAGCGTGGCCGAATCGGCCGTGGCGTCGAGCACGTCGTCCACCACCTGGAAGGCCAGGCCGATGGCGCGCGCGTAGTCGTTCAGCGCCTGCAGTTCGGCCGGTTCCAGATCCTTGCCGGCCAGCGCGCCCAGTACCACCGCGGCGCGCAGCAGCGCGCCGGTTTTCAGCTGGTGCATCTGCTCCAGCTGTTCCAGCGTCAGGCTCAGGCCGACACTGTCGAGATCGATCGCCTGACCGCCGCACATGCCGGCCGAGCCGGACGCGTGCGCCAGCAGGCGCAGCATCGCCACCTGGCGTGCCGCTGGAATGCTGTCCGCTTCGGACAACACCAGGAAGGCTTGCGATTGCAGCGCGTCGCCGACCAGCAGCGCGGTCGCTTCGTCGTAGGCCACGTGCACCGTCGGCTTGCCGCGGCGCAGTTCATCGTCGTCCATGCACGGCATGTCGTCGTGCACCAGCGAGTAGGCGTGGATCATTTCCACCGCAGCGGCGGCGCGGCTCAGGATGGCCGCGTCGGCGCCGAACAGCGCGCCGGCCGCGTACACCAGCAGCGGACGCACGCGCTTGCCGCCACCCAGCAGCGCATAGCGCATCGCCGCGTGCAGCTTGTCTGGAGCAGCGGCGGCGTCAGGCAGCGAAGTGGGCAAATAAGCGGATAAATCGTTTTCCGATGCCGCCTGCACGGTTTTCATCCAATCGTCGAAGGCGCCGTTCATTGTTCGGCCTCGGCGGCTTCGGCGAAGGGCTTGAGCATGTCGCCCTCCAGCACCTTGACCTGGGATTCCACTTTTTCCAGCTGGGCGGCGCAGAATTTCACCAGCTCGGAGCCGCGCGCATAGGCGGCCACCGAAGCTTCCAGCGGCAGTTGGCCTGCCTCCATTTGGGCAACCAGCTGCGCCAGCTCCGCCATCGCTTCTTCAAACGAGACGGGGGCGGCGGCGGTCGCGTCGGCAGTTGATTTCTTAGACATAGTCACTCAGGTTTCTTGGCAAAAACACGTGCCAGCGCAGTGTAGCCCGTTATTTTAGAACAAACCACCTTATCCGGTGGAACTATAGGCCCCGGCGCAGGGCGGAAACCATGGATTTTATCGCAATCGCCCCCATATCCCCTATCGGCATGCAGTTTATGCAAGCTTTTGCCCGGAAACGGGCACGGCAGTCCGCTGAAACGGGGAGAAACGCGGTATAATCTCCGGTTCTGTCCGAAATACCATTTTCAACGAATTGAATTCAGGTCTTTACGGATTCTGTCTCTCTTTGGTTTGATGTACATATTAAGGGGGGTTGGGATGTCCGATCTGGGTACCCACGCCAAGCTGGCGCGTTCGAACGCGCAACTTCCGGTTGACGTCTATTTTGACGAAGCGCTACTGCAGCGAGAAATGCAGCAATTATTCCACGCCGGCCCGCGCTATATCGGGCACGAGCTGATGGTGCCGAACAGCGGCGATTTCGCGACCCTCGTCTCCGAAGATGAAGGGCGTATGCTGGTGCGCAACGCAAACGGGCTGGAAGTGCTGTCCAACGTCTGCCGCCACCGCCAGGCGCTGATGTTCAACGGCCGCGGCAACGCCAACAACATCGTCTGCCCGCTGCACCGCTGGACCTACGACCTCAAGGGCGAGCTGATCGGTGCGCCGCACTTCCCGGAAACGCCCTGCCTGAACCTGCCCAAGACCAGGCTGCAAAGCTGGAACGGCCTGCTGTTCGAGCAGAACGGCTATGACGTCATGGATAAGCTCAAGGACCTGTCGGTGACGAAGGACCTGGATTTCTCCGGCTATATGTTCGACCACGTCGAAGTCCACGAGTGCAACTACAACTGGAAGACCTTCATCGAGGTCTATCTGGAGGACTATCACGTCGAGCCCTTCCACCCGGGCCTGGGCGGCTTCGTCAGCTGCGACGACCTGCGCTGGGAATTCGGCCGCGACTACAGCGTGCAGACCGTCGGCGTCAACAAGGGCTTGCAGAAGTCCGGCTCCGAGATCTACAAGCGCTGGCAGGAGCAGGTGCTCAAGTTCCGTGGCGGCGAACCGCCGCCGTACGGCGCGATCTGGCTGACGCTGTACCCGAACATCATGGTCGAATGGTATCCGCACGTGCTGATCGTCTCGACCCTGTGGCCGGACGGCCCGCAGCGCACCAAGAACGTGGTGGAGTTCTACTACCCCGAAGAGATCGTGCTGTTCGAGCGCGAGTTCATCGAGGCCGAACGCGCAGCCTACATGGAAACCTGCGTCGAGGACGACGAGATCGCCCAGCGCATGGACGCCGGCCGCAAGGCGCTGATGAAGCGCGGCACCAGCGACGCCGGTCCTTACCAGTCGCCGATGGAAGACGGCATGCAGCACTTCCACGAGTGGTACCGGGCCAATATCGAGCTCTAGGAAAACGATGCAGTCACTTTGGATGTTGTTTGCCAGTTTCATGTTCGCCGCCATGGGGGTGTGCGTGAAGCTGGCCTCGGAGGAATTCTCCACATCCGAAATCGTGATGTACCGTGGCGTGGTCGGCGTGGCCGTGCTGTTTTCCATCATCAAACTTCAAGGCGGCAAATTCACCACCACCATGCCGGGCGCCCATCTGTGGCGCGGGCTGGTCGGCGTGGTGTCGCTGTGGTTGTGGTTCTACGCCATCGCCAAGCTGCCGCTGGCCACCGCCATGACCCTCAACTACATGGCGCCGATCTGGATCGCCGTCTGGCTGTTCGCGATGGGCTGGTGGCATGCCAGGAACCAGGTCAGGTGGCCGCTGATGGCGGCGGTCGGCATGAGCTTTGTCGGCGTGACGCTGCTGCTGCAACCGGCCTTCCATGCCAATCAACTGACGCCGGCGCTGATCGCGCTCAGCTCCAGCGTGCTGTCGGCCATGGCCTATATGCAGGTGCGCAAGCTGGGCCTGGCGGGCGAGCCGGAGAACCGCGTGGTGTTCTACTTCTCGGTGATGAATCTGGTAGCCGGTATCGCCGGCAATTTCGTGTTTGCCGGCGACCAGGGCGCGGTATGGCATCCGATCCATACCATGCACGGCGGCCTGCTGTTGCTGGGCATAGGCATCTGCGCCACCAGCGCGCAGATCGCCATGACGCGCGCCTATCGCCTGGGCCAGACGCTGGTGGTGGCCAATCTGCAGTACACCGGCATCGTGTTTTCCAGCGTGTGGGGCGTGCTGGTGTTCGGCGACGTGTTCAGCTGGCATAGCTGGGTGGGCATAGGCGTGATACTGGTGTCCGGTGTGGCCGCAACGTTTTACAATACGCGTAACACCGAGCGCGGTAAGGCGATAGCCAATACCGACCCCATAGCCAGCGAAGTCTAAGGAAACCCGGAATATGTACACCACTCTGATCAGCGCCGCCGACCTGTCCCAGCACCTGACCGACGACAATTGGGTGATACTCGATTGCCGCCATGACCTGATGAACCCGAACGCCGGCCGCGACGGCTTTGCCATCGGCCATATCCAGAACGCGCAGTTTGCCAACATCGACAGCGACCTGTCGGGCGCCAAGGTCGGCGCGGACGGCAAGTTCCGCGGCCGTCATCCGCTGCCGGAGCGCGCGGCGCTGATCGACACGCTGCGCGGCTGGGGCATCAACGACGATACGCAAGTGGTGGCGTATGACGCGCACGGCGGCATGTTCGCGGCGCGCTTGTGGTGGCTGCTGCGCTGGGTGGGACATCCGGCGGTGGCGGTGCTGGACGGCGGCCTTGCCGCCTGGCAGTCGCAAGGCTTGCCGATGGCGACGCCCGAAGCGCCACGCGCACGCGGTGGCATCAGCGAGCGGGCTTCGCTGGTGGAGACGGTGTCGGTGGAGGATGTGGTGGCCAACCTGGCCACGCAGGCCCGCACCGTGGTCGACGCCCGCGCGGCCGACCGTTATCGCGGCGAGAACGAGACCATCGATCCGGTGGGCGGCCATATTCCCGGCGCGAAGAACCGCTTCTTCAAGGACAACCTGAACGCCGACGGCCGCTTCAAGGACGCCGCGCAATTGAAAGAGGAATTCGCGCCGCTGTTCGCCAGCGCGGCGCAGGCGATCATGCAATGCGGCTCGGGCGTGACGGCCTGCCACAACCTGCTGGCACTGGAAGTGGCCGGCCTGTCGGGCGCGGCGCTCTACCCCGGCTCCTGGAGCGAATGGTGCGCCGACCCGACCCGGCCGGTGGCGACTGGCGCTCACTAGATTTTTCGCACCCGCGCCTGGCGCACCCAGCGCGTCACCGTGATTGCACCGCCAACAAGGGTGTACTCGATAACATGCCCGGTTTTGGCAATGGGAAAGCGCCTGGTATTGCGACGCCGCGTCGGTGTGCCTATCCCCGGCTGCATTGCGATGGCATCCAACGCAGCCGAAACCCGTTGCTGAATCAGAATGCTGGTGCTTGGATCTTGCGCCCCGATGCGGTGCAGCGAGTTATTCAACGAGGTTCGCGCGCGCGAATTCCAGCGCACCGGTAGTTTAGCCGGCGTTCCGCTTCCGCTTGGCATAACTCTCTACTATGCGTCTTGCTTCCGCCATGACTTCTTCATTTGGAATGGTCCGGCCAGCGGCAATATCTTCTTCAGCTTCAAGATCGGCCCGCACGCCGTCCTCCACATCCTCGAATCCGTAGAGCCAGACGTCAGGCCAAAGGTGCTCCGGAGTGACATCCGCAAGGCTCGCAATCCGTTCAAGGCGAGCGCGATCGGCGGCGGAGAGGGCCGCTAACGCTTCAGCTTGCTTTTTTTGTCTGGAGTTCATCCCGCCATGATACTCCCGGCGCCGCCTGACGCAAGCGCGCGGGATTGAGCGGTCACAAGGCTCAGTGGCCGCGCGTGAGGAACAGCACGATGATGACGCCGAGGGCGATCAACAGCACTTGCGGGATGGTTTCGCGCAGCGTGGCGCGGCGCTGCATCTGCGGCATCAGGTCGCTGACGGCGATGTAGATGAAACCCGACGACGCAAACACCAGCACATACGGTATCAGGCTGCTGGCGCGGTCCAGCGTGTAATAGCCCAGCAAACCGCCGGCGATCGCCAGCAGGCTGCACAGCAAATTGTAGATGTAGGCCCGCGTGCGCGAGAAGCCGGCGTTGAGCAGCACGATGAAGTCGCCGATCTCCTGCGGTATCTCGTGCGCGATGATGGCCAGCCCCGTCACCAGCCCCAGCTCGGGATTGGCCAGGAAGGCCGCCGCGATCAGGATGCCGTCGGTGAAGTTGTGCATGCCGTCGCCGACCAGGATCATCCAGCCGGCCTTGCCCGCCTCGCGTTTGTCGTGGCCGTGATGGTGGTGGTGGCCGTCGCCCTCGTGGTGGTGCGAATGGCGCAGGATGGCCGTCTTCTCCAGCAGGAAGAAGGCCAGCAGGCCGGCCAGCAGGGTCGCGAACAGGCTGCGCGCGCTGGCGCCCGATTCGAACGCTTCCGGCAAGGCGTGCAGCAAAGAGGTCGACAGCATGATGCCCACCGACAGGCTGACCATGCGCTCCACCACCTTGGACAGCAGCGTAAACGAGAACACCGCGGCAGCGGTGATGCTGACGACGCCGGCAACCGTGGTGGCCAGTAGGATGGAGATGAGTACGGGATCGATGTTATAGCCTCTTGTAGCAGGGACCGTGCCGCTGCGCGCAGGCCGGGGGCGTTATTTTACCGCCCGGCCCGGTTTTGTGCTCATCTTTGGCTAAAAGCCCGGAAAAACAGCCCTTAGATGACGCCGTTTTGCTTGAACCAGGCCAGCAGACGGCCCCAGCCATCCTTGGCGTCGGCTTCGACGTAGCTGGCGCGGTAGTCCGCGTTAAAGGCGTGGCCGGAGTTCGGATAGATGACGAAAGTGGACTTGTTCGGCCCCTTGGCCAGCGCCGCCTTCATGACCGTGATCGATTCCTGGCTGATGCCGGTGTCCTTCAAGCCGTACAGGCCCAGCACGGGTACGCTCAGAGATCCAGCGATATCAACTGGGTGCCTGGGAGTCACCGGAGTGCTGTCGCCCAGCAGCCGGCCATACCAGGCTACGCCGGCCTTGATGCTCGGGTTGTGCGCGGCGTACATCCAGGTGATGCGGCCGCCCCAGCAGAAGCCGGTGATGCCGATCTTGTCGCCGTTGCCGCCGTTGGCCTTGGCCCAGGCCACGGTCGCGTCCAGGTCGGCCATCACTTGCGCGTCCGGCGTCTTGGAGATGATGTCGCGCTGCAGTTCGGCGATCGAGGCGGCTTTTTGCGGATCGCCCTGGCGCACGAACAGGTCCGGCGCCAGCGCCAGGTAGCCCTGCTTGGCGAGGCGGCGGGCGACGTCGGCGATGTGCTCGTGCACGCCGAAGATTTCCGACACCACCAGTATCACTGGCAGATTGGTCTTGCCTTCCGGCTGGGCGCGGTACACGGGTACTTGCACGCCGTCCACCGTCAGGGTGATGGTGCCGGCGGTCAGGCCGGCGGTATCGGTCTTGATGACGTTCTGCGCCACCACCGGCAGCGCGGCGGCGGCAAAGCCGGTGCCCAGCGCCACCTTCAGGAAGTCGCGGCGGTCGACGCCGTCCGACAGACTGGTCTTGGTCAACAAACTCTCTGCATCCTGCGTCAAATCATCCATGCGATTCCTCCGTATTTAGCGTGCGAAAGCTCAGTTCGCCGAGGCTCAGTGAGCCTCGTCCCAGTTCTTACCGACACCGACTTCGGCGGTCAGCGGAACCTTCAGCTCCGCCACGCCGGCCATCAGCTTCGGCAGCATCTCCTTGACCAGCGCCAGTTCGGCGTCCGGCACCTCCAGCACCAGTTCATCATGCACCTGCATGATCATCTTGGTCTGCAGCTTATCCTTTTCCAGCCAGTCCTGCACCGCCACCATGGCGAGCTTGATCAGGTCGGCCGCCGTGCCCTGCATCGGCGCGTTGATCGCGGCGCGCTCCGCACCCTGGCGGCGCGGGCCGTTCGGCGAATTGATCTCCGGCAGCCACAGGCGGCGGCCGAACACCGTCTCCACATAGCCGCGCGCCTTGGCCTGCAAGCGCGTGTCGTCCATGTACTGCTTGACGCCCGAGAAACGCGCGAAGTAGCGGTCGATATAGCTTTGCGCCGCGCCGCGCTCGATGCCCAGGTTGCCGGCCAGGCCGAAGGCGCTCATGCCGTAGATCAGGCCGAAGTTGATCACCTTGGCGTAGCGGCGCTGCTCGCTGGAGACGTCGTCCTTCTCCACGCCGAAGATCTCGGCGGCCGTGGCGCGGTGAATGTCGACGCCCTCGGCAAACGCGCGCAGCATGTTCTCGTCTTCCGAGATGTGCGCCATGATGCGCAGCTCGATCTGCGAATAGTCGGCCGACACGATGTGGCTGCCCGCCGGCGCGATGAAGGCTTCGCGGATGCGGCGGCCTTCCTTGGTGCGGATCGGGATGTTCTGCAGGTTCGGGTCGTTGGAGGCCAGACGGCCCGTCACCGCCACCGCCTGCGCGTAGTTGGTGTGCACGCGGCCGGTTTCCTGGTTGATCCCTTTCGGCAGCTTGTCGGTGTAGGTCGACTTCAGCTTCGACAGGCTGCGGTATTCCAGCAGTACTTTCGGCAGCGGATAGTCCTCGGCCAGCTTTTGCAGCACTTCCTCGTCGGTGGACGGGGCGCCGCTCGGGGTCTTCTTCACCACCGGCAGTTTCAGCTTCTCGAAGAAGATCTCGCCGATCTGCTTAGGCGAGCCGAGGTTGAACGGCTGCTCGGCCAGCTCATGCGCCTTCGCTTCCAGCTCGACAATGCGCGCGCCCAGCTCGGCCGACTGGATGTTGAGCAGCTCGGCGTCGATGTGCACGCCGTTGCGTTCGATCTTTTGCAGCACGACGGCGGTCGGCAGTTCGATGTTGCGGTAGATGAAGTTCAGTTTGGCGTCGTTCTCCACTTCGCCGATCATGGCCTGGTGCAGGCGCAGCGTGATGTCGGCGTCTTCCGCCGCGTACTCGGTGGCGCGGCCGATCTCCACCTTGTCGAAGGTGATCATGCTGGCGCCCTTGCCGCACACATCCACGAACGGTATCGTCGTGTGGTTCAGGTGGCGCAGCGCCAGGCTGTCCATATCGTGCGTGCGGTGCGATTCGAATACATACGATTCGAGCAGCGTGTCATGCTGAATGCCTTGCAGCTTGACGCCGTGGTTGGCGAAGATGTGGCTGTCGTACTTCAGGTTCTGGCCGACCTTGAGCTTGCTCGCGTCTTCCAGCCATGGCTTCAGTTTGGCCAGCACGTGCTCGCGCGACAGCTGCTCCGGCACGCCCTGGTAGCTGTGCGCGACCGGGATGTAGCAGGCCACGCCCGGCTCCACCGACAGCGAAATGCCGACCATCTGGGCCGTCATCGGCTCCAGCGACGTGGTTTCGGTGTCGACGGCGGTCAGCTTGGCGGCGTCGATCAGGGCGATCCACTTGTCCAGCTGCTCGTCGGTCAGCACGGTTTCATAGTTGGTGTCGAGCTTGGGCGCATCGCCGAACATGTCCAGGTTGGCGGAAACGGCGCCGCCGGCCGCCGGTTCAGCGGCGGCCGCGGGGCTGGCCTTGCCCACCGGTGCCTGCGGCGTGGCCGTGCCCAGCTCGCGCAGCAGCGTCTTGAAGCCGTACTTGCTGAAGAAGGCCAGCAGCGTTTCCTTGTCCTCGCCGCGCGCCACCAGCGATTCGGCGATCGTCGTCATGTGCCCGGACAGGTCGCAGTCCAGCTTCACGGTGATCAGCTCGCGGCCTTTCGGCAGCCATTCCAGCGCGTTGCGCAGGTTTTCGCCAACCGCGCCGCCGATCTGGGCGGCGTTGGCGATCACGCCGTCCAGCGAGTCGTAGGCGGTCAGCCACTTCAGCGCGGTCTTCGGGCCGCACTTGGAGACGCCGGGCACGTTGTCGACGGTGTCGCCGATCAGGGTCAGGTAGTCGATGATGCGGTTCGGCGGCACGCCGAACTTGGCCAGCACGCCGGCCTCGTCCATCTTCTCGTTGGTCATGGTGTTGATCAGCATGACCTTGTCGTTGACCAGCTGCGCCAGGTCCTTGTCGCCGGTGGACACCACCACGTTCAGGCCGGCCTGCGCCGCCTGCACCGACAGCGTGCCGATGACGTCGTCCGCCTCCACGCCGTCGACCATCAGGATGGGCCAGCCCATGGCCTTGACCGCCTCGTGGATGGGTTCGATCTGCAGGCGCAGGTCGTCCGGCATCGAGGCGCGCGTGGCCTTGTACTCGGGATACATGTCGTCGCGGAAGGTCTTGCCCTTGGCGTCGAACACGCAGGCGATGTAGGCGGCCGGGAAGTCGGCGCGCAGACGGCGCAACATATTGACCATGCCGTGCATGGCGCCGGTCGGATGGCCGTCCGCGCTGCGCAGGTCGGGCAGCGCGTGGAAGGCGCGATAGAGGTAACTGGAACCGTCAACTAACAGCAGGGTATTTTGCATAGACACTAGATATGGGTGAGGGCGCCGCGCAACAATGGCGGCTAGGCCACGAACGAATGGCGCATTATCGCAGGTTTTGGCGGCGCTTCCCCTGCCCGCGACCGTCTTTTCAAAATAACAATACCCCAGCGCCACTGTGGGGAAATCGGCTTTTAAAAACAGAGAACCGTGTCTGTTTGTTACAATGGATCATACATAAAAATTTGACGGTTTTTCACACCCGACTTTCACCCCTAAGGCGATCCATCATGATGCGCACGACCACCCTCTTGCCTGCCCTCCTCCTGACGCTGTTCGCCCACACGGCGTTTGCCCAGTCGACTCCGAGCCAGGCTCCGCCAAAACTGGAAAAGATAGAGGAAATGGCCGACGATCCGATCACCGTGACAGCCAAGCCGGCGCAGGAGCGCCAGATCACGGAAAAGCGTGACAACAGTGGCCAGGTGGTGGAAGCGACCGTCAAAAGCGGCCCCAGCACTTACAAAGTGAAACCCAACCATCCCGCCGGCACCGCCCTGCCCGGCGACGCCATGGGCAGCGCCAACCGCGGCCCGCAATGGACGGTGATGGAGTTCGACATCGGCAAGAAGAAGAAAAAAACCACGGAAGAAGACGGCTCGTCGGACACCGCCGCCCCGCCAGCCGTGAAATAAAGCGCACGCCCGCCCAGCGGGCGTCCCCCGGCGCCCGCACGACTGCGGCGCCGCCCACCGAACCTCATCAAGTTTTCACATGGCAGTTTTTACCCCGGTCAGCCTGGATGACCTTACCCCGTGGATCAAGCAGTTTCCCCTCGGCCAAGCCCTGGCGCTCAAAGGCATCGCCAGCGGCATTGAAAACAGCAACTTCTTCCTGACGACGGAGCGCGGCGAGTTCGTGCTGACCATCTTCGAGAACCTGTCCTTCGAGCAGTTGCCGTTCTACCTCAAGCTGATGCACCACCTGGCCGACCGCGGCGTGCTGGTGCCGGCGCCGGTCGCCAACGACCAGGGCGAGCTGATCGTCGCCCTGCACGGCAAGCCCGCGTCCATCGTCACCAAGCTGGAAGGCAAGTCGCAGATGGATCCGCAGCCGGTGCATTGCGCCGCCGTCGGCGCCATGCTGGCGCGCATGCACCTGGCCGCCGTCGACTATCCGCTGCAACAGCCCAATCTGCGCGGCCTGGACTGGTGGAACGAGACCACGCCGCAAGTACTGCCCTTCCTGGACGACAGCTGCGCCCACCTGCTGCGCGCCGAGATGCACTTCCAGGAAGCGTTTGCCGCCTGCGCCACCTATCACCAGTTGCAGCGCGGTCCGGTGCACGCCGACCTGTTCCGCAACAACGTGATGTTCGACGGCGAGCGCCTGACCGGCTTCTTCGACTTTTACTTCGCCGGCTGCGACACCTGGCTGTTCGACGTCGCCGTCACCGTCAACGACTGGTGCATAGCCCTCGACACCGGCGTGCTGGACCCGGCCCGCGTGCGCGCCCTGCTGGACGCCTACCATGCCGTGCGCCCGTTCACCGACGCCGAACAGAGCGCGTGGCAGCCGATGCTGCGCGCGGCGGCGCTGCGCTTCTGGCTGTCGCGCCTGTACGACTTCCACCTGCCGCGCGAGGCGGAGATGCTGACGCCGCACGACCCCGGCCACTTCGAGCGCATCCTGCGCGAACGCATCGCCACGCCGGCGCCGGAGCTGCGCGGATGAGCAAACTTCCCGCACGCACCGGCTGGCATTGGGTCAAGCAAGCCTTGCAGCTGTTCCGCAAGCAGCCGGGCGCGCTGATGGCGCTGTTCTTCTGCTGCATGTTCATGTCGCTGTTTTCGCTGGTGGTGCCGCTGCTCGGCTCGGTGGCGCCGACGCTGCTGGCGCCGATGTTCAGCATCGCCCTGCTGCAAGCCTGCGCCGATATCGACCATGAGCAGCGCGCCTTGCCCCGGCTGGTGTTCTGCGGCTTCCGCAAGCCCGCGCGCGGACCGCTGCTGGGCTTGGGCCTGATGTACCTGCTGGTGATGCTGTTCGCGCTGGCGGTGCTGAGCTGGCTGGACGACGGCGTGCTGATCAAGATGGCCACGCGCCAGATCCCGATGGACAAGGACATGCTGGAAAACTCGCGCAGCGCGCTGTTCGTCTCGTCCGGCATCTACATGCTGGGCTGGATGCTGACCAGCCTGGCCGCGCCGCTGATCTACTGGCAGAAGATGACGCTGGCCAAGGCGCTGTTCTTCAGCGTGGTGACGGTGGCGCGCGACTTCAAGGCCTTCCTGGCGGCGGCCGTGGTGCTGTTCCTGATGTTCCAGATCGGCAGTGCGATCCCGGTGCTGCTGTTCGATTCGGCGCAGCTGGAAGTGACCGCCATCTTCACGCTGTTCCTGATCATGGTGGTCCTGATGCACTGCACGCTGTACGCCTGCTACCGCCAGATCTTCGGCACGCCGGAGGCCAGCGCGCCGCCGGCGACACCCCCGCATGCCTGAGCGATACGCCCGCCGCGGCACTTAGGGGTCTGACCCCGAACGGGGTCAGACCCCGCCTGGCCGTGCGGGGTTAACGGCCCAGCCGCTCCAGCTTGGCGATGCTCAGGTCCAGCACCTTCATGCCGTGGCTGCCGAAGTTGATCTGCGCGCGGGCATTGTTGCCGCTGCCCTCGATGTTGACGATCACCCCCTCGCCGAACTTGCCGTGCGCAACGGACTCGCCGATGCGCCAGCCCGAGCCGGGCGACTTCTGCGCGATCTTTTGCGCGATGGCGTTGTCCGAGCCGACCAGCGGCGTCTCGTCCCAGGCCGACTTCTTGTTGGCGAACCAGTGCGACTGCACCTTCGGCGACAGCCACTTCAGCGATTCCTCCGGCAGCTCATCGAAGAAGCGCGACTTCATGTTGTAGCGGGTCTGGCCGTGCAGCATGCGGGTCTGCGCAAAGCACATGTACAGGCGCTGGCGCGCGCGCGTGATCGCCACGTACATCAGGCGGCGTTCCTCTTCCACGCCGTCGTGCTCGCGCGAGCTGCTCTCGTGCGGGAACAAGCCCTCTTCCAGGCCGGTGATGAAGACGTTGTTGAACTCCAGCCCCTTGGCCGAGTGCACCGTCATCATCTGCACGGCTTCCTGGCCGGCGGTGGCCTGGTTGTCGCCCGCCTCCAGCGACGCGTGCGACAGGAAGGCCGACAGCGGCGACATCACGGTCGGCAGCGCGGCGTCGGCGTCGAGGATCTCGAAGCCGTCTTCGTTGACGATCGGTACGCCGGCCTGGGCCTGCGCCTGCGGGCCCAGGTGGGCCGGGGCGCCCTGGCCGTAGCCCTCTTCGGACACGAACTGGGTCGCGGCGCTGACCATCTGCTCCAAGTTCTCGATGCGGTCGGCGCCTTCCTTTTCGGTCTGGTAGTGGGTCAGCAGGCCGGAAGCCTCCAGCACCACGCGCACCAGTTCCGGCAAGGCCATCTGCTGCGTTTCAAAGCGCGCGCCCTCGATCAGCTTGACGAAGCCGCCCAGCGACGAGCCGGCCTTGCCCGCCACATACGGGACGGCGGCATACAGCGAAATGCGGTGCTGTTCGGCGGCCGCCTGCAATGCCTCGATCGAGCGCAGGCCGATGCCGCGCGTCGGGAAATTGACCACGCGCAGAAAGGCCGAGTCGTTGTGCGGATTGTCCATCAGCTGCAGATAGGCGATCGCGTGCTTGACCTCGGCGCGCTGGAAGTAGCGCAGGCCGCCGTACACGTGGTACGGAATGCCGGCCGAGAACAGCGCATGCTCGATCACGCGCGACTGCGCGTTGGAGCGGTACAGCACGGCGATCTCGCTGCGGGCGGCGCCGTCGGCGATCAGGCTCTTGGTTTCCTCGATGATCCACTGCGCCTCGGCCAGGTCGGAGCTGGCTTCGTACACGCGCACCTGTTCGCCGTGGCCGGCGTCGGTGCGCAGGTTCTTGCCCAGGCGCTTGCTGTTGTTGGCGATCAGCACGTTGGCGGCGTCGAGGATGTGGCCGTGCGAGCGGTAGTTCTGCTCCAGCTTGATCAGGTTCTGCACCTTGAACTCGCGCTCGAAGGCGCTCATATTGCCGACGTTGGCGCCGCGGAAGGCGTAGATGCTCTGGTCGTCGTCGCCGACGGCGAACAAGGCGCTGCCGCCGTCGCGCTCGCCGTGGCCGGCCAGCAGCTTGAGCCACTTGTATTGCAGGTCATTGGTATCCTGGAACTCGTCGACCAGGATGTGCTTGAAGCGCTGCTGATAGTGTTCGCGCAGCGGCTGGTTACGGCTGAGCAGCTCGTAAGTGCGCAGCAGCAGCTCGGCGAAATCGACCACGCCTTCGCGCTGGCACTGGTCGTCGTAGAGTTGGTAGAGCTCGCACTTCTTGCGCTCGTCGGCGTTGTAGGGTTCGATCTTGTCGGCGCGCAGGCCCTGGTCCTTGGCGCCGTTGATGAAGTACATCACCTCTTTCGGCGGAAACTTCTCGTCGTCGACGTTGTGGGCCTTGATCAGGCGCTTGATGGCCGACAGCTGGTCCTGGGTATCGAGGATCTGGAAGGTCTGCGGCAGCGCGGCGTCGCGGTGGTGGGTGCGCAGCAGGCGGTTGCACAGGCCGTGGAAGGTGCCGATCCACATGCCGCGTGTATTGATCGGCAACATCGCCGACAAACGCGTCATCATTTCCTTGGCCGCCTTGTTGGTGAAGGTGACAGCCAGCAGGCCCGACGGCGACACCTGGCCGGTTTGAATCAGCCAGGCGATGCGGGTCGTCAGTACACGGGTTTTGCCGGAACCGGCGCCCGCGAGGATCAGGGCGCTTTGTGCCGGCAGGGTCACGGCGGCGAGTTGTTCGTCGTTGAGGTTATGAAGAAGATTGTGCATCCCGTGATTATACCGGTACTGGCTGCATACACAGTACTCCGGGGTCAAGTCTGACATTTGGACACGGGCTCTGCCGTAGTGAACACTACGGCAGAGCCCGTGTCCAAATGTCAGACTTGACCCCAGCGGTTAATTACGCGGACGGCGCGGGCACGGCTTTGCCGGTCTTGACGGCGTCCTTGATCAGCTCCTTCATGGCGCGCTCGGCTTCGCGGCTGGCCTTGGCCTGCTCGCGGCCCAGCTCGCCCATGGCCTGGCCCAGCTCAGCCATCGGCTTGCCGGCTTCCGCCATCTGCTTGCTCAGCGCCTGCATGGGTTGATGCATGGCCTGGATTTTCGCCTGTTGCGGCGCCAGCTCGCGCTGGTATTGCGCCATCTGCTTTTGCAGCGGTTCCATTTCCGCCTGCAGCGCGGCCTGGCGCTCGTGGAAGCGGCGTACTCTTTCCGGCGTCGGATCGTCGCCCATGTCGCGCGCCGCCTGTTCGATGCGCCGTCCCACCGCTTCCTGCTGCCGCGCTATCCGGTCCATCTGGCGCTGCTGGCGGTCCATGTCCAGCTGGATCTTGTCGCCGACGTCATGACCGAGCCTGTCCATCTGACGGCCCAGTTCGTCCATGACCTTGCCTTGGGCGTCCATTTTCCTGCCCTGCGCATCCATTTTTTCACCGATGCGGTTGACGGGCGCCCAGGCTTCGTCGGCCTTGGCGATGGCCGCGGGGTCTTGGATCAGGTAAGTCTTGTCGCCGTCGCGGAACCAGATGAAATCGCCTTTGACGGTGCGGCGCGCGGTCTCGATTTTGTTCAGGTCCGTGCGGGAAGCGGACACCGTGATGCCTTCCTTGTTGGCATGCACCAGCGCGTAGCCGGCATTGCGGCTGTCACGGTCGTAGCGGAAGTTCTGCACGCCAGTCATACGCGGCGCCGGTGGCGCCGGTGGCGCGGGCGGTGCAGGCAAGGCGGCCGGCGCGGCCGGCGCTGACGGGGCGGCCATCATGGGCAACGCAGGTACGGCAGGCACCGCAGGCAAGGCGCGCATCACCTTGGCAGGCTTGGCTGGCTTGGCCGGTTTGGCAGGCGCTGCCGGAACGGCGGGCACGGCTTCGGCCGCTATCGGCTCGGCAGGTTCGGCCGGCTCAGGCGGTGCTGGCG
>NZ_LRON01000011.1:0-210492 GCF_001758795.1 Duganella sp. HH101 | reverse complement strand
GCCGGCTACGCGCCGGCGCCGGCGATGCCGGTGCGCGCCATCGCCACCCAGTCGCCGGCGATCACGCCGCGCGAGCTGCGGCTGCTGGGCGCGGCGGCCGGCATCTCGGTGCTGAGCGCCCTGCTGGTGCTGGGCGGCCAGGCCGCCTTCTTCAAGCCGCTGCCGCCGCCGGCGCCGGTGATCGAGCAAGCCAGGGCGCTGACGCCGGAACAGACCGCCGCGCTGGCCAGCGCGGACAAACTCAACAAGGCCATCCAGAAGCTGGACCCGAAACTCCGCGCGCAGCTGCAAGCTGAGCTGCAGAAGTGAGCGGCGCCGGCGGCATGGCCTTCCCCATCGCCCGCCGCTTGCTATGGGCCGGCATGCTAATGGCGGGCCTGCCTGCGGCCGCCATCCCCCCCGACCGCACGCTGTCGCAACTGGAGCACCGCTCCTGGACCGCCAAGGACGGCGTGCCGCCATCGATCATCACGATGGACCAGACCGACGACGGCTATCTGTGGCTGGGCACCGGCGCCGGCCTGTTCCAGTTCGACGGCGTGCGCTTCCAGCCCTTCCAGCCGAGCACGGGAAAGATCTCGACCAGCGCCGTCTACTTCATCAAGGCGCAGCCGGGCGGCGGCCTGTGGATAGGCTGGCGCCAGGGCGGCATCAGCTTCGTCAAGGATGGCGCGGTGGTCAACTACGGCGCCGACGACGGGCTGAGCCTGGCCAGCTGGTGGGCCTTCGCCTTCGACCGCCAAGGCCAGGTGTTTGCCGCCGGCCTGGACGGCGTGATGCGCTTCGACGGCCGGCGCTGGCACAAGCTGGGGCCGGCGCAGGGCTTCACGGCGGACAAGGCGTCCGTCATGTTTGTCGACAAGGACGGCACGCTGGCCGTCTTCACCGACCACGGCTTGTTCCGCCTGCCGCCGGGCGCCGCCAGCTTCAAGCCGCCACTCGGGCATCTGGGCAGCATCGAGCCGCCGCAAGTCGGCCCCGACGGCCGCATCTACTTCATGGAGGCGCGCGGCCTGCGCATCATCGACAGCCTGGAAACGTATGACCAGGCCGACGGGCCATGGCTGTTCCGGGCCAGGCCGGAAGCATCCCACCGCATGCTGGTCGACCGTTCCGGCAGCGTGTGGCTGGAGACGGCGACCTGCGGCGTCTGCCGCTTCGATCCGCGCCGGCCGGACAAGATGGAAAGCTTCAGCGTCAAGAACGGCCTGAGCTCGAATCTGGTCGCCACTTTTCTCGAGGACCGCGAGGGCAATGTCTGGGTCGCCACCGCCAAGGGGCTGGAGCGCTTCCGCCAGGTCGACGTCAATCTGGTGACGCCGGCCTTGCCGGACGCGGAGGTGAGAGAAGGCAGGCTGCTGGCCGGCCCGGCCAATGCGATGATGCTGACCACCGTGGCGCAGGTCGGCAGCTGGCTGGAAGTCACGCCGGACGGCGCAGTGCACAACAGCGCCTGGCTGAAGCAGCACGGGATAGGCCAGATGCAGGCGATACTGCGCGGGCGCGATCAATCGCTGTGGCTGGCGGAGCGCGCCCGCCTGCGCCGGGTCATGCCGGACGGCGCGGTGCAGGCCATCGAATATCCCGAGGACATGGGGCCGGTCCATCTGGTCCATGCGCTGGCGCATGGCGAGGACGATACCTTGTGGATGTCGGTGGTGAACGCCGGCGTGCACCGGCTGCGCGGCGGGCGCTGGGACCGCGAAACGCTGCTGCCGGGCGAAGGCACGCGCTCGGCCATGTCGATGCTGGCCGACTCGGCCGGCAGGATGTGGTTCGGCTAAAGCCGGAACACGGTGGTCATGCTGGACAAGGGCAAGGCGGTGACGGTGCCCATCGAGCAGGACGGACAACTGAAGGGCACGTCGGTGCTGTACGAAGCGCTCGGACAGATCTGGGCCGGCGGCGAGGCCGGGCTGGCGCGCTATCACGACGGACGCTTCGTCAAGGTGAACCTGGCGCTGCCCGACATCCGCAGCATTTCCGCCCTCCTGGCCGACAGCAGCGGCAATATGTGGCTCAATTCATCGGCGGGCACGGTGCGGCTGGACGGTCGCTCGCTGGCCAACGCCATCGCCCACCCCGGGCAGCCGGTGCAAGGCCGGCTGTTCGACGCCACGGACGGCCGGCTGGGCATCACCGACCTGCTGGGTGCGCAATCGCTGGCGCAAGCCGGCGACGGCAAGATATGGCTGACCACGCACGACGGCGTCGCCTGGATCGATCCGCTGCATCTGCTCAAGGCGCCGGCGCCGCCGCCGGTCATCATGCAGTCGCTGAGCGCGCTGGGCCAGACGTACCGGCGGCCCGCGCAACTGGCCTTGCCCGCCGGCGCCGGCAATGTGCAGATCGACTACAGCAGCGCGCTGCTCGGCACGCCGCAGCGCATGCGCTTCAAGTATCTGCTGGAAGGCTACGACCAGGCATGGCAGGACGCGGGCGAACGCCGCCAGGCTTTCTACACGGGCTTGCCGCCGGGCGAGTACCGCTTCCGCGCGGTCGCGGAAAACGGCGCCGGCAACTGGGGGCCGGAAGGCCCGGGCCTGCGCTTCAGCGTCGCCGCGAGTTTTTACCAGACCTGGTGGTTCAAATGCCTGCTGGCCCTGAGCGGAATGGCGCTGGCCTGGCTGTTGCACCGGCTGCGGTTGAAACGCATGGAACTGCGCATCAAGGCGCAGATGGAAGTGCGGCACGCGGAGCGTGAGCGCATCGCCCGCACGCTGCACGACACGATCCTGCAAAGCGCGCAGGCGCTGATCCTGCGCTTCGACCGCATCAAGCGCGCCCTGCCCGCCGCCGACCCGGCGCTGTGCCAGATCGACGCCGCGCTCGATGCCGCGCAGGAGGTGGTCGACGAGGGACGCGAACGGGTGCTGGAATTGCGCGGGCGCGATGGGCATCCGGGCGCGCTCGGCGACTACCTGTACGAGTTCGGGCAGGCGATGGCGCAGCAGCATGGCATTTGTTTTTCGCTGAGCACGCAGGGCGAGGCGCGCGAACTGCTGGCGGCGGTCAAGACCGAAGTGCTGGCCATCGGCAAGGAAGCCCTGTTCAACGCGGTGCGGCACTCGGGCAGCGCCGAGGTCAAGATCGAGCTGGTGTATGCATCCGCGCAGTTCTCGATGACGGTGCGGGACTACGGCAAGGGGTTGGATGCGAGCGTGCAGTCGTCAGGAAAACGGCCGGGACACTGGGGGCTGAGCGGCATGCGCGAACGCGCGCAGCAGGTCGGCGGGCAGCTGCGGATCGACAGCCGGCAGGACGTCGGCACCACCGTCGTGTTCTCCATCATCTCCAGGCTGGCTTTCGGCTAGCACCGCCGTCGAGTACGGCGCCAGCTCCCGCCAGCCCAAACTGAGATACAGCGCGCGGCCTTCGGCGGTCGCCACCAGCAGGCGATCGGCGTCGCCGGCCAAGACGTCCAGCGCAGACATCAATGCGCTGGCCCATCCTTTGCGCCGATGCGCCGGCGCCGTTTCGATGCGGTCGAAGATCGCGGTTCCCCGATGCAGCACCACGCCGCCCGTTGCCACCGCCTGGCCGCCGGCGTCGACGATGCGGATGATGTGCGCGCCGTGTTCGATCGCCGATGTCAGCGCATAGCCGGCTGGCAGCGGCGCGGCCTGCGCCATCGGCGTGGCGCGGGACATCAGGTAGCGCGGACGTTCGATGGTCCAGCGCGGCGGCAGCACGTGGCGCAGGGTCTCGACGTCGACGGCAGCCTTCAGGAACACGCGATGTTGCAGGGTCTGCGCCGCGCACGCTTGCAGTGCAGCGCCGGCATCGACAAACACATGGCGGCGCAATTGCTCCGGCCAGCCGACCTCGACGACCAGTCCGCCTCCTGCGCGCTGCGGCAGCGGCAAGCCGCGCGCCAGGCTCCAGCCGGACAGCCAACGTTCAAGTAAATCCAGATTCAGATGCATGGTGGCTGGTGCTGCCTATGGTTGACGGAACGACGCGGCGCGCAGCAACGCCAGCGCCTGCTGCACGCGCTGGCCGAAGACGGCGGGCATGGCGCGCTCGCCGGATTCCTGGCCGCCGATCAGGCACAGGTGCGCCATGCGGCCCACCAGCTCCGCATCGACCGAGCCATCGGTGCGCGCGCGGCAGGCCGAGATGGCGAACGACAGCCGGGTTTGGTCGACGCGCTGCTGGTACCCGGCCACGAGGGGATCGATGCGCGACCAGGCACGGATCGCGGTTTCCCGCTGCGGCCGCTTTTCCGCAGCGATGCTCAGGTAGCGCTGCAGCACATCCTCCAGGCTGCCGCCGGCGGCCGCGTGGGCCAGCATCCGCCCGGCATAGTCGGCCTCCCAGGCCGCCAGCAGCGCATGGACGAACTCGTCGCGGCTGCGGAAGTGGTGGTAGAACGATCCGCGCGTCACATTCAGGCGCCGCGCCAATTGCTCGGCGGAGACGCCTTGATAGCCCTGCTGGTCCAGGGCGTCGAAGCCGGCTGCAATCCAATGGTCACGCGTCAACACCAAGGCCCACCTCGAAAACATACAGACTGTGTATGGTAGCACCGCCCTCGCTAGACTGCATCCATCCCCTACGCATGGAGCCGGTATGAAAAAGATAGCCCTGATCGCCTTTGACCACTTCACCGATATCGACCTGTTTTTGATGTGGGATATTCTCGGACGCAAGCAACATGATTGGCAGGTCCGCATCCTCGGCAAGCAGGCCACGCTGCGTTCGGCGCACGGCTTGCAGGTCGGCGTGCACGGCGCGCTGGACGAAGCGAACCAGGCCGACGTGGTGCTGTTCTCCAGCGGCAAGGAAGGCGTGCCGGCGGCCCTGGCGGACCGCGACTTCATGGCGGCCTTCCAGCTGGACCCCGAACGGCAATTGATCGGCTCCATCTGCGGCGGCGCCTTCATCCTCGGGCAATTGGGCCTGCTGCCCGGACGCCGGGCCGCCACCCACCCCGACGCCCGCGCGGCCTTGCGCGCGACCGGCGTGGAAGCGGACGACAGGCCGTTCATGAGCGTCGGCAATGTGGCGACGGCGGGCGGTTGCCTGTCCGCGCTCTACCTGGTCGGCTGGGCGGTCGAGCGGCTGTACGGCATGGAGAAAAGCCTGGAGACGCTGCGGCCGGTGCTGCCGGCCGGCCAGTACGAATGCTACGAGCAATTGATAGTCTCCAGCATCCGCCAGGGCGGCGAGCCCCCTTCGGTAGCGTGCGGACGTTGATACTCGGGCGATTTTATGCCATGCTGGGAGATTGTAAATACATCAACTTTCCATCAAGGCAGCCATCTCCATGAATACGCTCGTTCGCAAGTTCCTGCTGGCCGCGCTGGCGCTGGCGGCAGTCCAGGCCGCCCATGCGCAGATGGCGGGTTATGGCATGCAGTACGACAACGTCACCGTCTGGCCGGTGCCGGACTTGCGGGTGCCGGTGCATGCGTCCGGCGGCGCCGCCGCAGCGCCGGTGCGCGCCAGCGCCCAGCCCGCGCCGAAGGCCAATGCGCGCATCCTGGCGCAATCCTTCCCGCCCAAGAAGCAGTTTGAAATGCAGCAGGCCTATCTGCAAAGCATGGACGTGTATCTGCAAATCGAGAAGAAGATGGGCTGGACCTCGCGCGACATGGCGGGCGGACTGGCGGCCTTCCTGGTCGGCAACTACATGGTGCTGAACGACGCCGACGTCTCCGACGAAGCCTTCCAGGCGGTGGCGAAGCAGCTGCGCCGCGAGCCGGGCATGCAGGCGCTGGTCGGCAAGCAGGACGCCATCACGCTGCGCGACACCTTCGAACAAAGCGCCATGGTCGGCACCTTCATGGCGCTGGCCTACAAGTCCGGACAGCGGACGCCGCAACCGCCGGCCGTGCAGCAAAACCTGCGCAACGCCGCGCGCGAAAACCTCAAGCTGGTGCTGCGCACCGATCCCGCCACCGTGCAGATCGACAACGGCGGCATGCACCTGCGCTAGTCCAGCCCCGCCAGCAGATGCCGCCACAGCCGCTGGGCGACCGGTCCATGGGCGGCATCGCGGCGGCGCGCGATGACCAGCTCCAGTTCGCTTTCGCGGAAATGGTCGCCGGCCAGCGACAGCAGCCTTCCCTGCGCCAGATCCTCGTCCACCAGATAAGCCGGCATGTGGCCCCAGCCCATGCCCTGCAAAATCACTTCGCGCTTCATGAACTGGTCGGCCACGGTGCAGCGCCGCGCGCCGTCCACCACGAAGTAGTCGCGCGGCGGGCCGTTGCGCGCGCTGTCGCGGATCACGCATTGCACGTAGGGCCGCATCATCTCCGGCGTGATGCCGGCGTGCAGCGGAAAATCCAGGAAGCCCGGCGCCACCACCGGCACCAGCCGCACGCGCTGCCACGGCCGCGCATCGAAGCGCAGGTCGGCCTGGTCGAGGTGGTGGAAGATCAGGTCGGCCTCGCCGCTGTGCAGCCGCTCCCACGGGCCGGACAGCGCTTCGAAATGCAGGTCGAGGCGGGTCGCCGGGCACTGGGCAAAGAATTGCCGCAGCAGGCGCAACGTGGCCGGCAGCGGGCACAGGTCGCCGATCACCACGGACAGCTAGAGCTCCTCCCCCATCGCCGCCTGGCTGGCCTGGGTGGCCAGCTGCCGGGCGCCGTCGAGCAGTTGCCGCGCCTGCCCGACGAAAGCCTGGCCGGCGGCGGACACGGTCACGCGATAGCCGCTGCGGTCCAGCAGCGCCAGCCCCAGTTGACGCTCCAGGCTGGCCACGGCGGCAAACACGCTGGGATGCGAACGGTGCAGCTGCGCCGCGGCCTTTTGAAAGCTGCCCAGTTCGGCCACCGCCAGGAAACAGGCCAGCTCATGCAGGGTAAAACCGACAGAGTTCATAAATCCTACAGAGATAGACTGAATTACTGAATTTTATCCGACTATGTTCTTCCCTACAGTGAAGCCTCGATCATTTTCAGGAGAACATCATGCGTGCCATACACATCGCCGGCTTCGGCGGCCCGGAACAGCTGCAAGCGATAGAACTGCCCACCCCGGTCGCGGCGGCCGGCCAGGTGCTGATCCGCGTCAAGGCGTTCGGCCTCAACCGCGCGGAGAGCTATATGCGGCAAGGGCTGTGGGGCGACGCCGTCAAGGTGCCGGGCATCGAATGCGTCGGCGTAGTCGCCAGCGCGCCGGGCTCGGCGTTGCGCGAGGGCGAACGGGTCGCCGCCATCATGGGCGGCATGGGCCGCAGCATCAACGGCAGCTACGCCGAGTATGTGTGCGTGCCGGCCGCCAACGTGGTGCCGCTGCGCAGCGCCCTGCCCTGGGCCGAGCTGGCCGCCATTCCGGAATCGTATGCAACCGCCTGGGCCTGCCTGCACGACGGCCTGGCGCTGCAAGCCGGGCAAACCCTGCTGATACGCGGCGCCAGCTCGGCGCTGGGCCAGGCCGCCAGCAATATCGCCGCCCACCTGGGCGCGCAGGTGATCGCCGCCAGCCGCCGGCCGGCCGAGCTGGCCGACGTGCTCAAGCAAAACGGTGCGCGCCACATCGTCGCCGAGCAACCCAGCCTGGGCGGCGCTGTGCGGGAGATCGCGCCCGGCGGCGTGGACGCGGTGCTGGACCTGGTCGGCAACACCACCCTGCTCGACTCGCTGACGCTGGCGGCACGCCCGGGCCGCGTGTGCCAGGCCGGCTTCCTCGGCGGGCTGGGGCCGCTGGAGCATTTCCTGCCGCTGCAACATCTGCCGCCGCGCGTCCAGCTGAGCTTTTTCGGCAGCTTCGCCTTCGGCACGCCCGGCTTCGAGCTGGACCGGGTGCCGCTGCAAACCATCGTCGAGCGGGTCGGGCAAGGCCGGTACCGCGCGCGGCCGGCGCGTGTGTTCGCCTTCGACGACATCGCCGCAGCCCACGCCTGGCTCGACGCCGAGACCGGCATGGGCAAGGCGGTGGTGCACATCGGCCACTAGGCGGCCGCGGCGGTTTTCTGCTAACATGTGAACACCTATTCATTTGTTAGCATCATGAGCTGCCACCACGACTATTCCGACTGCGATCCCGCGATTGCCCAGCTGGCCGACCTGTTCCATCTGCTGGGCGATCCCACGCGCCTGCGCATCGTGCTGGCCTGCGTGGCGGCGCCGATCGCCGTCAGCGACATCGCCGCCTCGCTGGAGCTGAGCAGTTCGCTGGTCAGCCACCACTTGCGTTTGCTGCGCGCGGCGCGCATTGTCAAGTCTGAGCGCCAGGGCAAACAAGTGTTCTATTCCGCCGCCGACGCCCACATCAGCGGCGTACTCAACGATATGCTCGAACATATCGCCGAACCTTCCAACGGGAACGAAGCATGAGCAAGCACCACGACCACCACGATCACGACCATAGCCATGAGCATGGCCAGGATTGCGGCCACTCCCACGCCCCGGCCAAGGCCAAGGCGCACAGCCACGACCACCACGGGCACGACCATAGCCACGGCCACCATCACCACCATGGCGATCCCAACACCATGGGCCGCGCCTTCGCCATCGCCATCGTGCTCAACACCGTGTTTGTCGCGGTGGAATTCTTCTACGGCTTCCTGGCCAACTCCACCGCGCTGATGGCCGATGCCGGCCACAACCTGTCCGACGTGCTGGGCCTGATGCTGGCCTGGGGCGCGGCGATCCTGGCCAAGCGCCTGCCGAACGGCCGCTATACCTACGGCCTGCGCAGCACGTCGATGCTGGCGGCGCTGTTCAATTCCATGCTGCTGATGGCGGCCTGCGGCGGCATCGCCTGGGAAGCGGTGCAGCAACTGGCGCACCCCGATCCGGTGGCCGGCCTGACCGTCTCGGTGGTGGCCGGCGTCGGCATCCTGATCAACGGTTTCTCGGCCTGGCTGTTCATGTCCGGCAGCAAGGACGACATCAACATCCGCGGCGCCTACCTGCACATGGCGGCCGACGCCGCCATCTCGCTGGGCGTGCTGGTGGCCGGCGTGATCGTCAAGTACTCGGGCTGGAACTGGCTCGATCCGCTGGTCAGCATGATCATCGTCGCCTTCATCGTCTACAGCACCTGGTCGCTGCTGAAGCAGTCGATGCGCATGATGCTGGCGGCCGTGCCGGACAATCTGGACCACGCCGAAGTCGAGCAATTCCTGCGCAGCCAACCGGGCGTGACCGAAGTGCACGACCTGCACATCTGGGCCATGAGCACCACCGAGAACGCGCTGACGGCGCACCTGGTGACGCCGGCCGGCCATCCGGGCGACGCCGCGCTGGACGCCATCAGCGCCAAGCTGAAGCAAGACTATTCCATCGACCACGCCACGCTGCAGGTGCGCCTCGGCACCACCGCGCACGAGTGCAGCCTGCAGGAGCAGCCGCACTGAAGCCGCACCACGCTGCCTAGTTGTCCACCAGGTTGGCGTACAGCGCCGTGCTCAGGTAGCGTTCGCCAAAGGACGGGATGATCGTCACGATGATCTTGTCCGCATTCTCAGGCCGCCGCGCCACCTGCAGCGCCGCCCACAAGGCGGCGCCGGAGGATATCCCCACCAGCAATCCCTCCTGGCTGGCCGCCAGCCGCGCGGTCGCGAAGGCGTCCTCGTTCTTGACGCCGATGATCTCGTCGTACACCCTGGTATTGAGCACGGCCGGCACGAAGCCCGCGCCTATGCCCTGGATCGGGTGCGGCCCCTTGGTGCCCTTGGCCAGCATGGGCGAAGCCTCCGGCTCCACCGCGATGCAGCGGAACTCCGGCTTGCGCGCCTTGATCACTTCGCCGACGCCGGTGATGGTGCCGCCCGTGCCCACGCCGGCCACCAGGATGTCGGCGCGGCCGTCGGTGTCGGCCCAGATTTCCTCGGCCGTGGTGCGGCGGTGCACATCGGGATTGGCGGGGTTGTTGAACTGTTGCGGCATCAGGTAGCGCGGATCGCTGTCGGCCAGTTGCTCGGCCTTGCGGATCGCGCCCAGCATGCCCTCGCTGCCGGGTGTCAGCACCAGCTCGGCGCCGTAGGCGCGCAGCAGCATGCGGCGCTCGCGGCTCATGGTGTCCGGCATGACCAGCATGCAGCGGTAGCCGCGCGCGGCGCACACCATCGCCAGCGCGATGCCGGTATTGCCGCTGGTCGGTTCGAGGATAACGGTGTCGGGACGGATCTGGCCGGCCGCTTCGGCCGCTTCGATCATCGACAGGCCGATGCGGTCTTTGACGCTATGGGCGGGATTGCAGTACTCCAGCTTGACCAGCACCTGCGCGGTGCTGCCCTTGGCCAGCCGGTTCAGGCGCACCAGCGGGGTGCGGCCTATCAGTTCGGTGACGTCGTTGGCAATCTTCATGGAAAACCTCCGAAGTGGGACGGAGGTTCCAGTCTACGCCTGTTCAGGTGCTTATTTCACATCCATCAGTTCGACATCGAAGATCAGCGCGGAATTCGGCGGGATGCCGCTGCCCGGCGTCGGACGCGAACCGTATGCCAGTTCCGACGGGATGATCAGCGTGCGCTTGCCGCCCACCTTCATGCCCTGGATACCCTGGTCCCAACCCTTGATGACGCGGCCGGCGCCCAGCACGAAGTCCAGCGGCTCGCCGCGTGGAATCGACGAGTCGAACAGCTTGCCGTGCATGCCCTTGGCCAGCGGGCGGTACAACCAGCCCGAGTAGTGCATGTAGACGGTGGAACCGGTGGTCGCTTCCTTGCCGGTGCCGATCTTGGTGTCGGTGACGATCAGCTGTTCTGCGGCAGGGCCGGGCGTGGCCGAGCCGACCACCATCGGCGGTGGCGGCGGCACGTCGGCCGGCGCCACAGGTGCGGCCGGAGCGGCCGGGGTCGGGGTCGGAGTCTGGGCCTGGGCCACGGAGGCCGCCAGCGCGCACAGCATGGCTACTACTACGGAACTACGCATCATGGTTTTATTCTTTCGATGAAGTCTGTGGATAGCACGGTCCCCGTGCCAGCGCGCACCATGATAGCAAAACCGCATCCGCAACTGGATAAAATCTACGGTGTGCCGGCCGGCGCTACCGGCGGTTGCACGCTGTCGGCCAGCTGGCGCAGCACCTGGCCGGCGGCCACCATGCCGAAGGTGGCCGTGACCACCATGGCCGAGCCGAAGCCGGCGCAGTTCAGGCCCGTCACGCCGGCGGCGGGCTGGCCGCCTTCCAGCGCGCACACTTCCTGCGTTTCCGGGAACTTCAGGCGCTCCATCGAGAACACGGCGTCGACATGGAACTTGGTCTTCTCGCCGCGCGGATAGCCGTACTGGGTGCGCAACACCTTGCGCACTTTCTTCAGCAGCGGTTCCTGCTCGGTGCGGGCCAGGTCGCGCACGGCGATCTGGGTCGGGTCGGTCTGGCCGCCGGCGCTGCCGATGATGATCATCGGCATGCTGTGCTGGCGGCACCAGGCGATCATCGCGGCCTTGTCCTTGACGCTGTCGATGGCGTCGACCACGAAGTCGTACCGGCCGGCGCCCAGCATCTGCTCCAGGTTGTCCGGCGTGACGAAGTCCTCGATCTGCCTGACCACGCAGAAGGGATTGATGTCGGCGATGCGCGCGGCCAGCGCGCTGATCTTGGCCTGGCCGACGGTGCTGCCCAGGGCCTGGATCTGGCGGTTGATATTGGACTCGGCAACGTTGTCCAGATCAATCAGGGTCAACTGGCCGATGGCGCTGCGGGCCAGCGCCTCGACGATCCACGAGCCGACGCCGCCGGTGCCGACCACGCAGACGTGGGCGGTGCGGAAGCGCGCCAGCGCGGCGTCGCCATACAGGCGGGCGATGCCGCCGAAGCGGCGCTCGAAGTCGATATCGTCGAATTGGGTAGGTGCGATGGAGTTCATGCCGACATTTTAACGGACGCCGCCGCAAAAATTATTTTAGAATGACTTTCTCACCTTGCCCGAGCGCCTATCCATGAGCCTTTCCTTGCACGACACCGCCCCCGACTTCAGCCAGCCGATAGCAGTCTTGAAACATTGCCACGACAAGATACGCAAGCAGCTGGAGACGCTGCACAAGCTGCTGGCCCACCTGCCCAAGCACGGCGCCGACGCCGAGGCGCAGAAGGCCGCGCAGGCGGTGCAGAAATATTTCAACAACGCGGCCCATCTGCACCACGAAGACGAGGAGCAAAACCTGGTGCCGATGCTGCAGGCCACGGCCCGCGACGCCGACGCCGCGCTGCTGGCCGAACTGGTGCCCGGCATCCTGGCCGACCACCAGCAAATGGATCAGGACTGGCATATAATTAATTCGCAACTTGATCAAATAGCCAACGGGCAAGGGACCGCCCTGTCGGCCGAGCAGGTGCAGCGTTTCTGCGACGCCTACGCCGCCCACATGGTCATCGAAGAAAGCAATATCGCCCCCATGGCCAAGCGCCTGTTCAGCCCCGAGCAGATGGCGCAGCTGGGCAGCGCGATGCAGGTCAGGCGCGGCATCGCGCCCTCCCTGCCCCAGAGCCAGGTGCCGGAGCAGCAGCAAGTGGCGGTCGCCAACACGGTGGCCGACGGCGTGGTGCTGGCCGATCTGCGCCTCGACTACGGCCGCGCCAGTTTGACGGAAGACGATGTGCTGGACGATCCGATCGCCCAGTTCGGCAAGTGGTTTGAAGAGGCCATGCGCGCCAAGGTCAACGAACCGAACGCGATGAGCGTGGCCACGGTGGATGCGGCAGGCAAACCGAGTTCGCGCATCGTGCTGATCAAGCAGTACGACGACCGCGGCTTCACCTGGTACACCAACTACGAGAGCCAGAAAGGCCGGCAACTGGGCGACAACCCGCACGCCGCGCTGCTATTCTTTTGGAGCGAGTTGGAACGCCAGGTGCGCATCGAAGGCAAGGTGGTCAAGACGTCCGCCGAGGAAAGCGACAAGTATTTTTACAGCCGGCCGGTGAAGAGCCAGATCGCCGCGATCGCCTCGCAGCAAAGCGCGCGCATCGCCAGCCGGGAGCAGATGGAAGCCAATTACGATGCGGCCGCCGCCGTCGGCGGCGAGCATCCGCTGCGGCCGGAATACTGGGGCGGCTATCGCCTCGATCCGGTGCGCATCGAGTTCTGGCAGGGACGCCGCTCGCGCTTCCATGACCGGATCGTGTATGTGAAACAGGCAGATGGAAGCTGGGTGAAGGAGCGCCTGCAGCCGTAAGCGGACCGCCCCCTCGCAGCACACCAGACCATCGCTCGCGGTGGTCTTTTCATTTCTGGATGCGGAGGTGATTGTGTTCGTACAAAACCGACTCACTAGCTGGATCGCCGGCATCCGCCGGCAGATCGCCCTGCCCTTGCGCATCGAGCTGTGGAACGGCCAGCATGTCGACTTTTCCACCGAGACGCCGCGCGTGACGATACGGCTGCCGAACGTGTCGGCCGCGCGCTACCTGCTGACGCCTTCGCTGTCCAACCTGGGCGCGGCCTATGTCGAGGGCGCGATCGAGGTCCGGGGCCGGGCGCACGACATGATCGCCATCGTCAACGCGCTGGCGCGCACCACGCTCAAGGCCGAGGGCAAGTTCGCCCGCATCGTGCGCGGCATGGTGCACAGCAAGCAGAAGGACGCCGAGGCGATCCGCTACCACTACGACGTTTCCAACGAGTTCTACCAGCAGTTCCTCGATCCGGCCATGGTGTATTCCTGCGCCTACTTCGAGGACGGCGACGAAGACCTGGCCACCGCCCAGGCCAAGAAGATCGACCACATCCTGCGCAAGATCGAGCTGCGGCCCAACCAGACGCTGCTCGACATCGGCTGCGGCTGGGGCGCGCTGGTTATACGTGCGGCGCAGCAGTACCGGGCCCGCTGCGTCGGCATCACGCTGTCGGAAAACCAGTTCGCGCTGGCCAAGGAGCGGGTGCGGCGCGCGGGGCTGGAGCACCTGGTCGAAATCCGCCTGCAGGACTACCGCGACGTGCGCGGCCGCTTCGACCGCATCACCAGCGTCGGCATGTTCGAGCACGTGGGCATCAAGCACTTGCCCGAGTATTTCGCCGCCATCCACAAGCTGCTGGCGGACGACGGCGTGGTGATGAACCACGGCATCACCACCACCGATCCGGACAACGGCGAGACACCCTACGGCGGCGGCGAGTTCATCGGAAAATACGTGTTCCCGCAGGGCGAGCTGGCGCATATCGGCCATGTGCTCAAGGCCATGCAGCAGGCCAAGCTGGAGGTCGGCGACGTCGAGAACCTGCGCCGCCACTACGCCCGCACCTGCGCCATCTGGACCGACAACTTCGAGGCCCACGCCGAGCGCGCGCGGGCGCTGGCGGGCGACAAGCGCTACCGCATCTGGCATGTGTACCTGGCCGGTTGCAGCTATGCCTTCGAACAGGATTGGATCAGCCTGTACCAGATCGTCTGCCGCAAGGCGGGCCAGCGCAGTGCGGCGCTGCCGTGGTCGCGCCGGCACATGTATCCGGCGCCGGCCAGCATCGGCATCGGCATCGGCATCGGCGCCCATTACGCGCTGGCGGACGCCGGCCTGCCCTCGTTCACGCTGCTTCAGGAAGACGGCGGCGCGGCCATGGCGTCGACGCCGCCGGCGATCAACTCCTTCAAGGCGACGTAGACCTGCTGCAAGGCCGGCTCCAGACGGCCGGCCGCCAGCTGCCACGGCTGGCCGGCGTGCAGCGCGGCCGACAGTTGCTCGGCCAGCGCCACCGCGCGCGCCGCGCCGAAGTTGACCAGCACGCCCTTCAAACTGTGCACCGCGCGCGTGCTGCGCGGCAGGTCGCCCGCCGCCAGCGCCTCCCCCAGCTCCTGCCACAGTTGCGGGCCGTCGTGCAGGAACAGCGCGGCCAGTTCCAGCAGCAGTTCGGCGTCGCCGTCCAGGCGCTGCAAGGCGCCGCGCCAGTCCAGCAGCTGGTGGCCGCTGTCGGGCTGGTAGCGCAGCAGCATGTCGCGCAGCTGCTGGCTGTCGACCGGCTTGGCCAGGTAGTCGTCCATGCCCGCTTCCAGGCAGCGCTCGCGGTCGCCCGCCATGGCGCGCGCGGTCATCGCGATGATGGGCACGTGGCCGCCCTGCATGGCCTCGCGCTGGCGGATCTGGCGCGTGGCGGCCAGGCCGTCCAGGCCCGGCATCTGCACGTCCATCAGGATCACGTCGTGCGCGCCGCGCGCGGCGCGCTCCAGCACCGCCAGGCCGCTGTCGACCAGCGTGACGCGGTGGCCCAGCTTTTCCAGCAGCCGCACCGCCAGCCGCTGGTTGACCGGGTTGTCCTCGGCCAGCAGCACGCGCAGGCCGCCTGGCGCCGGATGCTGCCGGCCTGCCGGCGGCGGCAGATCGCCCTCGCCGACGATCAGGCCGCCGTCGTTGGCGCTCAGGTTCATGCCCTGGCCCGGCGCCAGCACGGCCAGCGGCGGCAGCGGCGCGGCCTGCGCCACGCCGGTGTGCTGCAAGGGCACGGCGAAGCTGAACACGCTGCCCTGCCCCGGCGCGCTGTGGACCTCGATGCGGCCCTGCATCAGGATCACCAGCCGGCGGCAGATCGCCAGTCCCAGGCCGGTGCCGCCGTACTGGCGCGTGGTCGAGCCGTCGACCTGGGCGAAGGCTTCGAAGATCAGGTGCTGTTTTTCTTCCGGCACGCCGATGCCGGTGTCGCGCACGGCAAACACGATCTCGCTGCGGCCGTCGTGCTCGGCGCCGATGGACAGCTGCACCGTCACGCTGCCGGCGCCGGTGAACTTGATGGCGTTGCCGACCAGGTTGAGCAGCACCTGCCGCAGCCGCCCCGGATCGCCCTTCATGATGCGCGGCACGTCCGGCGGAATCTCGGACGCCAGCGCCAGCCCCTTCTGCCGCGCCCGCAAGCTCATGGCGCGCAGCGTGTCGCCGACCAGCTGGCGCAGGTCGAACGGCACTTCCTCGATGTCCAGCTTGCCGGCCTCGATCTTGGAGAAGTCCAGGATGTCGTCGACGATCTGCAACAGCGCGTCGGCCGAGGCTTTCACCAGCGTCAGGTCGGCGCGCTGGTGGGCGTCGATGTCGGACTCCAGCACCAGCTCGGTCATGCCGAGGATGCCGTTCATCGGCGTGCGGATTTCGTGGCTCATATTGGCCAGGAATTCGCTCTTGGCGCGGCTGGCCGCCTCGGCCGATTCGACCGCGTGCTGCATGGCGGCGCGGGCGGCGCGCTGCTCGCTGATGTCGATGAAGTAGCCCAGCATGTAGGACAGCCCGCCGCTGTTGATGACCTTGCGGCTGACCAGCACGTCGAGCGGCGGATCGAAGGTGGCCATGCGGCGCTCGGTCGTCACCATGCGGCCGGTGGACCAGGCTTGCTCGTCCTCGACGTGGGTGGCGGCGGCCCAGCGCGGCGAGGCGAAGTCGTCGATGGTGCGGCCGAGGATTTCGGCGCGCGAGCGCTGGGTGAATTCCTCGAAGCGGCTGTTGAAGCGCAGGAAGCGGCCGTCGCGGTCCTTGAGGAAGATGGGGATGGGCAGCTGGTCGAGGATCTGCTCGGTCAGCTCCTGCTGGTCGCGGGCGGCCTGGTCGGCGGACGGCGGGCGCGGCTGCACCTGCAGGTCTGCGTGCAGCTCGCGTTGCAGGCCGGCCAGGCGCGCGGTGTGCTCGTCGCGCCAGGTGCCGACGTTGCCGCGCTGCTGGCGGTTCTCCTTGCGCAGCAGCGCGTTGGCCGAGCGCAGCTGGTGCGCCTCCGCTTCCAGCTCGGCCAGCGCGGCCAGCTGCGGCTCCAGCAGGCGCGCCAGTTCCTGCGCGTCCAGCGTTGCCAGCGCTTGCCGTATCAGGGCGACGTGACTATCCATGGGCCGTGGCGGCGCCGGGCTCGTCGCGGAAGCGGGCGCGGATCTCCTGCACGTCGTCCCAGCGCTGCAACAGCGCGTCGACGCAGCGCGGATCGAAGTGGCCGCCGCAGTTGTCCAGCAGGTGCTGGCGCGCGTCCTCCATGCTCCAGGCGCTCTTGTACGGCCGCACGCTGGTCAGCGCGTCGAACACGTCGGCCACGGCGACGATGCGGCCCACCAGCGGGATGGCCTCGCCCGCCAGGCCGCGCGGATAGCCGGTGCCGTCGTAGCGCTCGTGGTGGGTCAGCGCGATCTCGGCCGCCAGCTGCAACATGCGCGCCTGGCAATCCTTGAGGATGTTGTAGCCGATGCCGGCGTGCTGGCGCATGACCGCCATTTCGTCGGGATCCAGCCGGCCGGGCTTGAGCAGGATGTGGTCGGGCGTGCCGACCTTGCCGATGTCGTGCATGGGCGCGGCGTTGAGCACGTCCTGCTGCTGTTCCTCGGGCAGGCCCAGCTGCTCGGCGATCAGCCGCGAGTAGTGCGCCATGCGCTGGATGTGGGCGCCGGTTTCGGGGTCGCGGTACTCGGAGGCGCGGCACAGCAGCATGATGGTTTCCTGCTCGCGCGCGCGCAGCTCGGCGGTGGCCTTGGCCACTTCCTCGGCCAGCCAGCTGGCGCGGTGCTGCAGGCCCAGCGTGGCGCTGCGCAGCGCCAGCATGTTGCGGGTGCGCGCCAGGAACTCGACCTTGTCGATCGGCTTGATGAGGAAATCGCTGGCGCCGTTTTCCAGCGCGCGGTGGCGCACGTCGACGTCGACGCTGGCCGTGACCATCAGCACTGGCGGCCGCTGGTCGGCCGGCGCCTGTAGCCGGGCGATCAGCTCCAGGCCGTTCATGTCCGGCATCATGTAGTCGACGATCAGCAGATCGTAGGGATGGGCGTTGCACCAGGCCAGCGCCTCGCGCGCCGACTGGAAGCTGATGGTGCTCACGTCCTGCAGCTTGTCCACCAGGCGCGACATCAGCACCAGGTTGATATGGGTATCGTCGACCAGCACCACCTTCATGCACGTCCCCTCGTTGTTATGATTTCAGGCGATACGCGTAGGTACTCTTGAACTTGGCCACCTTGGGCGCCACCACGAAGGCGCAATAGCTTTGCAGGGGATGCTGGGTGAAATAATCCTGGTGGTAGGGCTCGGCCGGATAGTAGGCCGAGGCCGGCGCCAGCTCGGTGACGATGGGCGCGTCCCACACCCCGGCCATCTGGGCGATCACCTGGCGCGCGGTGGCTTCCTGCTGCGGCGACTGGTAAAAGATCACCGAGCGGTACTGGGTGCCGACGTCGTTGCCCTGGCGGTTCAGCGTGGTCGGATCGTGGATGGTGAAGAAGATTTCCAGCAGGTCGCGGAAACCGATGACGGCGGGATCAAATTGCAATTTCACTACTTCGGCATGGCCGGTGCCGCCGGCGCAGACTTGCTCGTACGTGGGGTCGGGCTGGTGGCCGCCGGTGTAGCCCGACTCGACCTGGACGACGCCCTTCACCTGGGCATACACGGCCTCGGTGCACCAGAAGCAGCCGCCGCCCAGATACGCCGTTTCCAGCGCCGTGGCCGGCGCGGTCTGACTCGTCATGACTCCCCCCGCGTAGAAGAATGCCCATGGGTTCACTGTAACGCAAACCAGGGCAATACGCTATCGCACGGTAAACTTTGGCATAATGGCTGAAAAGTCACAGGTCCACCATGCACACTCGTTCTCCCCGCGCCGACCAGCGCCCCTTCGATACCAGCCATTTCCGCCAGGCGCTGGGCCAGTTCGCCACCGGCGTCACCGTCATCACCACCCGGCTGGCGGACGGCACGTTTCGCGGCCTGACGGCCAGTTCCTTCAATTCGGTGTCGCTGGACCCGCCGCTGGTGCTGTGGAGCCTGGCGACCACGGCCAACAGCATGCCCATCTTCACCGGCAACTCGCACTACGTCATCAATGTGTTGTCGGCCAGCCAGGCCCATCTGGCCAAGCAGTTCGCCACGCGCGGCATCGACCCGTGGGAAAACACCGAATACGAGCTGTCGCGCACCGGCCAGCCCATCCTCAAGGGGGCGTCGGCCTGGTTCGAATGCCACAACCGCAGCCGCTACCCCGAGGGCGACCACGTGATTTTCGTCGGCGAGGTCGAGCTGTGCGAGTTCTCGCCGTCGCCGCCGCTGATTTTCCACGGCGGCCAGTTCGGCGAGCTGGGCTAAAAACGGAAATTGGTGTCGCCATTTGAAAAGCCGTGATGGTGGCCGCGGCATAGAATGCGGGCAGCCTTCACCAATTTTCATAATGAGAGACCACTATGAGCCTAGCCCGCGCCCAATTCCACTGGGATGACCCCCTGCTGCTGGACCAGCAACTGACCGACGACGAGCGCATGGTGCGCGACGCCGCCGCCGCGTATTGCAAGGACAAACTGGCGCCGCGCATCCTGGACGCCTTCCGCCACGAAAAGATGGACACCTCGATCTTCCGCGAGATGGGCGAACTGGGCCTGCTGGGCCCGACCATTCCGGAACAGTACGGCGGTCCCGGCCTGAACTACGTGGCCTACGGCCTGATCGCCCGCGAAGTCGAGCGCATCGATTCCGGCTACCGTTCGATGATGAGCGTGCAGTCGTCGCTGGTGATGGTGCCGATCTACGAGTTCGGCACCGAAGCGCAGAAACAGAAATACCTGCCGAAACTGGCGACCGGCGAATGGATCGGCTGCTTCGGCCTGACCGAGCCGAACCACGGCTCCGACCCGGGCTCGATGATCACCCGCGCCAAGAAGGTGCCGGGCGGCTACGCGCTGAGCGGCGCCAAGATGTGGATCACCAATTCGCCGGTGGCCGACGTGTTCGTGGTCTGGGCCAAGGACGATGAGGGCGCGATCCGCGGCTTCGTGCTGGAAAAAGGCATGGCCGGCCTGAGCGCCCCCGCCATCCACGGCAAGTTCGGCCTGCGCGCTTCGGTGACGGGCGAGATCGTGATGGACAATGTGTTCTGCCCGGAAGAGAACGCCTTCCCGGACGTGCGCGGCCTGAAGGGTCCGTTCACCTGCCTGAACTCGGCACGCTACGGCATCGCCTGGGGCTCGCTGGGCGCGGCCGAGGACTGCTGGCACACCGCGCGCCAGTACGTGCTGGACCGCCACCAGTTCGGCCGTCCGCTGGCCGCCAACCAGCTGGTGCAGAAGAAGCTGGCCGACATGCAGACCGAGATCACGCTGGGCCTGCAAGGCTGCCTGCAGCTGGGCCGCATGAAGGACGCCGGCACGGCGGCGGTGGAAATCACCTCGATGATGAAGCGCAATTCCTGCGGCAAGTCGCTGGACATCGCCCGCGTCGCCCGCGACATGCTGGGTGGTAACGGCATCTCGGACGAGTTCGGCATCATCCGCCACATGGTCAACCTGGAAGTGGTCAATACCTACGAAGGGACGCACGACATCCACGCGCTGATCCTGGGCCGCGCCCAGACCGGCATCCAGGCCTTCCAGTAACCCCCAAAGCCTGGGGTCTGACCCCGTGGGGTCAGACCCCGCCTCGGTTCGGGGTGGACGTAAAAAAACCGCTGCGGCTGCAAGGCCCCAGCGGTTTTTTTTGCTTCGGAGGCTGGGCTTAGAAGCCTTTGAAGTTGTAGCCCACGCTGACGCTGACCGCCAGCGGATCCAGGCGCACGTCCTGGGTCTGGCCGGTCGAGAAGTGCACCATGGTTTTCAGCTTGGTCTTGATGACGGTGGCGTCGATAAACCATTTCTCGTTGATCTTCACCGTGCCGCCGATCTGGTAGCTGACCGCCCACTTGTCGTCCAGCTTGAAGGTCGTGCCCGGGCCGCCGGTATTGAGCAGCGCGGTCAGCTGGCCGGAACCGGTCTCCTTCTGGAACATCGCGTAGGTGATGCCCAGGCCCACGTACGGACGGAACATCGAGTTGGCCGGCAGGAAGCGGTACTGCACAAAGGCGGTCGGCGGCAATACTTCCGACGTGCCCAGCTTGCCCGTGCCCTGGATGGCGCCGGCGCCGATCAGGTCGTGCTTGTACGGCAGACCCAGGTCCAGCTCGGCCGAGATATTGTCGGTCAACATATAGGCGATCGCGAAGCGCGGCTTGGTGTCCGTGCCCACGTCGGCCTTGGTGCCCGGCAGCGCCGGCGCCGACACATCGCCCGAATCGACTTTCGGCGTGATCTTGTTGATGCCCAGCGTGCCCAGCCAGGTGCCGGCGGTTTGTTGCGCCGATGCGGCCGAGGCTACCGTCAGTGCGGCGGCCAGCGCCAGCAGTTTTACCGTGTTCTTCATATCGTCTCCTGATTTATTGTGTGGTGAGTCCGGCAGCCGCCCTCCCGCGGGCGGCGGCTGCGCGCGACGACTGAATTACAGCCAGCCCTTGACGACCAGCTTCTCGGCCACGTAGCGGGCCAGCAGCAGGTTGTTGAACGGCGTCGGGTGCACTTCGTCGGCGAAGGACCAGTGGCTGATATCGCCGGACTTGACGTTGCCGGCGTTGCACGCCAGCGCGCTGCCCAGCGGGTTGGTCGGCGCGGTCAGGTTGCAGGCAGGCTCCTCGACATTGGTCAGGCCATAGGGGCCAGGGTTGGTGGCCTGGTCGTGGCTGACGGAGAACACGTCGACGATCAGCACCTTCGATTCCGCCGCCAGGCCGGCGCTCAGTGCGCTGTTGAACGCCGAAACCATGGCGTTGATCAGCGGCTGCGAGGTGGGCTTGGCGCGCCCGGACGGCGTGGTGGCCACGTCCGGCAGGTTGTTGACGGTGACATAATTGGCGCCGTTGGCCAGGATCTGGGTCTTGACCAGGTTGGCCAGTTCGGTACCGGCGGTGGCCATGGCCGCCACCAGTTCCGGACCGTGGGCGGCGGCGTAGTCGGCGCCGGCCTTGGCGCCGGCGGCGGTGGCGTCGGCCGTGGCCTTCGTCACCATCGGGCCGTAGACGGCCGGCGAAGCCACGGCCGAATTGCCCGGCTGGACCGCCGCGGTGCCGACGGCGACCTGGGTGATGGTGGTCTGGGTGCTGCCCGGACGGGCCGCTTCCGTTTGCGCGGCCAGGCCGATGGCGCCGGCGGCGCTGCGCGGATCGGTGGCGCCGGCGGCCAGTTGGCCGACCAGGCTGGTGACATAGGCGGTGCCGCCAGCGGCGGTGCCGGCGGCGGTGGCGTCGGTGCTCAGCTTGGTCAGGTTGAACAGCGCGTCATTGCCGCCGGCCATGACGAACACCATTTCATCGCCCTTGAACTTGCCGCCCACCGCTTTCAGATGGTTGGCCACCTGGGTGACGACCGGGATGGTCAGCGCGCCCAGCACGCTGCCGGTCAGCTTGTGGCCAGGCCCGACAGGATTGGTGACGCGGGCGCCGCCCTGGGCGTAGCCGTAGCAGCCGGCGTGGGCCACTTGCGGTACCGAGAAACCTTTGCTGGCATCGCCATCGAGGCCGGTCACTGCCGCGCACGGCGCAGCCAGGCCCAATTGGGCGGCGACCAGTTCGGTCCAGTTCTTGCCGGTCAGTGTGGAGACGGTGGCGGAGCTATCGCCATTGATCGTGAATTTGCCGCCCTTGAGCGCGACGACCGTGCCGACCGCGTAGGAGCCAACGTCGGACAGGCTGTCGCCGAACGACACCTGCGCGCTGTATTTGTTCTTGACAGTTTGATCGCCGGGTTTGGGATCGGTGCCGCCGCAACCTGCAAGGACGGCCAGGGTCATTGCAGCAAGTGCAAATTTGGTATGACGCATGTTGTCTCCTAGGAAAATATTTTTATAGTGTGATACGAACGGCCGTGCTATTCGCAACCCAACTAATATGCCAGCGTTAGCTATCGATGTATAGGGGAGCACATCAAATCCCCTGTCGTCTGTGGCTAAAAAGAACGATTGCTCGGCTTTATTTTCAAGGAGACAACTTTACGCAAACCGATTTTAGCGCCCAGGTGCAGAATCGAAGAAGTTTCTTACCTCGCGCATGCAGAATGGGGCGACCAGGCCGGCGTGGTAGGCGTCGCTGACGGCCTTGTTGGCGGCTGCCGCCGAACCGGTGCTGGAGAGCGTGGACAAGCGCAGCACCTGCTTGGCGGCGGCGAATTCGGCGCGGGTGGTGCGATATGGGCCCAGCAGCGCCGAATCGTCCACATCCAGCACCGTCAGCAGGCCGGAAGCCATGGCGTGGGCGCGGAAGTAATCGTTGGTGGCGTCGGTATTGGCGAACGGCACCACCGGATCCTCGTTGCCGCCGCACAGCAGCAGCGGCACGGTCGGCGTGTAGGTGCGCAGATCGTTCCTCAGCAGCCACTTGCGCAGCGGCTGGGTCGGCGTGCAGCCCAGCGGCGCGACGCTGTTGGTGTTGCAGGGGTTGGCCTTGAGGTCGGCCAGGTAGCCGTTGCGGTAGCTGGTCTTCATCAGGTGGTCGAAACCGAAGTAGGACGCGTAGCCCGACGCCTGCGGCAGCGAATCCTGCGCGAACAGCACGTCGTTCGGCAGCTTGCCGGCCGCCACCAGGTCGCCCAGGCCCTGCGTGCCCGGCAGCAGCGTGTCGATGCCGGGGGCGTACTTGGCTTCGTAGATGTCGTCCAGGCTGGCGTAGATGTTGGCGCCGGCGCGCTGGCCGGCGTTGATCAGCATCGGCAGGAAGCCGCTGGAACCCACCGTCGGCGCACCGCCGTAGATGGCGTCGCCGAATTGCAGCAGCGCATACGGGCCGGACATCGGCGCCGCCGCCGCCACCGAGAATTCGCCGGCGTACCTGGTCTGCATCGCGCGCTGGGTGGCCAAGGCCACGAAGCCGCCTTGCGAGTAACCGCTCACTACCAGCTTGCTGGAAGCGCTGGCGCCGATGCTGCCGAACACGCTGCGGGCGGCGCGCAAGGCGTCGATCATGTCGTTCGATTGCTGGTCGGCGTCCAGGTAGGGATGGTAGGCCAGCGACGAGCCGGCATAACCGGCGTAGTTGGGCGCCACCACGATGTAGCCCTGGGCCGCGAACATCGCCGCCACCAGCCGCGCCTCGGTGGCGGACAGGTTGGACATATCGGTGGTCTTGCGCGGCGAGGTGCCGTGCGCGTACAACATCACCGGACGGCTGCCCTGGCAGGCCGCGTCCGTGCCGGACGGCACGATGATGGCGGTGCTGGCGTCGGTGTCGGCCGCGACCGAGTCGACGGTGTGGTATTTGAGGGTGTAGGCGGTGACGGCGCAGGTCGGCGTGCCGGTCATCGAGCTGCCGAGGGGGATGGTGCCATCCATCAGCTTCTTCATGACGCCAGGCTCGACGGTGTTGGCCATGGCGCCGTTGCCGATGGCGGCCGGCACCAGCGTGGCGCCGCCGATGGGCACGCCGCGCAGCTGGGTCGGAGGCTGCGTCACGATGGCGCCGCCGGTCTGGTTGCCGGCGGAACCGCCGCCGCCTCCACAACAGGCGAGCAGTACGGCCAGGGAAATCACGGAAAAGCGTGCGGCGTTGAACATGATGCGTCCTCGAATAGGGTGCAGGGCCCTATGAGGCGGCCCCTGCTGGTAGGTCAAGGTTGCCGGAATTTTTTTTTGTCGAGCAACGCTTCAGCTTAGCAGAAAAGCAAGCCAAATGCATGACCTATCGCAACACTTACATTTCAGTTTTTCAACAGGGACGCGATCACGCCGGCCGAGCCGAACACCGAACGGCGCAGGCGGTCGTTGACGCCCAGCCATGCCGCGTCCTGCGGCGGGGTCTCCACCAGGATCAGGTCGGAGCCGGTCTGGTCCATGTCGCGCAGCGCGGCGTACAGGCCGTAGGCGTAGCCGGCCGGGTCGGACGGCAGCAGGCGTTGCGACGACGGCGACTGCGACTGCGGCGGCAGCGTATGGCCGATCAGCGCCACCTTGACGCCGCGCGCCTGCAACTGCGCCAGCGCGGCCGCCAGTTCGGACTGCGGCAGCATCGTCACCGGCGTGCGCGGCGCGTAGTGCGATTCCAGCGTGCCGGAGGCGCGCGGCGCGGCCTGGTCCGGCGCGGCCGGCATGGCGCCGATCACGTCGGCGATCTGCTGCGCGCTGATGTGGCCGGGACGCAGCAGCACCGGGCCGTGCGTGGCCAGGCGCGACAGGTCGACGATGGTCGATTCGATGCCTACCTGGCTGGGGCCGCCTTCGAGCACGGTGCTCAGCAAGGCGCCGCTGCAGGCTTCGCCGTCGGTGGCGCCGTCGTCATGCTCGTCCAGGCCGAACTCGTCGCGCACGTGCTGGGCCGTGGTCGGGCTGACGTTGCCGAACTTGTTGGCCGACGGCGCTGCCACGCCGCCCTTGCCGCCCTTGAAGGCGCTCAGCAGGGCGATCGCGACCGGGTGCGAGGGGCAGCGGATGCCGACCGTATCCTGGCCGCCGGAGACGGCGTCGGGGATGTGGCTGGCGCGTTTCAAGATCAGCGTCAGCGGGCCCGGCCAGAAGGCCGCGACCAGCTGGCGGGCCTCGTCCGGAATGTCGGCCACCCAGTAGTCGAGCGCGGCGCCGGGGGCGACGTGGACGATCACCGGATGGTCGTTCGGCCGGCCCTTGGCCTGGTAGATGCGGGCCACGGCCGCCGGGTTCTCGGCGTCGGCGCCCAGGCCGTAGACGGTCTCGGTAGGGAAGGCGACCAGGCCGCCCTCCTCCAGGATCGTCGCCGCCGCCGCGATGGCGGTGTGGTCGGCTACCGTTGCGGCCTGCTGCTTCACGGCGCCGCCTTGGCGATGCCCAGGATGGCGCAGGCGGCGTCGAGCTGCTGCTGCGCTTGCGCCAGGGTCGGCGCGATGAAGGTCAGGTGGCCCATCTTGCGGGCGCGGCGTGGATCGTCCTTGCCGTACAGATGCAGGCAAGCGCCCGGCAGCGCCAGCACCTGGTCCCACGCCGGCTCGCGCGTGGCGTCGGTGTCGTCGGTGAACCAGACGTCGCCGAGGATGTTGAGCATCACGGCTGGCGAATGCTGGCGCACATCGCCCAGCGGCAGGCGGGCCATGGCGCGCACCTGCTGCGCGAACTGGCTGGTGACGCAGGCATCCATCGTGTAGTGGCCGCTGTTGTGCGGACGCGGCGCCATCTCGTTGACCACCAGGCTGCCGTCGGTGAGCACGAAGAATTCGATGCACAGCACGCCGACATAACCGAGCTCGGCAACGATGGCTTGCGCCGCCTGTTGCGCGACCCTGGCGCTGGCTTCCGACACGTTCGGGCCGGGCACGGTGGTGGTGAACAGGATGCCGTCGCGGTGGACGTTCTCGGCGATCGGATACACCACCGATTCGCCGTCGGCGCCACGGGCGGTCAGCACCGAGACCTCGTAGGCCAGCGGCAGCATCTTCTCCAGCAGGCAGGTGACGCCGTCCATGCTGTCGAAGGCGGCGCGCACATCCTCGCGGCTGCGCACGCGGACCTGGCCCTTGCCGTCGTAGCCCATGCGCACCGTCTTCAGGATGCCGGGCAGCAGCTCGTCGCCGATGGCGTCGATGTCCGCATGCGTGGCGATCACCTTGTGCGGCGCCGGCATCACGCCCGACTTGGGCGCGCAATCGACGAAGAAGCGTTTCTCGGCGATGCGGTCCTGCGCCACCGACACGCCATGCGCGTTCGGCGCGACAAACACTTGCTGCGCCAGGCGCGACAGGCTGTCGGCCGGCACGTTCTCGAATTCGGTGGTGACGGCCAGGCATTGCGCGGCCAGCGCGTCGAGGCCGGCGGCATCTTCATAGCCGGCTTCGACCAGGCGCTGCGCGACCTGCCCTGCGGGACAGTCGGCCGCCGGTTCCAGCACGGCCACTTGATAACCCATGCTTTGCGCGGCCTGGGCGAACATGCGGCCGAGCTGGCCGCCGCCCATCACACCCAGCCAGGCTGGCGGATTGGCGGCTGGCAGAATTGGTGAAAACTGCGGGGGTAACAGATTACTCATTTATTCCAGCGGTAAAGTCATGGCCTTGGCGGCTTCGGTTTGCGTGACACGGAATGCTTCCAGCTTGTCGGCCAGCGCGTCGTCGTTGGCGGCGATCATCGCCACCGCCGTCAGCGCGGCGTTGGCGGCGCCGGCTTCGCCGATGGCGAAGGTCGACACCGGCACGCCCTTGGGCATCTGCACGATGGACAGCAGCGAATCCTCGCCGCGCAGGTACTTGGACGGCACCGGCACGCCCAGCACCGGCACGATGGTCATCGCGGCCACCATGCCAGGCAGGTGGGCCGCGCCGCCGGCGCCGGCGATGATGGCGCGCAGGCCGCGCGCGCGGGCGCTCTTGGCGTAGGCGTACATCTCGTCCGGCATGCGGTGGGCGGAAATCACTTGCGCTTCATACGGCACGCCGAACTGCTTGAGGATGGCGACCGCGTTCTGCATCACGTCCCAGTCCGACGACGAACCCATGATGACGCCGACCAGTGGCTTGTTCTGCTCGCTCATATCAGGCCTTCAGCTTCTGGCCGGTCAGGCGCTCGATGGCTTCGAAGTACTTGGCCTGGGTCTTGTCGATGACGTCGGCAGGCAGCGCCGGCGCCGGTGCGGTTTTGCCCCAGGTCAGGGTTTCCAGGTAGTCGCGCACGAACTGCTTGTCGAACGACGGCGGCGACATGCCAGGCTGGTACGAGTCCGCTGGCCAGAAGCGCGAGGAATCGGCGGTCAGCACCTCGTCCATCAGGTGCATGACGCCGTTTTCGTCCAAGCCGAACTCGAACTTGGTGTCGGCGATGATGATGCCGCGCGTGGCGGCGTAGTCGGCGGCGGCCTGGTACAGGGCGATGCTGACGTCGCGCATCTTGGCGGCCAGTTCGGCGCCGATGCGGCTTTCCATGTCGGCAAAGCTGATGTTCTCGTCGTGTTCGCCCAGGTCGGCCTTGGCGGCCGGGGTGAACAGCGGCTCAGGCAGCTTCTCGGCCTGTTGCAGGCCCGCAGGCAGCTTGATGCCGCAGATGCTGCCGGTGTCCTGGTAATCCTTCCAGCCCGAACCGATGATGTAGCCGCGCACCACCGCCTCGACCATGATCGGCTTCAGGCGCTTGGCGACCACGGCGCGGCCCTTGACCTGCTCCACTTCGTCGGCGGCGACCACGGATTCCGGCGCCACGCCGGTCAGGTGGTTAGGCACGATGTGGCCGAGTTTCTCGAACCAGAAATCGCTCATCTGGTTCAGGACCATGCCCTTGCCGGGGATAGGCTCGTTCATGACGACGTCGAAGGCCGACAGGCGGTCGGTGGTGACGATCAAAATCTTGTCGTCGCCGACAGCGTAGTTGTCGCGGACTTTGCCGTGGCCGAGGAGTGGCAGGGACTTGATGGAGGTCTGGTAAAGGCTGTTCATAGCGGGAGGTGGATAGACTAGCGGTATAGAAAAGCGAAAACCGGCGCAGGGAAAACCTTGCTAGCCGGTCAAGAGAGTTGGACCGATTCCCGAGAGAATCGATCCGTTCCAAAACAGAATTTTACTTCACAATCTGGGACAGCTCGCCGGCCTTGTAACGCTCGGCCATTTTTTCCAGCGGGATGACCTTGATCTTCGACGCCTGGCCTTCGCAGCCGAACGACTGGAAGCGCGCGCGCACGACCAGCTCGGCGGCGGCGCGGGCCGGCTTGAGGAAGTCGCGCGGGTCGAATTTCGACGGGTTCTGGAACATGAACTGGCGCACGGCCGCGGTCATGGCCAGGCGGATGTCGGTGTCGATGTTGATCTTGCGGACGCCGTGACGGATGCCTTCCTGGATCTCTTCGACCGGCACGCCATAGGTTTCCTTCATGTCGCCGCCGAATTCGCGGATGATGGCCAGCAGTTCCTGCGGCACCGACGACGAACCGTGCATCACCAAGTGGGTGTTGGGGATGCGGGCGTGGATTTCCTTGATGCGGTCGATGGCCAGGATGTCGCCGGTCGGCTTGCGGGTGAACTTGTAGGCGCCGTGCGAGGTGCCGATGGCGATCGCCAGCGCGTCGCACTGGGTGCGCTGCACGAAGTCGGCGGCCTGGGCCACGTCGGTCAGCAGCTGTTCGCGGGTCATGGTGCCGTCGGCGCCGTGGCCGTCTTCCTTGTCGCCCTTCATGGTTTCCAGCGAACCGAGCACGCCCAGTTCGGCTTCCACCGTGACGCCGATGGCGTGCGAGAACTTGACCACTTCTTTCGACACTTCGACGTTGTACTCGTACGAAGCGACCGACTTGCCGTCCGCTTCCAGCGAGCCGTCCATCATCACCGAGGTGAAGCCGGAACGGATCGCGGCCTGGCACACGGCCGGCGACTGGCCGTGGTCCTGGTGCATGACGACCGGGATGTGCGGGTAGGCTTCGACGGCGGCGTCGATCAGGTGGCGCAGGAAGGCTTCGCCGGCATATTTGCGGGCGCCGGCCGAGGCTTGCATGATGACCGGGCTGTTCAGGGCGTCGGCGGCGGCCATGATGGCCTGCACTTGCTCCAGATTGTTGACGTTGAACGCAGGGATGCCATAGCCGTTTTCAGCGGCGTGGTCCAGCAGTTGACGCATGGATACGAGGGACATGGTAATACTCCAAACAATAAAAAAACCTGGTTGCCGGAGCCGGCCAGCTTCGTTGTTCGAAGCTGGCCACCCTCGTTCCGCGAGGGGGCGCTACCGGACTTACTTGGTAAATTCTCCAACCTTGACGATCTTCAGCGCATTGGTGCCGCCGACCTGGCCCATCGGCTCGCCCCAGGTGACGACGATCATGTCACCCTTCTTGACGATGCCGTACTCGACCAGCAAATCTTCCGCCTGCTTCAGCACTTCCGCGCTGCCGGCTTTTTGCAGCAGATTGTAGGCCTTCACGTTGCGGTACAGCGCCACCTTGCGCTGGGTCGTCACGCTGGGCGTCAGCGCGAAGATCGGCGTGTCGATGTTGTGCCGGCTCATCCACAGCGCGGTCGAGCCGGACTCGGTCAGCGCCACGATGGCCTTCACCGCCAGATGGTGCGCGGTGAACAGCGCGCCGTAGGCGATCGACTGGTCGATCCGGGTGAAGGTCGCATTGAGGAAGTCGGCGTCGAGCTTGTTATACTCGGACTGCTCGGCTTCCACGCAAATGGCGGCCATCATTTCCACCGTTTCAATCGGATAACGGCCCGATGCGGTTTCCGCCGAGGTCATCACCGCATCCGTGCCGTCCAGCACCGCGTTGGCCACGTCCGACACTTCGGCGCGGGTCGGCACGGCGTTGAAGATCATCGACTCCATCATCTGGGTCGCGGTGATCGCCAGCTTGTTCGACTCGCGCGCCATGCGTATCATGCGCTTCTGCAGCGCCGGCACCGCCGCGTTGCCTACCTCCACCGCCAGATCGCCACGGGCTACCATGATGCCGTCGGAAGCGTCGAGGATCTCCTGCAGCACAGGGATCGCTTCGGCGCGCTCGATCTTGGCGATCATCAGCGGCTTGTGGCCGAACGGCTCGCCGGCGATATTGGCCAGCTGGCGCGCCATTTCCATATCGGTCGCGCTTTTCGGGAACGAGATCGCCAGGTAATCGCACTGGAAACTCATTGCCGTCTTGATGTCTTCCATGTCCTTGGCGGTCAGCGCCGGCGCGGTCAAGCCGCCGCCCTGGCGATTGATGCCCTTGTTGTTGGACAGTTCACCGCCGATTTTCACGGTGGTGTAAATCTCATGGCCGACGATCTTGTCGACCACCAGCACGATCAAGCCGTCGTTGAGCAGCAGCTTGTCGTCGGCGCGCAAATCCTGCGGCAGCGCCTTGTAGTCCAGGCCGACGCGTTCCTGGTTGCCCAGTTCGCCGTTTTCGCCCCATTTCGCGTCCAGGATGAATTTATCGCCGTTCGCAAGGTCAATCTTACCATTTTCAAACTTGCCGACGCGGATTTTAGGACCCTGCATGTCGGCCATGATCGCCACCTCGCGGCCGCATTCGGCCGCCGCTTCGCGCACCAGGCGGGCGCGGTCGATGTGATCCTGGGCCTTGCCATGCGAGAAATTCAGGCGCACGACATCGACGCCCGCACGTATCATTTTCACCAAGACGTTGAAGTCAGTGGAGGCTGGGCCGATCGTTGCAACAATTTTGGTACCACGGGACATAGGATTCCTTGAGCGTTGGGTCATGCGAACCGTCCCCGCAAAAGCGGCGGGGACGCGGAAGAGCTGCGCTGTTTGTGATGGTGAGGCCAGAATTTTGTAGCAAAGCTACAAAATTTTAGCCATTCCCAGGCATTAACTTGATTTTACTGTTAATTTGCTACACCGCACGACCGTGCTTTTATACCTAGTATTTTCCAGCTGTATTACTGCGCCGCAGCACGCTGCGTCAAAATCTCCACCGCCGGCAGGGTCTTACCTTCCAGGAACTCCAGGAAAGCGCCGCCGCCGGTCGAGATGTAGCCGATCTGCTCGGTGATGTGGTACTTGGCGATGGCCGCCAGCGTGTCGCCGCCGCCGGCGATCGAGAACGCCTTCGATGCGGCGATGGCCAGCGCCAGCGTCTTGGTGCCTTCGCCGAACTGGTCGAACTCGAACACGCCGACCGGGCCGTTCCAGACGATGGTGCCGGCGGCGCCGATCTGCGCGGCCAGGATGGCGGCGGTTTTCGGGCCGATGTCCAGGATCATGTCGTCATCGGCGACGTCGGCCACATCCTTGATGGTGGCGGCGGCGGTCGGCGAGAATTCCTTGGCGCAGACGACATCGACCGGAATCGGGACTTGGGCGCCGCGCTTGGCCATGATTTCGATGATGGCCTTGGCTTCCTCGACCAGCTCGTTTTCCACCAGCGACTTGCCGATGTTCAGGCCGACGGCCTTCATGAAGGTGTTGGCGATGCCGCCGCCGACGATCAGGTTGTCGACCTTGTCGGCCAGCGCCTTCAGGATGGACAGCTTGGACGACACCTTGGAACCGGCGACGATGGCCAGCAGCGGACGGGCCGGGGCGCCCAGCGCCTTGCCCAGCGCGTCCAGTTCGGCGGCCAGCAGCGGGCCGGCGCAGGCGACCGGCGCAAACTTGGCGATGCCGTGCGTCGACGCTTCGGCGCGGTGCGCGGTGCCGAAAGCGTCGTTGACGTAGATGTCGCACAAAGCGGCCATTTTCTGCGCCAGTTCGTCACTGTTCTTCTTCTCGCCCTTGTTGACGCGTACATTTTCCAGCAATACCACTTGGCCGGCCTGCAGGTTTTCCAGGCCGGCGCCGTCGACCCAGTTCTGTTTCAGCTCGACCGGCTGGCCCAGCAGCTCAGCCAGGCGCGCGGCGACCGGCGCCAGGCTGTCTTCCGGCTTGAACTCGCCTTCGGTCGGACGGCCCAGGTGGGACGTGACCATGACCTTGGCGCCGGCGGCCGCGGCAGCCTTGATGGCCGGTACGGAAGCGCGGATGCGCGTATCTTCGGTGATATTGCCGCTATCATCCTGCGGCACGTTCAAGTCGGCGCGGATGAAAACGCGCTTGCCTTGCAGCGCATTCTGGGCGATGAGATCTTGCAGACGGATGAAGTTCAAAACAGCGGACATGGCTACCCAAAGGTCGAGTTGAGGAAAGAGCGCTATTTTACCGCAAGGACGGGGTGATTTATCTGTTATTAAAATACATGCATCAGTCGCAAAACCGTGTAAAAGGCCATGCCGAACACAATCGTCTGCAACATATTTCGGCGCAGCAAGTAAAAAATCGTCGCCACGATGCCTGATACCAGTTTGAGATTGCTCAAATCGAGCAGCGGGTGGCTGTCGACCAGCACCAGGTCCGGCGCGACGATGGCGGCCAGCGCACAGGCCGGCGCGTAGCGCAGCATTTCCTGCACCCGCTTGGGGATGGTGATGTGCTGGCCGATCAGCCAGAACGAGCTGCGCGTGGCGGCGGTGGCCAGCGCCAGCACGCCGATGACGGCCCAGATTTCCCAATCAGCCATGGTGTTTTCTCCATTTTTCGACGCCCTCTTCGACCGCCATCGAGGTCAGCATGCCGACCAGCACGGCCAGCAGCAGGCCCAGCTTGTATGGCAGGCCGGCCGCCAGCACCGACACCACGCCGGCCACCAGCACGCCGCACAGCGCGGGACGGCCCACCATCAGCGGGATCATCACGCAGATGATGGCCAGGGTGCCGGCAAAGCCCAGCCCCCATTCGGTGGGCACGGCGCTGCCGAGGAAGATGCCGGCGATCGAACCGATCTGCCAGGCGGCCCAGTTCGGGTACAGCAAGCCCTTCAGGTAGGACAGCTTGCCCACCTGCGGCGCCTCGCTCGGGTATTTTTGCAGGAACAGGGCGACCGTCATGTCGCCGGCCACGTAGCCGAGCACGAAACGCTTGCGCCACGGCAGGTGGGCGAAGTGCGGCGCCAGCAGTGCCGAAAAGATCACGAAGCGCAGGTTGACCACGAAGGCGGTGGCGAAGATGACCCAGATCGGCGAATGCGAGGCGATCAGCGGCAGCGCGGCCAGCTGGGCCGATCCGGCGAACACCAGCAGCGTCATGCCCAGCGCCTGCGGCACCGTCAGGCCGCTCTTGACCATGGCGATGCCGACCACCAGGCCCCAGGCGCCGATGCCGAACAGGGTGGGGGTGCCGGTCTTCAAGCCTTCGCGCCACGAGGGTTCGTGGTGCTCGGCGACGTAGGGCTGGGGAGGTGTGCTGCTCAAATCGGTCATGTGCGTCATCGTGTGTCATTCCCGCCACATAGCGGGCCGCACCGGGGTTGTAGAGGCGCTATTTTACCGATGATTTTTGCTCAATGCGCGAATCCGTTAAAATCGTGGTTTTCCCCAGCCTTTCGGAGCACAAGAATATGACCAACGCCCACACGTCCGCCGCCACCAACGCAGCTGTCAACGCAGTCGAGCTCGAAGGCAAGGATCTGCCGGCCCACTGCCCTAACCCGGCCATGCCGCTGTGGTCGTCGCACCCGCGCGTGTTCCTGGAATTCAACCACGACGGCATCGCCAAGTGCCCATACTGCGGCACCGCCTACCGCCTGAAGCCGGGCACCGTCGTCGGCCACCACTAATCCCAGCCAGCCAGCGCGTCCCGGAGCCAGCATGCCCACCAAGCGAGTCAAGCAGTTGAACGGCAGTGCCGCAGAAACCGAAGCGGCTTTTTACGACGCGCTCAACCGCGCCGACCTGGACACGCTGATGTCGCTGTGGGCCGACGACGACGAGATCGTCTGCGTGCATCCGGGCGGGCCGCGCCTGATCGGGCATGCGGCGATCCGCACCTCGTGGGCGGCGATCCTGGAGCATGGCGGCCTGCACATCGTGCCGACGCAGCTACATGAAACCCACAATCTGATGAGCTCGGTGCACACCGTGGTCGAGGGCACGGCCGCCGGCGGCGAGGCCGCGCACCTGGTCGCCACCAACGTCTACGTCAAGACGCCGCGCGGCTGGCGCATCGTGCTGCACCACGCCTCGGTGGCGCCGGGACCGGCGCCGGCGGACAGCCACAGCCAGATCCTGCATTAAACCCGCACGGCGATCCACAGGGGTCGTACCCCGTACGGGGTACGACCCCGCCCTACCGGGGTAAAAGCTCGGCTCAATCAACGGACAGCAATGACATACTCGGCGCCCTTCTGGCTACCCACCGGCCACCTGCAAACCATCTACCCGGCCCTGTGCATCGCCAGGCCGGCGGTGCGGTTCCGGCGCGAGCGCTGGGAAGCGCCGGACGGCGATTTCGTCGATGTCGATTTCGTCGACGGCCAGCCGGGCCAGCCTTTCGTGGTGCTGTTCCACGGCCTCGAAGGCTCGTCCGACAGCCACTACGCGCGGGCGCTGATGGCGGCCGTGGCGGCGCGCGGCTGGTCGGGCGCGGTGCCGCATTTCCGCGGCTGCTCCGGCGAGCCCAACCGCGCGCCGCGCTTCTACCATTCCGGCGACGCCGCCGAGATCGACTGGATCCTACGCCGCCTGCATGCGCGCAGCAGCGGCAAGTTCTACGCCACCGGCGTCTCGCTGGGCGGCAACGCGCTGCTGCGCTGGCTGGGCGAGTCGCAGCACCAGGCCGACTTCGTCGACGCCGCCTGTTCGGTGTCGGCGCCGCTGGACCTGGCGCAGGGCGGCGTCTCGCTGTCGAGCGGCTTCAACATGCTCTACACGCGCATGTTCCTGCAAACGCTCAAGCCCAAGTGCGTGGCCAAGCTGCAGCAGTTCCCCGGCCTGTTCGACCTCGACGCGCTGCACGCCGCGCGCGACCTGTACGCCTTCGACAACGTGGTGACGGCGCCGCTGCACGGCTACCGCGACACCGACGATTACTGGGACCGCGCCAGCGCCAAGCACGTGCTGAACGACATCACCGTGCCGACGCTGGTGCTGAACGCGAAGAACGATCCCTTCCTGCCGGGCCGCCACCTGCCGCAACGTGCGGCGGCCAACGTGATATTGGACTATCCTGCCGAGGGCGGCCATGTGGGCTTTGCCGTCGGCGGCCTGCCGGGCAAGCTGCACTGGCTGCCGCAGCGCCTGCTCAACTTCATGACGGGCGCGACCGCCACCAACGACGCACTGGCAGAACAACATGGATGACATCGTCAAGCAAGCCCTGGCCAAATGGCCGAACGTGCCCTACTGCTACGGTTGGCTGGGACTGGATGCGCGCGGCCACTGGCGCATGCGCGACGAACGCGCCCAGCACCTGAACCTGCCGGGCGACAAATTGCAGCATGCGGCGCTGGTGGCCTTCATCGTCCGCAACTACGCGGCCGACGAGCGCGGCTGCTGGTATTTCCAGAACGGCCCGCAGCGCGTGTATGTGCAGCTGGAGGCCACGCCCTACATCGTCCGCACCGATCCGGCGCAGGGCTGGCTGCTGCACACGGGCGCGGCGCTGGGCACGGTCGAGGAAGTGGTGCTGACGGAGACGGGCGCGCTGGTCTTGCGCAGCGGCGGCGCGGTGGCGCAGCTGGACGACCGCGATTTCGCGCAGGTGCTGCATCGCCTGCAAATGGACGGCGCCGCCGTGGACGACGACGCCTTGCTGGCGTGGATGGATGGCGCCGCCGCCGGCGCGCTGACGCTGGACGGCGTGGCCGTGCAGCGCGTGGCGGCCGCCGAACTGCCGGCGCGCTACGGCTACGTCAGCGTACCTGCCGCCCCTTAGTCAGGCTGTCGGCATCCTGGCGCATGCGGTCGAAGCGGTTGGCCGGCGTCGTCTCTTCCGCGCTGTGGCGCATCTCCGCCTTGAACGCCGGGCGCGATTCCGCCTCGCGCAAATCCTTCTTGCCCTTCTCGCCCAGCTCCTCGCGGCGGCGGGCCTGCAACTCGCGCTCGCGCGCATCGATCACGGCCTGGTCGTAGAACGAGGCGTCGGGCGCCTTGCGCGCATAGCTCAGCTGGTCCAGCGCCGACAGCACGCCGCCCTGCAACACATACGATTCGGCCAGCGCGATATGCTGCAAGGCCAGCTTGCCCTGCTTGGAATAGGCTTGCGCCAGCAAATCGTAGGCGTCCGGGTCTTCGCGGTACAGCTGCACCTGGTCGCGCAGATAGGTGGCCGCCTGCTCCAGCTTGCCGGCCGCGATCAAGGCTTCGCCATATTGGTGGGCGATGCCGCGCGACAGCGGGAACTGCAGGTGCGCCGCCTCCGCCTCGGCCAGCGCCTTCTCTATCATGGCCTTGTCGTCCGGCTGCGCCAGCTTGATCTCGATCGACGTGCTGACGAAGATCGAATCCGGCGCCGGCCGCGGCGCCGCGCTGAAGGTGCCGGCGGCGGGCGGCTTGTCGAAGGTCGCGCGCGCCTTGTCGAGCCAGGCCTGGGCGTTGGCGGTCTCGCCTTTTTTCAGCGACAGGAAAGCCATGCCGTACTGGCCTGCCGTGACTTGCTGGCGATTCTCCTGTTTCATCTGGCTTTCAAAGAAAGTCCTGGCCTCGGCCAGGCCGTTGCTGCTGGAATCCTGCAGCACGCGCGCGCGCGAACGCACCAGGTAGAAGTCCAGGCTGTCCTGGCGCTGCTTGTACGGCTGCTCGCGGATGCGCGCCTGGATGTCGGCGATGCGCTCGGTGGTCAGCGGGTGGCTTTGCAGATAGGCCGGCACCAGGTCGCTGTAGTTGCGGGTGGCGGTCTGCATGCGCTGGAAGAAGGCCACCATGCCCGAGGTGTCATAGCCGGCCGCGCCCATGATCTGGAAGCCGATGCGGTCGGCTTCGCGCTCGGCGTCGCGGCCAAAGTTAAGTTGGCGCTGGATCGCCAGGCCCTGCCCGGCCGAGAACACGCCGAGGGCCGCGTCGCCGCCGGCCTTGGACGCCAGCGCGGCCAGGATCATCGCCGCCAGCGGGATCAGCGCGTCCTGCTTCTGCTGGCCGATGGAGCGGGCGATGTGGCGCTGCGCCACGTGGCCGATCTCGTGGCCCAGCACCGACGCCAGCTCCGATTCGGACTGCGCCGCCAGCAGCAGCGCCGAGTGCACGGCGATGAAGCCGCCGGGCAGTGCGAAGGCGTTCAGTTGCGGATCGCGCACGGCGAAGAAGAAGTAATCGAAATTGGCCTCGCCGCGCGCGCCTGGGCGGGCGGCGACCAGCGAGTTGCCGAAGTTGTTCAGGTATTCGAGGATGGGGCCGTCGTCGAGGAAATCGTGGTCGCGGCGGATATCGCGCATGATTTCCTCGCCCAGCTTGCGCTCCATCAGCGGCGACAAATCCTGGCGTTCGGTATCGCCGAGCGCGGGCAGGTTCGGGATTTTGGCGGGCGCGAGCACATCCTGGGCCATGGCCAGCGGCATGGCGACCAGCAGCGCGGCGGCGACTGCGCGCATGCGCAGGGAGCGGGGGGAACGTTTGGTATTCACGATGATATGATACCCGCAACTTGGGCGCTCACGCACGGCGTCCGCCGACGAATTATTTTGTTACGTTTTTCAGCCTGCCATGACCATCGAAAACTCCGCACCCGCCGACCACCTGACCCACTTCGACAGCGCCGGCCAGGCGCACATGGTCGACGTCGGCGCCAAGACGGAGACGCACCGCATCGCGCTGGCCAGCGGCACCATCCGCATGAAGCCGGAAACGCTGGCCATCATCACCGGCGGCACGGCCAAGAAAGGCGACGTACTGGGCATCGCGCGCATCGCCGCCATCATGGCGTCCAAGCGCACCAGCGACCTGGTGCCGCTGTGCCACCCGCTGGCCTTGACCCGGGTGACGGTGGATTTCGAGACCGATGTCGCCGCTTCAAGCGTGCACTGCAAGGCCCAGGTCGAGACCTACGGCAAGACCGGGGTGGAAATGGAGGCGCTGACGGCGGTGCAAGTCGGCCTGCTGACCGTGTACGACATGTGCAAGGCCGTAGACCGGGGCATGGTCATGACCGATATCCGGGTGATGGAGAAGCATGGCGGCAAGTCGGGGGATTGGAGCGTGACGAGCTAAGTTGCTGATCTGGCTAGGGAATTTCTCGTGGTTAGACTGCCAATAACCGGCACTGCTGATAGACCGTACCGACACCATGCGAGATTCAGCTTCTGGCAGTGGCAGTTTTAGTGCCGCTGGCTGTGGTTAAGTCAGCCCCTCGACCTTGCTAAAATTTTTAGATTTTTTAGCGCAGCGTTGATGCAGACTTAGTTACCTTAACATCAGACAGACCTTGGCTGCGTAAAAAAGCCTGCACCTTCTCCACAGTTTCCAAGCTGCTCGGACCAATTGTCACTTCACGTATAGCTTCTTTTGCTTTCTCTGGATATTCAAAATACGGAGTTATACCATACGCACCCATCCGCCATTTTCTCTTATCAAGAATTCCTTTTATCTCTTCTTTGTCGCCGGGACGCACAGGCTCAATGATACTTGGAGAATACATCAGCCTGTGCTCACGCTCGGCATCAAAGGCTGTGCTTTTAATTAGCTTACATGCTGTGAGCATGAATCGCGTAAGTGGATCACTCCCTTGCTCTTCTCCAGTTGGCGTAATGGCCCACATAGCACTACGTAGCATATCTGCATATTCCGCTACCTGTTCCGCTTTAACATAATTTACCCGCGCAAGCTCCACATCAGGAATGGAATTCGTATTACGTGGAACATTGATAGATCGAGTTTTAAAGTTGAAATCGACGTGGTTATCGCACAGCGAATAGGAGTCGAATCCGATGGAAATACCCTTCCCTCTACAACCATATGCTTGCCACTGATAAAGATCGTCATCATTTTCAGAAAAGCAAAGAGAATAACAATCAACATTCTCCATAGCATTCTTAATGACCGCTCTTTGATCTGTCAACTCACGATTACTATGAATGTCAGGATTGTTATCAATTGATTTGAGTATTGCTGGAAGAACCTTTTCACCAAAAAAACTCATCTCGCCCAAATCGTTCATTGAAAACACAGACGAAAGCCAAAGTATGTCTCTCTCAACAATAGATAAAAAAGCGTTTGTGTCGCAGTAATGATAAATGGTCGGCATGTTTAATCCGTGTGTAGTTTATCTGTAGCGTAACACAACGGCATAATCTGGCACCGCTGCAAACTCTGCCAAGGCCGCTGCTAGCGCTCCAGGGGCCGTTGTCGTTACAGTGCCAACGCAGTAGAAGCGCCCCTAAACATCCACGAAGTCAACGGCGTACCCACCATGTCCAGGGTGGACATCGTAGCGTTCATCAACTCGCCCAGTACGAAGGGCGGGCCTTTGACGGAACATTACGACTTTCTGAAGAAGGTTCGTGATGAAATTAATAATGCAGGGGAGAGCGGCATCTATATCGACAAACTGGGACGCGGGAAACCGTGCGACTACCTTGACGAAGAAGCAAGCACGCTGATGGCGATGTCCTACTGTAAGCAACTGGCACAGAATAAAAGACATTAGGGGGAGCATCGCCAAGCTGAAAGCATGGCACAAGAGCCAGCGCCATCCCACACCAGTACGCAAAGAGGTACAACCTCTGTGAGTTAGCCTCATGAAATGCGCTTACAGCTTTTCCTACAACTCTGCTACCCTAGATTCAGGACATTACAACAGATCAACTCAGCAACTTACAGTTGGAATGCTCTCGCCCGTGCGCAGGTTCAGCCCAATCCAGCACTGATATCCACGCCCTGTGCCCTTCAGGGTATAGGTGCAGTAGATGCCCCTCTTACGTCGCTCCCTGTCGCCCTTGTCTTGGCTGCATGTATCGCGAGAATCAGGACCAATCGAATCGAATAATTCCTTGGCCGCCTGACCTTCAAACGCCACAGTCATGCTCCGCTCGGTAGAGGTTGGCGCCTCCCGCTCCGCCAACTCACCAGAGTAAATCGTGTAGGTCGCGCGAAGCGCCTTCCACTCCCCGGACCACTCTGCGGCACAAGCCAGGGAAACGATCATGCCGCCGCCGGCGACGGCCAGCCAAATTAATTTTCTCATATTCAAGGGGCTATTAGTTGGACGTGAAAGTGGTCGTCGTGTTTGATCCGCTTCCTCACCACGGGTAGATTCGGTCCGTTGAAGTAGATCAGAATGACCGGGGAATAGATGCAAAATAGTTCTATCAGCCGCTGTGTTGCGTCGTGGTCGTACGCTTCATCCCACCATTTGCATGGCTCGTGCTTGCCGTCCTTACGGATAGGCCGTATGTCCACTTCCAGCCCGCTTCGATGCGTGGCATGGTCCTTGTGCTTCGGGCCGCCGGCAAGGCTAATGTCTCCGACCCCAAACTTCCGATCATCGATTAGCTGCCATTCCCTTTCGACCCACAGGATGGCGGTAAGCATTGTGGCGTTCGCATACTGGTAGGCGCCTTTGCTGGGTTTGCCATCAAGCCTGCCGTACACGTAGTAGCCGGCGTCTTCTGGCGCTTGAGGAACCATAAAGTAGCGCCGCGAGTCCAGCGGTTCTTGTTCTTGGTTCATGGTGGACCTCAGACAACTTTGTTGGCCGCTAAGTCCCAACCACCCGACGTATTGCCGCCGGCACCGCCGCCGATTTTCTGCTGCGTGTACTTGTGCTTGATCTTGGAGAACTTCAAAGCAAAACTGTCATGCAGGATATCGCCTTCATGGACCATTTGATTGATACTACCGATCAGTACGTTTTCCAATTCGACTTCGTAGTACCTGACACGCTCCCCCTGTCCATCAGCGCGCATGAACTCCAACTTCGCCTTGGCGATCGTTTTCCCAGCGGAGCAAAGTTGCATCAAAATCGGCGAGGAAAGATCGGCTAACTTGGTGAGCGCGATGCTGCGGTGCTCGCAGCGTTCGGCCGTATGGCCGCCAGCGGTCGATGACGTGGCGCTCTTGGGCTGTTCGACGCCCAAGTGGGCCGAGCTAATTTCGATCCAGCCCGTATGCGCGGAGTCCGTCGATTCGCCTTTGACTCCGTCAATTTGCAGATACACGTCGATTGCCATGGTTACTCTCCGTTGCGTAGATGACGGTGCAAGTATTGACGACTGCTGCATTGGTGGCATTGCGCCTTATCAGGCGCCGTCAAATACACAGTCCAGGACAGATACAGATCACAGCACGGTGATCTATAATTTACCGTCCAGCGGTTCACTCGGGAGGTCGCCATGCAACGTCGTTCAAAAACGCATGATCCAAACCCGGCCGTGCCCAACGCACCGGCGGCATCGGCCGATATCGCGGCGAAGTCTGATGCACGCAAAAACGCCATCGCTGCGGCCTTCGGAATCTTGAAAGACAAGGGCGTGTTCCCTGACAACGGATTGGACTATCAGCTAGAGATCAGGACAGAACAGGATTAGCTAGGCAATTTCCTGATTAACGCCCGAGAACAGCAAAGTCCATCTCCGTGGCCCTGCCCCCACTTGCTCAGAAATGCAACGTTTTTCAGCCTTGCATCGCCGCTAACGTGCTAGTCTGCGACCAATCAGCAACCTCGTGTATTGTCTGATTGTTACCTTTGCATGGCGCGTATATAATAAATGTTGCTGAAGTAATTTTTTGACGTAGGCCTCACCGTACCCGCCTCGCGCATACGAGAAAGAATTTGAATGAGCAGCAACCCTCCTCCACCGAGCGAAGCAAAGACTCAGGAATACGAATTCGAACAGATGAACCTGCAGGTGGGTGGCAGGATTCAGTTCATTACTCATCGCACCATCAAGCCTATCCAGCACTTCTCCACGCTGATCGGCTGGGTCAAAGACGAGTATATGATCGTCAAGGTTCCGTTCGAGAATGGCGCGCCGATCGCCCTCAATGACGGCGACAAGCTGACCATCCGCGTCTTCTCCGGCGTCAACGTCTGCTCATTCTCTTGCGTCGTGCAACGCGTGTTCCCACGGCCGCTGTTCTATGTCCACCTGTCGTTCCCGGTGTCGATCCAGGGCACCAGCTTGCGCGCGGCGATGCGGGTCAAGGTCGATATCCCGGCCCAGGTGACGTCGCCGGCCGGCACCACCTCGGTGTTCCTGGTGAACCTGAGCGTGTCCGGTGCGCTGATCGAGTCGGCCAAGAAACTGTCCGAGGACGAGGCCCAGGTCGGCCTGTCCTTCTACCTGATCGCCCAGCCCGGCAACCGCCAGGTGCGCATCAATCCGAACGCCACCATCCGCAACATCAACGTGGTCAAGCCGGCCACCAGCGACAAGGCCGAGGTCTTCACCTACGGCGTACAGTTCATCGACCTGGATCCGGTCCACTACACCATGCTGCAAAACCTGACCTACGAGGCGTTGATCGCCGATCGGCAAAAGATCGTCTGAAACGAAAAAACCGGCCGAAGCCGGTTTTTTTACGTCTGGCCCAACAGCATTATGGGGTGACGTTGTTTTTGGTCAGTGCTTGCGACGCTGCGGTGTTGGTGACGGTGGTGGTCACGTTCCAGGTTACGTTCGCTGCACCAGCGGCGATGGTCGGGGTGAAGGTCGCGGTTTTGCCGTCGATGTCTTTGCCGACGCCGGTGGCGAAGGTTTCAACGATCACGCCGTCGGTAACGGTGGCGCCGGAAACTTCCTTGGTCGGGGTGAAGGTCGGTACACCTTTGGCACCGGCGTTGCAGCCGGTCAGATCCCCTCCACCTTCCTGGGCGCACAGTGCCACCGCGGTCTTGATCGAGTCGATCGCGCCCTGGGCATTCGCCATCTTGGCTTTCACGGTGTAGTCGCTGTACGCCGGGATCGCCACAGCGGCCAGAATACCGATAATGGCAACCACGATCATCAGTTCGATCAGGGTGAAGCCGGCTTGTGCTTGTTTCTTCATCATTTTCATGGATTTCATTTTCGACTCCTGGGGGTGTGTTGAACATCAAAATTTGGTAGGACACTTAGCTATGAGCAATTGGTGTGCCACCCCATTTTTCGGGTCCAAACCCGCCAAATCTGCCAAAAACTGTCGCTTTTCGCCGCCCGGACTGCCGTTTTTTGTCAGTCGCGGCGCCGCAATTTGTCAGCCGTCCGGCGCGCTGACAAATATTGTCAGGCGATGCGGAAGGCCATGTGCGTGCCGCCCAGGTCGATCACGTCGCCATGGTTCAAGCGCTGCGGCTGCTTGCCGAGGGGGATGTCGTTGACCAGCGGCGCCTGCGCGCCCTCCTGGTGGGTGATGGTGTAGGCATCCGGGTGGCGATGGATCACCACCACCTGCACGCCGGCGCGGCCGAGCGTGGTCTGCGGCTTGGTCAGCGCCATTTGTTTTCCGGCATTGTTGCCGTTTAAGACTTCGATCTGCGCCAGCACGGGCGCCGCCGCCATCATCGGCCGCACGCCGTCGGCGATGAACTCGACCTGGAACTTGGCCATTTTGATCACGTCCTGGTGTTGCAGGAAGTGCTTGCCGATGCGATGGCCGTTGACGAAGGTGCCGTTGGTGCTGTGCAGGTCTTCCAGAAAAGAATCGTCGAGGATGGTGACGATGACCGCGTGGTCGCCGCTGACGGCCGGATGCGTCAGCACGATGTCGTTGCGCGGGTGACGGCCGATGGTCATCCGCTCCTTGCTCAGTTGTATTTGCTGTTCTAGCTGTCCGTCGCGCGAGATGAGGATCTTCGCCAAGTTATTCTCCAATGAAAAAGCCCCGTGTGGCCGTGCGACGATCTTGAGCGTCGCATGCACACACGGGGCTTTTTTTCCACATTCAAGCCGGCTGTTATTACAGCATGGCTTTCAGCAGACGCGCCATTTCGGACGGGTTTTTGGTGACGGTGATGCCGCAAGCTTCCATGATTTCCAGTTTGGCTTGTGCGGTGTCAGCGCCGCCGGAGATCAGCGCGCCGGCGTGGCCCATGCGCTTGCCCGGAGGAGCGGTTACACCGGCGATGAAGCCGACGACCGGTTTTTTCATGTTGTCTTTGATCCAGTAAGCCGCGTTGGCTTCGTCCGGACCACCGATTTCGCCGATCATGATGACCGCGTCGGTATCAGGATCGTCGTTGAACATCTTCATCACGTCGATGTGCTTCAGACCGTTGATCGGGTCGCCGCCGATGCCGACTGCCGACGATTGGCCCAGGCCCAGTGCGGTCAGCTGACCGACTGCTTCATAGGTCAGGGTGCCCGAACGGGACACCACGCCGATACGGCCCTTCTTGTGGATGTGGCCTGGCATGATGCCGATCTTGATTTCGTCAGGGGTGATCAGGCCTGGGCAGTTAGGGCCCAGCAGCAGGGTTTTCGAACCCGCTTTAGCCATGCGATCTTTCAAAGCCATCATGTCGCGGACAGGGATGCCTTCGGTGATGCAAATAGCCAGATCCATTTCAGCTTCGACAGCTTCCCAGATCGCGGCGGCCGCGCCTGCTGGCGGTACGTAGATGACCGACACGTTGGCGCCGGTTTCTTTTTTCGCTTCGGTAACGTTAGCGAAAATAGGAATGCCTTCGAAATCTTCGCCGGCTTTCTTCGGGTTCACGCCTGCAACGAAAGCAGCTTTGCCGTTCGCGTAGTCGCGGCAACCGCGGGTGTGGAATTGACCGGTTTTGCCGGTAATACCTTGGGTGACAACTTTGGTATCTTTATTGATCAGAATGGACATGTTGATTCCTTAATTAAGCTTGACCGGCAGCGGCGGCGACGACGCTCTTCGCTGCATCTTCCATGGTGTCGGCTGCGATGATAGGCAGACCGGAATCGGCCAGCATCTTCTTGCCCAGGTCTTCGTTGGTGCCCTTCATGCGCACCACCAGTGGCACGTTCAGCGACACGGCTTTGACCGCGGTGATCACGCCTTCGGCGATCACGTCGCAGCGCATGATGCCGCCGAAGATGTTCACCAGGATGGCTTTCAGGCCTGGGTTTTTCAGCATGATCTTGAACGCTTCGGTCACTTTCTCAGCCGTGGCGCCGCCGCCTACGTCCAGGAAGTTGGCTGGCTCGCCGCCGAACAGCTTGATGGTGTCCATGGTGGCCATGGCCAGGCCGGCGCCGTTCACCAGGCAGCCGATGTTGCCGTCCAGGGAGATGTAGGCCAGGTCGAATTTCGATGCTTCGACTTCGGCTGGATCTTCTTCGTCCAGATCGCGGTAAGCAACGATTTCAGGTTGACGGAACAGCGAGTTGGCGTCGAAGTTGAACTTGGCGTCCAGAGCGATGACCTTGCCCGAACCGGTCAGGATCAGCGGGTTGATTTCGGCCAGCGACGAGTCGGTTTCCCAGTAGGCTTTGTACAGGCCTTGCAGGTTGGCGACGGCGTCGGCGATCGAAGCTTCCGGCACACCGATCTTGGCGGCGATGCCAGCGGCTTCAGCGTCGGTCAGGCCGATCGATGGATCGATGGCGATCGAGTGCAGCAGTTCTGGGTGGGACTCGGCAACTTCTTCGATGTCCATACCGCCTTCGGAGGAAGCCATCAGCACAACGCGCTGCGATACGCGGTCCGTTACCAGCGATACGTACAGTTCTTTCTTGATGTCCGCGCCTTCTTCGATCAGCAGGCGGCGTACTTTCTGGCCTTCAGGGCCGGTCTGGTGCGTGACCAGCTGCATGCCCAGGATCTGCTCGGAGAATTCTTTAACTTGTTCCAGCGATTTGGCGACTTTAACGCCGCCGCCTTTACCACGGCCACCGGCGTGGATTTGTGCTTTCACAACCCAGACCGGACCGCCCAAGGTTTCAGCAGCTTTGACTGCTTCTTCAACGGACATGCACGGAATACCGCGCGGAACCGTCACTCCGAATTTTCGGAGGATTTCTTTGCCTTGATACTCATGGATTTTCATGCTGGCTTCCCTTCTGATGCTGATGTGTAAAAATCGGTTGATACTGCGAAATGTGTGAATCTAGTAAGCAGAGATTGCTACGCGCCACCTGGTGCTGCTTTGGCCACCCAGCGCGGGTAAAACTGCGCCACTGCCGCACCGTCGGTGCGCAGGGCATGGCATTTGTCGAGTTGAAACGGCTTGTGGCGCGGCACGCCGTCGTTTTCGGTCGCCGCGTCGTTGGTCGACCAGACATCGTTGGCGAACGCCTGCACCGCAGCCGTGGGCAGGATCTGCGCCAGTTCGGTCAAATGGGTGCAGCCGGAAATACCGGCCAGGCGTTGCTTGAGCTCGTGGCGGAACCCCTTCATCAGGTTCAGGCCGACCAGCTGTTTTTTGTAATCGGGGGCGATGGTGTCGCAGTGGCCGGGATAGGGAACGGCATCGGATGCGGCTTCGGCATCGACGATGGTCAGTTGCAGATCGACGGTCAAACGCAGGTGCAGGTCATGCAGGGGGGTGCCGGCGGCACGCGGGCCGGAGGCCAGCATGGTGTCGATGACTTTGATATCGGTGATATGGGCGTCAAGATCCCACAGCCCGTCATCGCGTGCGTACGCTTGGACGGCAATTGCGCGCGTGTGCCGGAGCGCACGTCGGGTAACTGGAGTTGACAGGGACATAAGACCGATGCCGCTCTCGCGGCAGAAATTTAGTAAGCAGCCATGTGCTGATCGCACGTGTCCGCAGCTTCTACGGACAACTACCGCACCTGCGGCGCTGCAAAAACCCCAAAAGTGTAGCACATCGGTGCCTCAAGTTGCGTCAGAACATAACTTTGAGCGCTGAAAATGGCGGCTTTATGAGTTTTTTGGCAAGAAATTCACCAGTCTTATTTCAGTCATGGAAACATTGCATGGTGCGGCGCGGCAAGGTTTCAGTCGTCTTCCGGGGCGCCCTTGAGCGCGGTCTGCACGGCGCGCTGGGAAAATCCCCGTTGCAGCAGGAAGCGCATCTGCTTGTTGCGCTCCTGTGGATCGGCGGCCACGGTGCCGAACTTGCGGTTCCAGACTTCGACGCAGCGCTCGGTCTCGCCTTCGGCCAGGCCGGCCTTCAATTCCTGCAGTTCCTCGCCCTTGATGCCGTGGCTTTGCAGCTCGGCGACGATGCGGCTGTTGCCGAAGCGGGCCGAACGGCGGTGGATCAGCGCTTCGGAGAAACGCTCCTGCGACAGCCAGTTGTTCTTTTCCAGCAGGTCGAGCAGGGCTTCGACGTCGTCGCCCTCTTCCGCGTAGCGCGCCAGCTTGCGGGCCAGCTCCATGCGGCTGTGCTCGCGCATCGACAAAAAGCGCAGCGCGCGTCCCTTCAGGCTGAGTTGTGGTGCTGCCATAAGAAACCTCTGCACAATGAGAAAACCACCGCTTGCACAGGCAAGGCGGTGGTTCGGGAGCCAGCGGACGCGCCGATTACGCGGCGTCGGCCTTGTCGCCCTTGTCCGCTTTATCAGCCTTGTCGACCGATTTCAGCTTGACGACGGTGTCGCCCTTGTCGCTGTTGAGCGGCGGCAGTGCGCGCACGCCCAGCGATTCGCGGACCTTGTTTTCGATTTCCCATGCCAGCTCAGGACGCTCTTGCAGGAAGATACGGGCGTTGTCCTTGCCCTGGCCGACGCGCTCGCCGTTGTAGCTGTACCAGGAACCGGATTTCTCGACGATCTTCGCTTCCACGCCCAGGTCCAGGATCTCGCCTTCGCGCGAGGTGCCGGCGCCGTACAGGATGTCGAAGTGCGCTTCCTTGAACGGCGGCGCGATCTTGTTCTTGACGACCTTGACCTTGGTTTCGTTGCCGATCACCTCGTCGCCCGACTTGATCGAGCCGGTGCGGCGGATGTCCAGGCGCACGGAGGCGTAGAACTTCAGCGCGTTGCCGCCGGTGGTGGTTTCCGGGCTGCCGAACATGACGCCGATCTTCATGCGGATCTGGTTGATGAAGATGACCAGGGTGTTGGTGCGGTTGATCGAACCGGTCAGCTTGCGCAGCGCCTGGGACATCAGGCGGGCTTGCAGGCCCGGCAGCGAATCGCCCATGTCGCCTTCGATCTCGGCGCGTGGCGTCAGCGCGGCGACGGAGTCGACCACGACCATGTCCACCGAACCGGAGCGCACCAGCGCGTCGCAGATTTCCAGTGCCTGTTCGCCGGTGTCCGGCTGCGAGATCAGCAGCTCGTGCAGGTTGACGCCCAGTTTCTGCGCGTAGCCGACGTCCAGCGCGTGTTCGGCGTCGATGAAGGCGCAGGTACCGCCCAGTTTTTGCATTTCCGCGATGGTTTGCAGCGTCAGCGTGGTTTTACCCGACGATTCCGGACCGTAGATTTCCACCACACGGCCGCGCGGCAGGCCGCCGACGCCCAGGGCGATATCCAGACCCAGCGAACCGGTCGACACGACCTGTACGTCCTCGATCGGCGTGTTGGCGTCCATGCGCATTACGGAGCCTTTGCCGAATTGCTTTTCAATCTGGGCCAGCGCGGCAGCCAGCGCCTTAGCCTTTTCAGATGCAGGTACAACAGCTTTTTTATCGTCCATAATGTTCTTTCAACCAGTAGGTGGGTGCAAATTCGTCGGTACAGGCAGCACTGTATAAAAAAACAGTGCTTAATGCAAGCACGATTTTTAAACAATTTTGAGATTGCACAAAAACTCGCCACCTTAAAGGAAATGAAACACAATACAAGCTTCTGCAGCCGGAGTGTCTTACATGCGTATTTTACTTGCCGAGGATGACAGCGTTCTGGCCGATGGCCTGACCCGCTCGCTGCGCCAGTCCGGTTATGCCATCGATTGCGTCAGCAACGGCCAGGAGGCCGATACCGCCCTCTCGACCCAGGAATTCGACCTGCTGATCCTGGACCTGGGCCTGCCCAAGCTGTCCGGGCTGGAAGTGCTGCGCCGGCTGCGCGCCCGCGCCTCGCTGCTGCCGGTGCTGATACTGACGGCGGCCGATTCGATCGAGCAGCGCGTCAACGGCCTCGACCTCGGCGCCGACGACTACATGGCCAAGCCCTTCGCGCTGTCCGAGCTGGAGGCGCGGGTGCGGGCGCTGACCCGGCGCGGCGCCGGCGGCGGCGCCACCGTGGTCAAGCACGGCCCGCTCAGCTACGACCAGGTCGGCCGCAGCGCCTACATCAACGAGCAGATGCTGGACTTGTCGGCGCGCGAGCTGGGCCTGCTGGAAATACTGCTGGCCCGGACCGGCCGCCTGGTCTCCAAGGAACAGCTGGTCGACCACCTGTGCGAATGGGGCGAGGAAGTGAGCAACAACGCGATCGAGGTCTATGTGCACCGGCTGCGCAAGAAGATCGAGGTCGGCGGCATCCGCATCGCCACCGTGCGCGGACTGGGCTACTGCCTGGAGAAATACGCGGACGCCGCCAAGTGATACCGCCGGCCGCACCGCAACCGCCGCCGGAACTGGCGCTGGACTACCAGCCGCCGGCGGCCGAGGCGGACGACGATATCCAGCACTCGCTGTTCGGCGAAATCCTCGACTGGATGCTGGCGCCGCTGCTGCTGCTGTGGCCGATGAGCATCGCCATCACCTACCTGGTCGCCAAGTCCATCGCCAACCAGCCCTTCGACCACGCGCTGGAAGACAGCGTCACCGTGCTGGCGCAGCAGGTGCATGCAGTGGACGGCAAGGTCATCAAGGGCCTGTCCGGCCCGGCCCGGGACATCCTGCGCGCCGACGATGTCGACAGCGTCTACTTCCAGATCCAGGGCCCGCGCGGCGAACACGTGGACGGCGACCGCGACCTGCCGCCGCCCGTCATCGACGAGGACGACAAGCCGCGCGCCAGCGTGCGCTTCCGCAACGACACCATGCACGGCACGCCGGTGCGCGTGGCCTACGCCTACGTGCGGCTGGAGCGCGCCGGCGGCGACGAGCCGCAGCTGGCGCTGGTGCAGGTGGCCGAGACGCTGGAAAAGCGCGGCCAGCTGGCCAACGCCATCATCAAGGGCGTGATCCTGCCGCAGTTCATCATCCTGCCCATCGTGCTGGCCCTGGTGTGGTTCGCGCTGGCGCGCGGACTGTCGCCGCTGGCGCAATTGCAGGAGCGGATACGCGCGCGCAGCTCGGACGACCTGAGCCCGATCGCCTCCAACCAGGTGCCGGAGGAAATCTCGCCACTGGTCAATTCGCTCAACGACATGCTGGCGCGGCTGTCGCTGTCGATCGACATGCAGAAGCGCTTCATCGCCGACGCCGCGCACCAGATGCGCACGCCGCTGGCGGGCATGCGCATGCAGTCCGAACTGGCGCTGCGCCAGACCGACAGCGGCGAGATCCACCGCTCGCTGGAACAGCTGGCCAAGAGTTCGGAAGCGGCCACCCGCCTGGTCAATCAATTGCTGGCCCTGGCCCGCGCCGAGAACCAGCCGCAGGCCGGCACCGCCATGCTGCCGCTGGACCTGTCGGAACTGGCGCGCAGCGCGGTGCAGGACTGGGTGCCGGCCTCGTTCGCCCAGCGCATCGACCTCGGCTACGAGGCGCCGGCCATGCCGGTGCAGATCGTCGGCAATCCGACCATGTTGCGCGAGCTGCTGTCGAACCTGATCGACAATGCGCTGCGCTACACGCCGGCCGGCGGCAGCGTGACCGTGCGGGTGCGCGCCGGCGACGAGCACAGCCTGCTGGAAGTCGAGGACACCGGGCCGGGCATCGCGCCGGCCGAGCGCACCCGGGTGTTCGAGCGCTTCTACCGCATCCTCGGCAACAGCGCCGAAGGCAGCGGCCTGGGCCTTGCCATCGTGCGCGAGATCGCCCAGCAGCACGGCGCCGAGGTCGACATCTACAACAACCCGCGCGCGCAGCAGGCCAAGCTGCCGGGCGCGCTGTTCCGGCTCAGCTTCCCGCTGCCGCCGCCAGCACCGGAAGACGAAAGCGAACCGCCCCACTATGGCTAAGCCTCCGCTCACCCGCGCCCAACACTGGCAAAAGACGCGCCGCCTGACCGCCATCCTGCTGCTGGCCTGGCTGGCCACCGGCTTCTGCGCCGCCTTCTTCGCGCGCGAGCTGACCGGCTTGAGCGTGTTCGGCTGGCCGCTGTCGTTCTACCTGGCGGCGCAGGGGGCGTCGCTGGTCTACCTCGCCATCCTGGCCATCTATGCGTGGCGCATGCGGCGGCTCGACCGCGCCGCCGCGCCCGCCACTCCAGGCCCGCCGGAGCGGCGCGCATGACCATCCAGCGCAGCTTCTTCCGCCGCCTGAGCAGCTACTACCTGCTGTTCACGGCCGGCTTCGCCTGCTTCCTGGTCGCGCTTGCCGTGCTGGAGCAGGAAGGCATGTCGCGCGTGTGGATCGGCTACCTGTTCATGTTCGCCACCATCGTGCTGTACGCGTCGATCGGCGTGCTGGGCCGCACCTCCAACGTGCTCGAATACTATATCGCCGGACGGCGGGTGCCGGCCATGTTCAACGGCATGGCCACCGCCGCCGACTGGATCTCCGCCGCCAGCTTCATCAGCCTGGCCGGCGGACTCTACCTGCACGGCTTCGACGGCCTGGCCTACATCATGGGCTGGACCGGCGGCTACTGCCTGGTGGCGCTGCTGATCGCGCCGTATCTGCGCAAGTTCAGCCAGTACACCATCCCCGACTTCCTGGCCGCCCGCTACGGCGGCGGCCACGGCGACAACCGCGGCGGTCGCGCCGTGCGCATCCTGGCGGTGGCCGCCACCATCATCGTCTCCTTCACCTACGTGGTGGCGCAGATCTATGCGGTCGGCCTGATCGCCTCGCGCTTCACCGGCGTCGATTTCTCGGTCGGCATCTTCCTCGGCCTGGCCAGCATCCTGGTGTGCTCCTTCCTCGGCGGCATGCGCGCCATCACCTGGACCCAGGTCGCGCAATACATCATCATCCTGGTGGCCTTCCTGATGCCGGCGGTCTGGCTGTCCGGCAAGCACAGCGACAACCCCATCCCGCAGGTCGCCTACGGCAAGCTGCTGCCCAAGCTCAGCGCGCGCGAGCAGGTGCTGCAAAACGATCCGCGCGAGGCCGAGGTGCGCGCCATCTTCCGTCAGCGCGCCGCCGACTATGAGGTGCGCATCCGCCAGCTGCCGGCGTCGTGGGAGGCAGGCCGCATCGAGGTCCAGCGCAAGCTCGACAGCGTCAAGCTGCGCAACGCCTCGCTGCTCGACATCCGCAACGCCGAGCGGGCATTGATCGCCTATCCGAAAAACGCCGACGAGGCGGCGCGCAGCTGGGCCGAGGCGCGCGCGCAAAACCTGGCGCGGGCCGAGCCGATCACGCCGCACGCCACGCCCTACCCGGGCGACCAGGAAAGCTCGGACATCAAGCGCAACAACTTCCTGGCGCTGGTGTTCTGCCTGATGCTGGGCACGGCCGCGCTGCCGCACATCCTGATGCGCTCCTACACCACGCCGTCGGTGCACGAGACCCGCGTGTCGGTGTTCTGGACGCTGTTCTTCATCCTGCTGATCTACCTGACCATTCCGGCGCTGGCGGTGCTGGTCAAATACGACATCTACAGCGCGCTGGTCGGCAGCGACTATGCCCACCTGCCCAACTGGGTGTCGTACTGGGCCAATGTGGACAAGCTCAATCCGCTGTTCAGCATCAGCGACATCAACCACGACGGCGTGGTGCAGCTGGCCGAGATCACCATCGACGCCGACGTGCTGGTGCTGGCCACGCCGGAGATCGCCGGCCTGCCCTACGTGGTGTCCGGCCTGGTGGCGGCGGGCGGCCTGGCCGCCGCGCTGTCGACCGCGGACGGCCTGCTGCTGGCGATCTCCAACGCGCTGTCGCACGACGTCTACTACAAGATCGTCGACCGCGCCGCCTCGACCCAGAAGCGGGTGACGATCTCCAAGCTGCTGCTGCTGGGCGTGGCCTTCATCGCCGCCTACGCGGCCTCGCAAAAGCCGGGCGACATCCTGTCGCTGGTGGGCGCGGCCTTCTCGCTGGCGGCCTCGACGCTGTTCCCGGCGCTGGTGCTGGGCGTGTTCTGGAAGCGCGCCAACTACCAGGGCGCGCTGGCCGGCATGACGGCCGGCTTCACCGTCTGCCTGTACTACATGCTGCACACCAATCCCATCCTGGGCGGCAGCGCGGCCGGGCAATGGCTGCACATCGCGCCCATGTCGGCCGGCATCTTCGGCGTGCCGGCCGGGCTGCTGACGATGATCGCGGTCAGCCTGCTGACGCCGGCGCCGGACCAGCAGACCGGCGCGATGGTCGACTACATCCGCGCGCCGGAACTTTAAGATACACAGCGAGTGTGGCGGATTTAACAACTTGATGCTATTGTCCGGTGACACGCCACTCCGACTCCACCTATGACACTCCGCACCCTCCTGCTACTGGCCTGCGCCCTCGGCCAGGCATGCTCCACCGCCCAGGCGGCCGACGCGCCGCCGGCCCGGCCCAAGGTCGAAGACTTCTTCAGCAACCCCGAGTTCAGCGGGGCGTTGCTGTCGCCCAGCGGCAAATACCTGGCCGTCAAAGTCGGCGCCAAGGACCAGCGCGACCGCCTGGCCGTGGTCGAGCTGGGCCCGAACACGGTCAAGGTGGTGGGCAACTTCAGCGACGCCGACATCGGCAAGTTCCAGTGGATCAGCGACCAGCGCCTGGCCTTCACCGCCGCCGACCGCACGCTGGCCCAGGGCGACCAGCGCTACGCGCCCGGCCTGTACGCGATCAACCGCGACGGCACCGGCTTCCGCCAGCTGGCGATGCGCAACGGCACGCCCTTCATCACCAGCGGCTTCAGCGGCATACAGACACGCGACCTGCTGCCGTGGCACACGTATATGCTGGACCAGGATGGAGCGCAGGATTCCGAATCCATGTATGTGCTCAACAGCAGCATCAGCGGCCCCGGCCAGGTGGACTATGTCGACCTGCAGCGCATCAACACCGTGACCGGCCGCGTGGCGGCCACCATCGCCCGCCCCGGCGCGAGCATGGGCTGGCTGCTGGATAACAAGGGCGAGCCGCGCCTGACGATGACCTCGAAAGACCGCACCAGCGAGATCCACTACCGCGATCCGGCCAACAATGAATGGCGCCGGCTGACCGCGTTCGACAGCTACACCGGCGGCAAGGGCGCCTTCACGCCGCTGGCGTTCGGCCCGGACGGCACGCTGTACATCGTCATCAACCGCAAGAGCAACATCGCCTCGGTGCACAGCTACGATTTCGCCACCAACAAGATTTCCGACGATCCGGTGGTGACGCTGGACGGCTACGACTTCAACGGCCACCTGATCATGGACCAGCACAAGATACTCGGCGTGCGCTACCTGACCGACGCCGCCGGCACCGTCTGGTTCGACGCGGCGATGAAGGCGATGCAGGACAAGATAGACGGCATGCTGCCCAACACCATCAACCTGCTGACGCCGCCGACGCGGCCGGAAGCGCCGTGGGTGCTGGTCACGTCCTTCAGCGACGTGTGGCCGTCGCGCACCTTCCTGTACAACCGCGACACCATGCAGCTGAGCGCGGTCGGCGCCAGCCACCCGACCATCAACCCGACGCAGATGGCGCACAGGACCATGGTGCGCTACAAGGCGCGCGACGGCCTGGAGATCCCGGCCTGGCTGACCGTGCCGCAAGGCGGCGGCAAGAACCTGCCGATGGTGGTGCTGGTGCACGGCGGCCCCTACGTCCGCGGCGGCAACCTGGCGTGGGATCCGGAGGCGCAGTTCCTGGCCTCGCGCGGCTACGCCGTGCTGGAACCGGAATACCGCGGCAGCAAGGGCTTCGGCGCGCGCCACTACCTGGCCGGCTGGAAGCAATGGGGCTTGAAGATGCAGGACGATATCGCCGACGGCACGCGCTGGGCCATCGCGCAGGGCACGGCCGATCCCAAGCGCATCTGCATCGCCGGCGCCAGCTACGGCGGCTATGCCACGCTGATGGGCTTGATCAACGATCCGGGCCTGTACCAGTGCGGCATCGACTGGCTGGGCGTCACCGACATCAACCTGCTGCACGACGGCCACTGGGCCTATACATCGGACATGTCGGACGGCTGGCGCCAGTACGGCATGGCGGAGATGGTCGGCGATCCGGTCAAGGATGCGGAGCAGCTGAAAGCCACCTCGCCGCTGCTGCAGGCGGCGCGCATCAAGCAGCCGCTGCTGCTGGCCTACGGCGGCGCCGACATGCGCGTGCCGCTGCCGCATGGCACCAAGTTCTACAAGGCGGTCAAGCAGACCAATCCCAACGTCGAATGGATAGAGTATCCGGACGAAGGCCACGGCTGGGCGCTGCCCAAGACCCGCTACGACTTCTGGAACCGGGTCGAGAAATTCCTCGACAAGAATATCGGTGCGCGCTGAAAGTCGCGCTATAGTCTCGTTGCAGCAAACCGGTACAACCAACACGGAGGAGCGCGCATGTCGTCGGGAAAAATTCTGGTCGCACAGGGAGGCGGTCCGACCGCCGTCATCAACCAGTCGCTGGCGGGCGTGGTGTTGGAAGCGCGCCGCTTCCGCGACGTCAGCCGCGTCTACGGCGCGCTGCACGGCGTGCGCGGCATCATCAACGAAGACCTGGTCGACCTGACCCGCGAGACCAGCCACAACCTAGAGCTGGTGGCGGCCACGCCATCGTCGGCGCTGGGCTCCACGCGCGACAAGCCGGACCTGCCGTATTGCGAAGAGATCTTCAAGGTGCTGCGGGCGCATGAGATCGAGCAGTTCTACTACATCGGCGGCAACGATTCATCGGACACGGTGCGCATCGTCAGCGAGCAGGCGCAGCAGGCCGGCTACCCGCTGCGCTGCATCCACATCCCCAAGACCATAGACAACGACCTGGTCGGCAGCGACCACACACCGGGCTTCCCCTCGGCCGCGCGCTTTGTCGCGCAAGCGTTCGCCGGCGCCAACCTGGACAACGCCGCGCTGCCGGGCGTGTACGTGGGCGTGGTGATGGGCCGCCACGCCGGCTTCCTGACGGCCGCCGCCGCGCTGGGCAAGAAGTTCCCGGACGACGGCCCGCACCTGATCTACCTGCCGGAGCGGGTGTTCTCGCTGGAGCAGTTCCTGGTCGACGTCAAAGCCACCTATGCGCGCTATGGCCGCTGCGTGATCGCCGTGTCCGAGGGCATCCATGACGCGTCGGGCGAGCCTATCGCCAGCCTGCTGGCCAAGGAAGTCGAGCGCGACGCGCACGGCAATGTGCAGCTGTCGGGCACCGGCGCGCTGGCCGATTTGCTGTGCGACGAGATCAAGGCCAAGCTGGGCATCAAGCGCGTGCGCGGCGACACCTTCGGCTATCTGCAACGGTCGTTTATCGGCTGCGTGTCGGACGTGGACCAGCGCGAGGCGCGCGAAGTCGGCGAGAAGGCGGTGCAGTTCGCCATGTGGGGCGGGCGCGACGGCTCGGTGGCGATCAAGCGCACCGGTTTCTATTCGGTCGACTACGAGTTGATGGCCTTGTCCGACGTGGCCGGCAAGACGCGCGTGATGGAGGACGAGTTCATCAGCGCCAGCGGCACCGATGTGACCGACGCCTTCCGCATGTACCTGCGGCCGCTCCTGGGTTCCGGCATGCCCGACGCCTTCCGCTTAAGGCCGGCGCCGGTGGAGAAGATCCTGAAGAAACCGCGCGGATAACTAGGCTGCAGCCACTCAGGCCGCATCTGCTTTGACAGGAAAAACGAAAGGTCGCACTGTTGCAGTGTCGACCTTTTTTCTTGCCTGCATCAGACTATGCGCAACCTGCATGTCCATCCACGACATTGCCGACCGATCGAACACCAGTTCAAGCCGCACCGCCATTTCCGCCGTCAGCTCGATTTCTTCAGCAAGCAATCCTTGCACTGCCTTCAATGGCAGCCCCAGGCGGTCAGCTAGCTCTTGAGGACTAATTTTGTGGGGTTCGACATAGGACAGAAGAAGATATTCCCCTGGGTGCATAGTCATCATGTTCACCTCCAATCGATGCCAGGCCGTTCGCCTAAACGTCGTGCAGAATGATCTTCCGGCTAAAGTCGAGAAAGTCGTCCAGATGCATTTCAATGATGGCGACCGTGATCGGTAACTGTAGCGCCTGATAGTTGTGCACGGCGATATTGGGAAAGCCGACCATGCGTTTCATGACATCCGCGAGCGCCGAGTCTATCCATGCGGCGCCCGCCAACAAACTGAACACGTCCCGAGCGCTTTGCGGAACGCCCAGCCGCTCGCGGCGTATCAGATGCTGGCCCATATCCAGCGCGGCTTCGCACGCTCGCTGAATATTCAAGATCGCGGGGTCCTGCCGCGTGTGATCCGCACCGAACGTGGCAGGATTTTTGAGATACTCCTCGCGAGCGCGGGCCACGCAGCGCTCTATCGTGGCCGCCTTGTTCAGGATGACGTCATCGGCCATATATGCGCCCCTCACGCTCAATGTCTTCCAGCAGACCGGCGCGGGCCGTATCGAGATCCGTCTTTTGGCTCAGGATCGCGCATTCGTACAAAGGTGCCTGCACGTCCTTGTTCCACAGACGAACGCCGGTGGTAATCACCTGGTATTGCAAGACCGTCGATGCGGCGCGGAGGTCGATCAAATCAACGTCGCAGCCGACCAACCCGGCCAGCGATTGCGCCAGCTCCCAGGTCGCCAACGGCTCCAGCTTGCCCTCAACCAGCACTGCAAGATCAAGGTCGCTGTCGCCGCCCGCCTGCCCCGTTGCCCGACTGCCGAACAGGTAGACGGCCAGCAGCCCGGGCAAGCGCAGGCGCAATGCGGACACGATCTCCTGCTCAGAAATATTCGCTCCCATTGCCACTCCTGCATTCAGTGTGTGGCTAAAGCTTACACTATGGCGCGAGCGCCGGCAGCAGCGGCGCGATGTCGCCGTCGGATGGCAGGGGTGTCAGCTGCAACAAGCGCATCAGCAGCGGGTAGACGTCGACATTGTCGAACACCGGCAGCACCACGCCCGGCTTGATGGCCGGGCCGGCGGCGATGAAGATGGCCCCCATCTCCGGCGCCGCGTTGTCGTAGCCGTGCGCGCCGCCCCTCGGCATCGCCTTGTCATTGAACGCAAGCAACCAGCCGGTTTCGGCCAGGCAGATGAAAGCCGGCACGCGCGCGTTGCGTCCATACGCCAGCCGCGCCGGGATCTCGCCCTTGCGCCAGCACTGCATATGCGCGTGCGGCTTGAGCAACGCGGCCGCGAGCTCATCTTCGTGTCCCGCCACCGGCTCCAGCCCCGCGTATGAGCCGCTGGCCACCTTGTTGTAGCTGCCCTCCGGCAGCAGCCGGTCCATGCGCACCACGCGTTCGGCGCTGGTCTGCGCCATGCCGTGATCGGAAACGATGACGATGTTGAAGTCCAGACGGCGCTTGGCCAAGCCATCGAGCAGGCGTCCGATGCTCTCGTCAACACGCGCCACCGCCCGCGTGGTTTGTCCGGCGTCCGGGCCGAAAGTGTGGCCCGCGTGGTCGACGTCGTCGAGGTACAGCGTGGCGAAGCCGAGTGCCTTCGCATCCGAGCGCCCCAGCCACGACAGCAGCCGGTCGACCCGCACCAAGGCCGGCTGCTTGCCGTCGAACGGCGGCGCCGCCGTCGGCCGCACGCCGTGTATCGCCGCCTCGGACCCCGGCCAGAACAGCGTGCCGGCGCGGATGCGGTGCAACTCGGCCGTCACCCACACCGGCTCGGCCTGGTCCCACCAGCGGCGGTCGGTGACAGCGGCCTCGTTGTCCAGGCTGAAGCGCACGCCGGGGATGGCGGCGTCGTCCATATTGTTGCCCACCACGCCGTGACGGTCGGGCCGCAGCCCCGTCACCAGCTTGTAGTGGTTGGGGAAAGTCAGCGACGGGAACGATGGCCGCATCGCCAGCGCCCGCGCGCCCCGCGCCGCCAGCCGGTTCAGATGGGGCGTGACGCCGCGTTCCAGGTAATCGGGACGCATGCCGTCTATCGAGACCAGGATGGTCAGCGGCGCCGCCTGCGCCATGGCGCAGCAGCTCGCGGCCAGCACCAGCAGGCCGGCCAGTTTTTTCAGGCTTGATGTCATTGTTCAGGGTCCAGGCATAAAAAAAGCGGACGACGCCGGGGCGTGGTCCGCTTTTTGAAGAGTGCTTATCGTTTAAACGACGACGGTCTGGTGCTCGTCGCCCACGCGGGCGCGGATCGCGCCGATGGTGTAGACGGTCTCGCCGGCCGCTTCCAGCTGGGCGATGGCGGCTGCCGCGTTTTCTTTCGAAACGATGACGGTCATGCCGATGCCGCAGTTGAACACGCGGTGCATTTCAGCGTCGGCCACGCCGCCGTGCTGTTGCAGCCAGGTGAACAGCGGAGGCATGGTCCACGATTTGCCGTCCAGCTCGGCCACCAGGCCAGGCTGCAGCACGCGCGGGATGTTCTCGACCAGGCCGCCGCCGGTGATGTGCACCATGCCTTTGACTTCCATCGAAGCCATCAGCGCCAGCAATGGCTTGACGTAGATGCGGGTCGGCTGCATCAGCACGTCCGACAGCTTGCGGCCGTGGAAGTCGCCTTCCAGGTCCGGCTTGGCAACTTCGATGATCTTGCGCACCAGCGAGTAACCGTTGGAGTGCACGCCCGACGAGGCCAGGCCCAGGATCACGTCGCCCGGCACGATCTTGGTGCCGTCGATGATTTTCGATTTTTCCACGGCGCCGACCGCGAAACCGGCCAGGTCGTATTCACCGGCCGGGTACATGGATGGCATTTCCGCCGTTTCGCCGCCGATCAGCGCGCAACCGGCCTGTTCGCAGCCCTGGGCGATGCCCTTGATGACGTCGGTCGCGGTGGCCACGTCCAGCTTGCCGCAGGCGAAGTAGTCGAGGAAGAACAGCGGCTCGGCGCCCTGCACCAGGATGTCGTTGACGCTCATCGCGACCAGGTCGATCCCGACCGTGTCGTGGCGGTTCAGCTCGAACGCCAGTTTCAGCTTGGTGCCCACGCCGTCGGTACCGGAGACCAGGACGGGCTCCTTGTACTTCTTGCTGATCTCGAACATCGCGCCGAAACCGCCCAAGCCGCCCATCACGCCTTCGCGCATGGTGCGCTTGGCAAAAGGCTTGATCGCTTCGACTAAAGCGTCGCCCGCGTCGATATCGACGCCGGCGTCACGGTAGGACAGGGAAACATTAGAAGTTTGGCTCATGGTGTATTTCGCAGCGGAGGCGGTAAAATAGAAGGCGGAGACCTGTTTCGTAGCAAAAAGCCACGAAAATGCGGAAAAAGCAGCACAACAACCCGGTCAATCCGCTATTTTATCAAAATGCCCCGTCCAACAGCCGTTTTTAACCATCTAAATCACACTCCATGCCATTTCCCCTCTCGGTAGAGCAAAAGCAAACGGCATTCTGGGTGGCGGTTTGGGCAGCATTCTTCCTCTTGTTGGTCACGCTGGGACCGGTGCTGACGCCCTTCCTGGCCGCCGCCATCCTGGCCTACGCGCTGAACCCGGGCGTCGATTTCCTCGACCATCTGCGCGTCGGCCGCCTGAAGCTGCGCGTGCCGCGCCCGCTGGCCGTGCTGCTGGTGGTGGTGCTGTTCTTCGCCGCCATCGCCGCGCTGGTGCTGATCGTGGTGCCGGTGCTGCAAAAGGAAATCCCGATGCTGCAGGCGCAAATCCCCGCCTTCCTGGCCAAGGCCAACGACCTGCTGGGCCCCAAGCTGCAGGAAATGGGCGTCAAGGTGCGCCTCGACAGCGACGGCATCAAGAAGCTGGTATCGCAGCAGATGGCCACCAGCGGCGACGAGATCTGGAGCGCCGTGCTCAATTCGGCGCGCGTCGGCGGCACCGCGGTGCTGGGCTGGATCGCCACGCTGGTGCTGATCCCGGTGGTGCTGTTCTACCTGCTACTGGACTGGCACCCGATGCTGGCGCGTATCGCCGGCTGCGTGCCGCGCCGCTGGATAGGCGCCACCATGGACATGGCCAACGAGGTCGACACCCTGCTGGCCCAGTACCTGCGCGGCCAGTTGCTGGTGATGTTCGTGCTGGCCGTGTACTACTCGGCGGCGCTGGCCATCGCCGGCTTCGACGTCGCGCTGCCGGTCGGTATCATCACCGGCCTGCTGGTGTTCATCCCCTACCTGGGCTTCGGCCTGGGCCTGGTGCTGGCGCTGATCTCGGCGGTGCTGCAATTTGCCGACTGGAGCGGCGTGATCGCGGTGGCCGTCATCTACGGCGCCGGCCAGGTGATCGAGGGCTTTTTCCTCACGCCGCGCCTGGTGGGCGAGCGCATCGGCCTCAATCCGCTGGCCGTGATCTTCGCCTTATTGGCCTTCGGCCAGCTGTTCGGCTTTGTCGGCGTGCTGCTGGCATTGCCCGCTTCGGCCGTGCTAATGGTGGCATTTAAGCATCTGCGCCGCCACTACCTGAGCAGCAGCTTCTATAATGCGTGACGTGGAACAGAAAAACGTTATGCAAAAGATCATAATCAGGCGTACGCCATGAAACAACTGGTGCTCGATTTAGGCGCAGACCAGGCGCACAGCCTCGCATCGTTCGAGGTGGGACAGAATGCCGAAGCGGCAGCGCTGATGGCGCAGTTCGCCGACCGCACGTCGCGCGAGCACTTCGCCTACCTGTGGGGCGCGGGCGGCGTCGGCAAGACCCATCTGCTCAAGGCCCTGGCCAGCGCCGGCGGCGAGGCCGAGCAGCTGCGCGCGCGCTACATCTCGCCGTTCTCCATCGAGTCCGAATTCGTCTACTCGCCGGAGGTGGACCTGTACCTGCTCGACGACTGCGAAAAGCTGTCGCCGCTGGCGCAGATCGACGCCTTCGCGCTGTTCAATGAAATCCGCGCCAACAACGCCTTCATGGTGTGCAGCGGCGCCGTCGCGCCGGCCGTGCTGCCGGTGCGCGAAGACCTGCGCACCCGCATGGGCTGGGGCCTGATCTACCAGATCCACGGCCTGACCGACGATGAAAAGGTGGCCGCGCTGAGCGCCGCCGCCACCGCACGCGGCTTGACGCTGTCGCCCGGCGTGATACCCTACTTGCTGTCCCATTTTCAGCGCGACATGCGGTCGCTGTCGACCATGCTGGACTCGCTGGACCAATATTCCCTCGAAACCCAACGCCCGATCACCTTGCCGCTGCTGCGCGAGTGGTTGCAGGCGGAAGCTAAAGAATGACGAATCCTGCATGAACTTAGCCTTATTTGACCTCGACCACACGCTGCTGCCGATCGACTCCGACTACGAGTGGGGGCAGTTCCTGGTGCGCATCGGCGCCGTGGACGCCGCCGAATTCGCCCGCCGCAACGACGAGTTCTTCGCCCAATACCAGGCCGGCACGCTGGACCCGGTGGAATACCTGGAGTTCTCGCTCGGCACCCTGGCCTCGTTCCCGCAGGACCGCCTGAAGGCCATGCAGCAGCAGTACATGGCCGAAGTGGTGCAGCCGGCGATCCGCCCGGCCGCCCGCGCGCTGCTGCAAAAGCACATCGACGCCGGCGACCTGGTGGCCATCGTCACCGCCACCAACCACTTCGTCACCGCGCCGATCGCCAAGGCGCTGGGCGTGGAGCACCTGATCGCGGCCATGCCGGAAGTGGACGCCGACGGCAAGCTGACCGGAAAACTGGTCGGCACGCCGACCCAGGGCGCGGGCAAGATCACCCACACCAAGGCCTGGCTGGCGAAGATGGACAAGACGCTGGAAGACTTCGACACCGTCCACTTCTACAGCGACTCGCACAACGACCTGCCGCTGATGTCCATCGTCAGCCATCCGGTGGCGACCAACCCCAACGCCGCACTGAAAACGCACGCCACAGCCCAAGGCTGGCCATTAATTGACCTATTCAATGATTAAGAAACTGATCCGCAAAATCCTCGGCTCCAAAAGCAAGGCGCGCGACACCAGCACGCCGGTGGTCCTCGGCCCCGACGCCCACGGCATCGACCCGCGCCTGCTGTCGTCGAACGCGGTGCGCGTCACCAGCACCCTGCAGGAAGCCGGCTACGAAGCCTTCGTCGTCGGCGGCGCCGTGCGCGACCTGCTGCTGGGCGTGAAGCCGAAAGACTTCGACATCGCCACCAACGCCACGCCGGAGCAGGTCAAGCGCCTGTTCCGCCGCGCCTTCATCATCGGCAAGCGCTTCCAGATCGTGCATGTGATGTTCGGCCAGGATCTGCTGGAAGTGACCACCTTCCGTGGCACCACGCTGGACAACGCGCCGAAGGACGAACATGGCCGCGTCCTGCGCGACAACACCTTCGGCTCGCAGGCGGAGGACGCGGTGCGCCGCGACTTCACCATCAACGCCATGTACTACAACCCGGCCAACCAGCAGGTGCTGGACTACCACGGCGGCATCGAAGACATCCGCGCCAAGACGCTGCGCATCATCGGCCAGCCGGAAGCGCGCTACCGCGAAGACCCGGTGCGCATGCTGCGCGTGGTGCGCTTCGCCGCCAAGCTCAAATTCACCATCGAACCGAACACCGGCGCGCCTATCGCCGTGATGGCGTCCTTGATCGACAACGTGCCCGCCGCGCGCGTGTTCGACGAAATGCTCAAGCTGCTGATGAGCGGCCAGGCGCTGGCCTGCCTGCAGCAGCTGCGCAAGGAAGGCCTGCATCACGGCCTGCTGCCGTTGCTGGACGTGGTGCTGGAACAGCCGCTGGGCGCCAAGTTCGTGACGCTGGCGCTCGATTCGACCGACGCCCGCATCCACGCCGGCAAGACCGTATCGCCGGGCTTCCTGTTTGCGTCGCTGCTGTGGCACCAGGTGCTGGAGAAGTGGACCGCCTACCGCGCCTCGGGCGAGCAAACCATCCCCGCGCTGCACCTGGCGGCCGACGACGTGCTCGATTCGCAGACCGAGAAGCTGGCCTTGCAGCGCAAGATCGGCTCCGACATGCGCGACATCTGGTCGATGCAGCCGCGCTTCGAGCGCCGCACCGGCAAGTCGCCGCACAAGCTGCTGGAACACCTGCGCTTCCGCGCCGGCTACGACTTCCTGCTGCTGCGCTGCGCATCGGGCGAGATCGACGCCGAATTGGGCGAGTGGTGGACCGCGTTCTATGAAGGCGACGAAGCCACCCGCGAAGACCTGATCGCATCGGCCAACCAGCCGGCCGGTTCCGGCGGCGCCAAGCGCAAACGCGCACCGCGCCGCGGTGGCCGCAGCAAGGGCGGCGCTGAAGGCGGCAACGCCGGCGGCAATGCCGGCGGTTCCGGCGGCGGCGACGGCGGCGGCGCGGAATAAGCTGCACCCTGACGCGTCATGAGCATCATCGGCAAAACAGGTGAAGACGGCTTCGCCTTCACCATCGCCTACATCGGCATCGGCGCCAACCTGGGCGACGCGCGCGGCAACGTGGCCGACGCGCTGGAGCGCCTGCAACGCCTGCCCGGCTGCACGCTGATGGCGGCGTCGGGCCTGTACCGCACCGCGCCTATCGATTCGAGCGGCGACGACTACATCAACGCCGTGGCCCGCATCGCCACCACGCTGGACGCCGAGGCGCTGCTGCAAGCGCTGCACGGCATCGAGCAGGCGCATGGCCGCGAGCGGCCCTACCGCAACGCCCCGCGCACGCTGGACCTGGACCTGCTGCTGTACGGCGACCGGCAGATCGCCAGCGCCACGCTGACGGTGCCGCATCCGCGCATGACCGAGCGCGCCTTCGTGCTGGTGCCGCTGCTGGAACTGGCGCCGGCCATCCACATCCCTGGTCGCGGCGCGGCGCAGGACTATGCCGCCTCGGTAGCCGATCAGGGCATCAGCCCCATTATTTGACTCCCCTGCACGCGATAGCATTCAGGACTACACTATCGCCGTGTCATCACATCTTTAAAGGATTTCCCATGTCTGGTTATTTGCAAGGAAACGAAATGGCCGCGAGCCAAAAGCCTGCCGCCACCACCGCACCTGCACCGGCCAAAGCGGTCGCCAACAAGGCAGTCACCATCCCCACGCTGGCGAACCTGCGCGCGGCCGGTGAAAAGATCACCATGCTGACCTGCTACGACGCCAGCTTCGCCTCGCTGATGGACCGCTGCGGCGTCGAGATCCTGCTGATCGGCGATTCGCTGGGCATGGTCTGCAACGGCCACCAGTCGACGCTGCCGGTGACGGTGGCCGAAGTGGCCTACCACACGGCCGCCGTCGCGCGCGGCAGCAAGTCGGCGATGATCGTCGCCGACCTGCCGTTCGGCGCCTACGCCACGCCGGAGAGCGCGTTCAACAACGCGGTGCAGCTGATCCAGGCTGGCGCGCACATGGTCAAGCTGGAAGGCGGCGCATGGCTGGCCGACACGGTACGCTTCCTGACCGAGCGCTCGGTGCCGGTCTGCGCCCACCTCGGCCTGACGCCGCAATCGGTGCACCAGCTGGGCGGCTACAAGGTGCAGGGCAAGACCATCGAAAGCGCCGACATGCTGAAAGCGGACGCGCTGAAACTGCAAGCGGCCGGCGCCTCGCTGCTGGTGCTTGAAGCGATACCCACGCAGCTGGGCAAGGAAGTGACCGACATGCTGGCGATGCCGACGATCGGCATCGGCGCGGGTCCGGACTGCTCGGGCCAGGTGCTGGTGATGCACGATCTGCTGGGCGTCTTCCCGGGCCGCAAAGCGCGCTTCGTGAAGAACTTCATGGAAGGCCAGACCAGCATCGACGCCGCCGTCACCGCTTACGTCACCGCCGTCAAGGACGGCAGCTTCCCGGCGTTGGAGCACTGCTTCTAAGAGAAGTAAAAAAGGCGCAGCCTTAAAGCTGCGCCAGATTCGTTCTAGTAGTGAAAACGGCAGCCTACGACATGTATCGTGTCGTCCATCACCGCATAGACCAGACGGTGTTCAAGGTCGATCCGACGCGACCATAAACCAGTCAAATTTCCCTTCAACGATTGGTTTTTCTGAGGCAGAATCAAGTAAACAATAGCTCCTTGACGCATTCCTCGAACACAGCCAGCAGCCGCTGGATATCGATATCGCTGGTATCGGGACATACCAACAGCATGTTGTGGAACGGGGTAATCAGCAGGCCACGGTTGAGGAGGTAGAGGTGGATGATCTGTTCGAGGTCGCTGTCCAGTATCGCCTGCGCTTGCGTGCCGTTTTGCGGCGGCGTCGGCGCGAACTGGAACTCGGTGCGGGCGCCGATTTGGGTGACGCACCATGGCAGTTTATGGCGCGCGATGACGGCGCGCAGGCCTTCCGCCAGTTGGGCCGCCAGCGCGAACATGTGCTGGTAGGCTTGCTCCGTCATCACCTGCTCCAGATTGGCCCGCATCGCGGCCATGGCGAACATGTTGGCACTCAGCGTGGTGCCGATGCCGGAGTGGCCGGGCGGCGCATCCCGCTTGGCCTTCTCCACCCGTCGCGCCAGCTCCTCGGTAAAGCCATAGGCCGCACAAGGGATGCCGCCGCCAATCGGCTTGCCGACCACCAGCGCGTCCGGCTGCATGCCGTGCGCTTGCGCGTAGCCTCCGGGTCCGCTGCTGATGGTGTGGGTTTCGTCGATCACCAACAGGCTGCCATGGCGCTTGATGAGCTGCTGCGCGGCGTCCCAATAGCCTGGCAGCGGCAGCACCATGCCGATGTTGGTCATCACCGGCTCGGCCAGCACGCAGGCGATGTCGCCCTGCTTTAACGCCGCTTCCAGTGCCGGCAGGTCGTTGAACTCCACCACCACCGTGTGATCCGTGAGCTGGTGCACCTGTCCCAGCAGGCTGTCGCGCTGAACCGGCACACCGTCCACCAGATCGACAAACACGTCGTCCACCGTACCGTGGTAGCAGCCGTTGAAGACCAGCACCTTGCTGCGGCCTGTCGCGGCGCGCAGCCAGCGCAGCACGAAGCGGTTGGCGTCCGACGCGGACAAGGCGAACTGCCAGTACGGCAGGCCGAAACGCCGCGCCAGTTCGGCAGCCACCGGCGCGGCATCCTCCGACGGCAGCATGGCGGTGTACCCGCGTGCAGCCTGGCGCGCGATGGCCTGCGCAACCGGCTGCGGCGCGTGGCCGAACATGGCGCCGGTGTCGCCGAGGCAGAAGTCGATGTATTCGTGGCCGTCGGCGTCGCGGAAGCGGGCTCCGGATGCTTCGCGCACCGTCAGCGGGAATGGGGTGGACCAGTCGTTCATCCAGTGCATCGGCACGCCAAACAGCAGATGCTGCGCGGCCTGCCCCGCCAACCGAGCCGATTCGGGATTGCGCGCGATGTAGCTGGCGCGTTCGGCGGCGGCCAGCGCCTGCGCGCGTGGCCAGTTCAATCCGTCGCGGGTGCCGGCCATGGTCACACCAGCAGCATCAAATGCTCGCGCTCCCAGGAGCTGATCACGCGGCTGTAAGTGGCGAACTCCAGTTCCTTCACTTCGCAGAAAGCCTGTACGAACAGCTCTCCCAGGATGTCGCTCAACGGCTTGCAATCGCGCAGGCGCAGAATGGCGTCCTCCAGATTGCGCGGCAGCTGGTCGTGCACATGCTCGGCGCTGTCGGCCGTCGGCGGCGATGGCGTCAAGCCCTGCGTCATGCCGAGGTAGCCGCAGGCCAGCGTGGCGGCCATCGCCAGGTAGGGATTGACGTCCACGCCAGGCACGCGATTCTCCACGCGGCGGTTCAGCGGCGCGGAGTTCGGAATGCGGATGCCGCAGGTGCGGTTGTCGTAACCCCAATGCACATTGGTCGGCGCAGACATGAAACGCGACAGGCGGCGATACGAATTCACGTGCGGCGCAAACAGCAGCGTGGCCGCCGCAGCGTACTGCTCCAGCCCCGCGATATAGTTGAAGAACAAGGCGCTGGCCTCGCCGTCGGCGCGGCTGAAGATGTTCGCGCCGGTCGCAGTATCGAGCACGCTCTGGTGGATGTGCATCGCACTTCCGGGCTCCGTCTCCATCGGCTTGGCCATAAAGGTGGCGAAGATCCCGTGCCGCAGCGCCGTCTCCCGCACCGCGCGCTTGAAGAGGAAGACACGGTCGGCCAGCTCCAGCGCCTCGCCGTGCGTGAAGTTGATCTCCATCTGGCCCGCCCCCGCTTCGTGAATCAGCGTCTCCACACCCAGCTCATGCTGCTTGCAGAAGGTGGAAAGCTCCAGGAAGAAAGGATCGAAATCGTTGACGGCGTCGATGGAATACGACTGACGGCCGGATTCCGTCTTGCCGCTGCGGCCCAGCGGTGGCGTCAGCGGCTCGTGCGGATTGCTGCTGCGCGCGACCAGATAGAACTCCATCTCCGGCGCCACCACCGGCTGCCAGCCGCGCTCCGCATACAGCTTGAGCACCTTGCGCAGCACGGCGCGCGGCGACAGGCCGACCGGCGAGCCATCGAAGTTCTGGCAATCGTGAATCACGAGCGCGACGTTCTCCGCCGCCCACGGCACCTGCCGCAGCGTGGCCAGGTCCGGCACGCAGATCATGTCCGGATCAGTAGCGCCGGTGTAGGGAAGATTGTTGGGCTGCTCGCCGTTGACGGTGTTGAGCAGCACACTCTTGGGCAAGCGCATCTCGCCCTCGCTGAGGAACAGATCCTTGGGCAGTATCTTGCCGCGAGCGATACCAGTCATGTCGGCGATCACGCATTCCACTTCGTGGATGTTGCGGTCGCGTAGAAAGTCCTTCATGGCCTGGCTCATCGCTTGCTCCTAAAAGCGGTCTAGATAGCGCTTGGTCTCCCAGGCGCTGACGTGTTGGCTGTATTCGATCCATTCGGCGCTCTTCAGCGCCACAAACTCGTTGACGATATCCGCGCCCAGCGCGGCGGCCAGCACCGTGTCGGCCTTCAGCGCGGCGGCGGCCTCGCCGAGATTCTGCGGCAGCAGCTTCAACCCCAGCTCCGCCCGCGCCGCATCGGACATTTCGTACACATCCAGATTGACCGGTTCACCGGCGGCCAGCGCACGGTCGATGCCATCCAGCCCCGCAGCGATCACGCCCGCCAACGCCAGATAGGGATTGGCCGAACTGTCCGGCAGCCGCCACTCGATGCGCTGATAAATCACCCGCGCCACCGTGGTGCGGTTGTTGTCGCCATAGCCGATAAAGGCAGGCGCCCAGCTGGTACCGGACAGCGACTGCCCGCACATTAATCGTTTATACGAATTGACCGTCGGCGCGCAAAGCGCCGTCAACGCCGGGGCGTGGTGCAGCAGGCCTGCCATGAAGTGATAGGCCAGCGACGACAGGCCGAGATCGCGCCCGCCCGGTTCCGTCTCTTCACCCAGTGCGAACAGCGGCTTGCCGGCGACGTTCGCCAGCGACAGGTGGAAATGCAGCCCGCTGCCCGGACGGTCGGCAAACGGCTTGGGCATCATCGAGAACAGCATGCCCTCCTCTTCAGCGATATGCTGCGCCGCCATCTTGAAGAGCATGAAATTGTCCCCAGCCTTGAGCGCGTCGGCATACTTGTAGTTGACTTCAAACTGGCCGGTCGCATCCTCGTGGTCGATTTGGAACACGCCCAGTCCGCACTGGTCCAGCGACGTAGTCAGCTTCTCGATGAAGCCGCGCCGGCGCAGCAGGCTCTTGGTGTCGTAAGATGGTTTTTCCAGCGTGTCGGCCGCCTCGGCGTCGTAGCCATCAGCGCCTTTTTGCAGCAGGAAGAACTCCGGCTCCAGACCCGCGTTCAGGGTCCAGCCGCGCTGCGCCAGTCGCTCGACCTGCTTGCGCAATACCTGGCGCGGGCAAGCATCGAACGGCACGCCCGCCACATGGCCGTCCAGCACCACGCGCGCGTAGCCCGGCAGCCAAGGCATCATCTTCAAGGTGGAGAGATCGGCGCGGCCATAGTATTCCGAACGCGGACCGGTACGCGGCAAGCCCGTACCCCAGATCGACGGCCCTGAAAATCCAGCACCCGGCGAGACGATATCGTCCAGGTGGGCCAGCGGTATCAGCTTGCCCTTGGCCGCGCCGTGGATGTCCGTGAACTGCGCGAACACGAAGCGCACGCCTTTCGCAGCAAGCTCGCGCTGCGATTCCTCCGTCGAACGGGGTGCCGAAGCGTCTAGCCGATTTGTATCCATGTAGTTTTCAGTTCGGTATATTTGTCGAAAGCGTGCAGCGATTTGTCGCGGCCATTGCCGGACTGTTTGTAGCCGCCGAACGGCACGGTGATGTCATCGCCATCGTACTGGTTCACGTGCACAGTGCCCGCACGCAGCGCACGCGCGGTCTGGATCGCCTTGCTGATATCGGCCGTCCACACAGCGGCCTGCAAGCCGTACGGCGTGGAGTTGGCCTGTTTGACGGCGTCCTTCACGTCGGTGAAGCTCAGCACCGACAGCACCGGCCCGAAAATCTCCTCGCGCGCGATGGTCATGCCACTGTCGACCTGGTCGAACAGCGTCGGTTCGACGTAGAAGCCGCCGGTGTCGGTGCGCGCCTGGCGGCCACCAGAGAGCAGCTTGGCGCCGCCCGACTGGCCGGCTTCGATATAGCCCATCACCGTCTTCAACTGCGTCGCATCGACAATGGCGCCCATGACGGTGTTCTCGTCCAGCGGATCGCCCGGCTGGAAGCTCGGCATCATCGCCAGCGCCTTTTCGAGGAACTGGTCCTTGATCGACGCTTCGACAAACAGCCGCGAAGGCGCGTTGCAGCTCTCGCCCTGGTTGAAGTAAATGGAGCCAATCGCTGCCTGCACCGCCTTGTCCAGGTCCGGGCAATCGGCGCAGACGATGTTGGCGGACTTGCCGCCCAGCTCAGTCCACGCCCGCTTCAAATTGGATTGACCGGCCATCTGCAAAATCTGCTTGCCGACGCGTGTGGAGCCGGTGAAACCGATGCAGTCCACGTCCATGTGCAGCGCCAGCGCCGCTCCGGCCTCGTGGCCGTAACCCGGCAGCACATTGAACACGCCCGGCGGAATACCCGCCTCCAGTGCGATTTCCGCCAGCCGCAGCGCCGTCAACGGCGATTTCTCGGACGGCTTGAGTACCACGCTGTTCCCGGCGGCCAGCGCCGGCGCGATCTTCCATGCGGCCATGATCATCGGATAATTCCACGGCACGATGGCCGCCACGACGCCGACCGCCTCGCGCGTGATCAGCGCCAGGCTGTTGGCCGCCGTCGGCGCGATCTCGTCGTAGATCTTGTCGATCGCCTCGCCGTACCAGCGCAGGCAGTTGGCGGTCGCGCCGACGTCCACGCTCTGGCTGTATTTGATCGGCTTGCCCATGTCCAGCGTTTCAAGCAGCGCCAGCTCCGGACCGTACTTCTGCACCAGGTCCGCAAACTTGATCAGGGTGCGCTTGCGCTGCGCAGGCGACTTGCCGGCCCAGCGGCGGTCTTCGAACGCAGCGCGTGCGGATGCCACCGCCACGTCGACATCTGCGCCGGCGCAGCGCGCCACCATGCCCAGCTTGCGGCCATCAATCGGCGACAGGTTCTCAAACTGCTGTTCGGATTTTGCCGAGACGCGCTCGCCGCCGATGAAGGCGCGGCCATCAATTTGCAGGCTGCTCGCCCGCTCGTGCCACGATGTTGTAGTCATATTGGTCTCCAATCTCAGATTACAGCCAGCCGCGCTGCTGGACGTCCGCGTAGGTCAGGTCCAGGCAGTGGCGGATCAGCGCGATCATTTCGTCGATCTGCGCACAGGTCATCACCAGCGGCGGCGCGATAATCATGCGGTCGCCGACTGCGCGCATGATCATGCCGTTGCCGAACATGTAGCCACGGCAGACCATGCCCACCGCCAGCCCCTCGTCGAACGGCACATTCTCATGCACCGTCGCACCTTTAACGCGCACCAAATTGAGCCCGGCGACGAAGCCGCAGCTGTCAGCATAGCCAACCAGCGGATGATCCGCCAGCTCGGCAAAACGCTTTTTCAGATACGGACCGGTCTCGCTGCCGACGCGCTCGACCAGCTTCTCATCTTCGATGATGCGGATATTCTCCAGTGCCGCAGCACAAGCCACCGGATGGCCGGAGTAGGTAAAGCCGTGATTGAACTCGCCGCCCTTCTCGATCAGCACATTGGCCACGCGGTCGCCAACCAGCACACCACCCAGCGGCACATAGCCCGACGTGACGCCCTTGGCGAAGGTGATCAGGTCCGGCTTGATGCCGAACAGTTCGGACGCGAACCACTTGCCCAGCCGGCCGAAGCCGCAGATCACCTCATCGGCGATCAACAGGATGCCGTACTTGTCGCAGATGCGCTGGATCTCCGGCCAGTAGGTGGCAGGTGGAATCACCACACCGCCCGCGCCCTGTATCGGCTCGCCGATGAAAGCCGCGACCTTGTCCGCGCCCACCTCCAGGATTTTCTTCTCCAGCCACGACGCCGCTTCGATGCCGAATTCGTCCTCCGTCATGCCGCGCCCGGATTCCAGATAGTTCGGCTGGCCGATATGCACGATGCCGGGGATCGGCAAGCCACCCTGCGCATGCATGCCGTCCATGCCGCCCAGCGACGCGCCGGCCACGGTGCTGCCGTGATAGGCGTTGTGGCGGCTGATGATGGTGTGGCGGTCCTTGTAGCCCAACACGTCCCAATAGCGGCGCACCATGCGCAGATTGGTGTCGTTGCCTTCCGAGCCGGAGCCGGTGAAGTAGACGTGGTTGAACTGCGGCGGCGATATCTTCACCAGCTTGGCCGCCAGCTCCACCGCCGGGATATTGGTGGTGTTGAAGAAGCTGTTATAGAACGGCAGCGTCTCCATCTGCTTGTACACCGCTTCCGAAATGCTGGTGCGGCCGTAGCCGACGTTGACGCACCACAGGCCGGACATGCCGTCCAATACCTTCTTGCCTTGCGAATCCCACAAGTAGATGCCCTCGCCGCGCACCATCACGCGCGCGCCTTTTTCGCCCAGCGCCTTGTGGTCGGTGAAGGGATGCATGTAGTGGGCCGTGTCCAGCTTCTGGATGGCGGCGGTGTCATACACTTCCGGGCGCGCGGCGGCCTTTACCGACGCGACTAATGCGGCGCTTGGCGCCAATGAACTGTTCGACATGATGGCTCCTATCAAATTAGACGTGCAGCAGCAGGTGCTCGCGCTCCCACGGGCTGATGACGGTCATGAATTCCTGATGTTCCAGATCCTTGATGGCGGAGTAGACATCGATGAAGCGGTCTCCCAGAACGCTGCGCAGCTTGTCCTCGCCGCGCAGCAGTTGCAGCGCTTCCGGCAAGCCTTGCGGCAGTTCGACCATCAAATCGTAGGCGCTGCCTACGGTCATCGGCGTCGGTTCCAGCTGCTCGGTCATGCCGAGATAGCCGCAGGCCAGCGTGACGGCCAGCGCCAGGTACGGGTTGGCGTCGGCGCCGATGATGCGGTTCTCCACGCGGCGATCCTGCACGCCCGATTCCGGCACGCGGAAACCGACGGTGCGGTTGTCCATGCCCCACTGGATGTTGATCGGCGCCGCCGTGTGGCGCACGATGCGGCGGTAGGAGTTCACATACGGCGCGACGATCGCCATCGCCGACGGCATGTAGCGTTGCAGGCCGCCGATGTAGTGCTTGAAGATCGGCGCGGCCGAACCGTCTTCGGCGCTGAAGATGTTCTTGCCGGTCTTGAGATCGACCACGCTCTGGTGCACGTGCATCGCGGAACCCGGCTCGCCCGCCATCGGCTTGGCCATGAAGGTCGCATACATATCGTGCTTGAGCGCCGCCTCGCGCAAGGTGCGCTTGAAGAAGAACACCTTGTCGGCCAGGCCGAGCGGATCGCCGTGCAGGAAGTTGATCTCCATCTGGCCGGCGCCGATTTCGTGAATCAGCGTGTCGACGTCGAGGTTCATCAGGTCGCAGTAGTCGTAGATGTCTTCGAACAGCGGATCGAATTCGTTCACCGCGTCGATGCTGTAGACCTGGCGGCTGGTTTCCGCACGGCCGCTGCGGCCGATAGGCGGTTTCAAAGGCAGATCGGGATCGCTGTTCTTGGCGGTCAGGTAGAACTCCAGTTCCGGCGCCACCACTGGCTTCCACCCCTTGTCCGCATACAGCTTCAATACGCGGCGCAGCACGGAGCGCGGCGCGAAATCGACCAGGCGACCGTCGGAGAAGTAGCAGTCGTGGATGACTTGCGCGGTCGGATCGGTGGCCCACGGCACCATGGTGATGGTGGTCGGATCGGCCTTCAGTATCATGTCGCGGTCGGTGGTGGAGATGGCGCGGTCGTAGCCTGCGTCTTCCACCGGGTAATTGCCGGTCACGGTCATGCCCAGCACCGCTTCGGGGATGCGCATGCCGCGCTCCTGGGTGAACTTACCGCGCGGGAGGATCTTCCCGCGTGCCACGCCGGTCAAGTCGGGGACCAGGCATTCGATTTCGGTGACGTGCTTCTCGTTGAGCCACAGGTCCATGTCGGTATAAGTAAAATTTTCGCGGATTGCCATGGTTCTCTCTCTTTTTTAGCGTTGATTTTTATAGTTGCGGCAGGCCTCGCCGAAGGCCTTGAATAATTTGACGGAATCGGGGTTCTCCGTCAGGCGCCACTCTGGGTGCCACTGTACCGCGAGCGCGAAACTCCTGGCGTCTGCTACGCGGTAGGCTTCCACCAGGCCGTCGTCGGCGCGTGCTTCCACGGCCAGCGATGGCGCCAGTTGGGCGATGCCCTGGCCATGCAGCGAATTGACCATGATCTCGGCAGCGCCACCCAGGATGCGCGCCAGTTGGCCGTCCGGCTCCAGCAGCACGCGATGCGACGCTGCGTATTGCTGTGCCAAAGGCTGGTCCTTGCGCTCGCGGTGGTCGGCCATGCCGGCCACGTTGTGCACCGCCTGGTGCAGCGTGCCGCCCAGCGCCACGTTCACTTCCTGGAAGCCGCGGCATATCGCCAGCAGCGGTATGCCGCGCTTAAGCGCCGCCCGAATGAAAGGCAGCGTGGTGGCGTCGCGCGCCGCGTCCTGCGGCAGCGATGGTTCCAGCACTTCCTGCCCATACAGGCCGGCGTGTACGTTGGAGGGTGAACCGGTCAGCATGACGCCGTCGGCCAGCGCCAGCAGCGCTTCGAAATCCGTGGCCGCGCCCAGGGCCGGCATGATGAGCGGCGTGCAGCCCGCCCCGTCGGCCACTGCGGCGACATATTTGAACTGGGCCGTGTGGTTGGCATGGGCGCCGATCTGGTTCACACAGGCGGGGACAATGACAATTGGGCTACGCATGTCTTCATCATATGCCTATTTTGGTATCATTGTGAGTGCCACTTGTTTAAAATTGATGGAACCACTTTGAGTATCATGCCGCATCCCCTGTCGCCCACTTCCGATCTGCTGGCCCAAACGCTGGCCCTATCCGGCTTCCATCCGCGCCTGCCGCAGCAGCGCCGTTTGTATGAGGCGGCCAAGAGCGCCATCCACCGTCAGTTGCTGGGCGCGGGCAGCAAACTGCCGTCCAGCCGCGACCTGGCGCGTGACCTCGGCATCTCTCGCAACACGGTGATCGCGGCGTTCGAGCAGCTGGCGGCCGAGGGCTACGTCACCAGCGCGATGGGCAGCGGCACCTACGTGGCGGACCTCCAGGCGCAACGCGCCAGCATGCGCGGCTCCGGGCCGGCGCCGCGTGGATCGTCGCAGGGCCGCGCCGCGCGCCTGTCCAAACGGGGCCGCGAATTGACCAGCTTTGCAGCGGGCCCGCGCTTCGAGATCCAGCCCTTCGCGCCGGGCGAGGACGATTTCTCATCCTTCCCCTTCAAGCTGTGGCAACGGCTGCAGAACCGCATCTGGCGCGAGGCGCGCACCGACCTGCTGGACTACGGCCAGTCCGGCGGCCACCTGCCGCTGCGCCAGGCCATCACCGAATATCTGCGGCTGTCGCGCTCCGTCAAGGTGACGGTGGACCAGGTGATGATCACGGCTGGCACGCAGCAATCGCTGGACCTGTGCGCGCAGCTGCTGGCCGATGCCGGCGACACCGCCTGGGTCGAAGATCCAGGCTACTGGGGGGCGCGCCGCGTGTTCCAGTCACGCGAACTGAAACTGCATCCGATCGCGGTCGACGACGACGGCATGGTGCTCACGGAATCGGACCTCGCCACCAAGCCGCGCCTGATCTACGCCACGCCGTCGCATCAATATCCGACCGGCTCCGTCATGAGCCTGGCCCGCCGGCGCGAGCTGCTGAACATCGCCGTGCGCAAGGACGCGTGGATACTGGAAGACGACTACGACAGCGAATTCCGCTACACCGGCCGCCCGCTGGCCGCCCTGCAAGGCCTGGACATCGACGACCGCGTGCTCTACATGGGCACCTTCTCCAAGGTGCTCTACCCCGGCATCAAGGTCGGCTACCTGGTGGTGCCGCCCGCGCTGGTCGATGGCTTCAAGAGCGCGCTGTACGACCTTCAGCGCCCCGGCCAGCTGACGGTGCAGGCGGTGCTGGCGGACTTTATCGCGCTGGGCCACTTCACCACCCACATCCGCAAGATACGCCAGACCTACGGCGCCCGCCGCGAGCTGCTGCGCCGCACGCTGGTGCAGCAGCTCACGCCTCGCCTCGGCGGCAAGGTGACGATCTCCAGCGAAGAATCCGGCCTGCACCTGGTGGTACAGCTGCCCGACGACGCCGACGATGTGGCGCTGGAGGCGGCTGCCGCCGCTGCGGACATCCGCGTCAAGGCGCTATCGACCTACTACCTCGCACAGCCGACGCGGCGTGGCCTGCTGGTCGGCTACGCCTACTGCACGCCGGAGAAGATCGCCCACTACGGCCGTATCCTGGCGGATCTGATTGCAGACAGGGTGCAAGCATGAAGACCATGCCTTGGCGAGACTTCTGCGCGCTGGTCAGCAGCATCGGCGTAGTCGGACTGGGTCTGGGCGCGACCATTCCATTGACGGCGCTGCGGCTGGACCAGCGTGGCATCGGCACCGACATCATCGGCATCATCACCGCCGCCAGCGCCTTCGGCATCCTGGCCGCCACGCCTTTCGTCTCGCGCTGGGTGGCGCGCTACGGGCCGCGAGGCTGCATGCTAGGCGCTATCGCTGCAAGCGCGCTTTCGACCGCGTTGATGGAAGCGAGCGACAACCTGCTGCTGTGGGGCCTTCTGCGTTTTGTGTTCGGCGCCTGCATGGGTGTGCTGTTTACCATCGGCGAGGCTTGGGTCAACCATCTTGCGCCGGTCAACTCGCGAGGCCGCGTGGTGGCCATGTACACCACGGCGTTCACACTGTTCCAGCTGATAGGCCCTGCCCTTGTGGCGGGCCTGGAGGGCAAGGTAGCGTGGCCGTTCGCCGCCTGCGGTACGCTGTTCCTGCTCGCCCTTCCCGGCATGGCGCTGATCGCCGACGACGCTCATCACGACGAGAACGAGCCGCACGTCTCATGGCGCGCGGTGCTGCCACGCATGCCGATGATCGCCGTCGGTGCGGCCTTCTTCGCGCTGTTCGACACGCTGGCACTGAGCCTGCTGCCGCTGTACGCGATCCGCCAGGGCATCGTTACCGAACTGGCGCTGCTGTCGGCCACGGTGGTGCTGGTCGGCGACACCGCGCTGCAATTCGCCTTCGGCTGGCTTGCCGACCACGTGGGGCGGCGGCGCGTGCACACCGGCTGCGGCATCGCGGTGTGCGTGCTGCTGCCGCTGCTGCCCTTCGCTGCGGGCACGCCATGGCTGTGGTGGATACTGCTGCTGATGCTGGGTGCGACGGCGGGGGCGATCTACATGCTGTCGCTGGTGGCGTGCGGCGCGCGCTTCCAGGGCCAATCGCTGGTCGCGGCCAGCGCCGTGGTCAATGCCAGTTGGGGTATCACCAGCAGCGGCGGGCCGCTGGTGACAGGGCTGTTGATGCAGACCACCGGCATCAATGCGCTACCGGCGGTGCTGTGGTGCGGCGCGGCAATCTTCGTCGCCTGCGCCTGGTGGGAGTACAAACAGGGCTACGTGGATTAGCCTTTAGCTGCCGCAGCGACCTGCTTCTGGCGCAGGCGTTCGTTGCGGGCGATGTACAGGCTCGATGCGATCACGCCGATCGACACCACCAGGATGGTCAGCGCCGCCACGGCGTTCACGCGCGGATCGAGGCCAAGACGCGCACGCGAAAAGATCACGATAGGCATCGTCGACGAGCCGGGGCCGGACAGGAAGGCCGACAGCACCACGTCATCCAGCGACAGCGTGAACGTCAGCAGCCACGCGGAACCCAGCGCCTGCGTGATGTTCGGCAGCGTCACCAGGAAGAACACCTGGTACGGACGGCAGCCCAGGTCCATCGCAGCTTCCTCCAGCGACTTGTTCATCTCCTGAAGGCGAGACTGCACCACCACCGCCGCATAGGCCATGCCCAGCAGGGTGTGGCCGAGCCAGATCGTCACCAGGCCGCGCTCCGGGAAGCCGAAGGCCTTCTGCACCGACACCAGCATCAGCAGCAGCGACAAGCCGATGATCACCTCCGGCATCACCAGCGGCGCGCTGACCATGCCCGAGAACAGCGTGCGGCCAGCGAAGCGCTGGTAGCGGTTCAGCACAAACGCCGCGAACGTCCCCAGCACCACCGAAGCGCAAGCCGTCAGCAGCGCGATGCGCAACGACAGGCCGAAACCGCTGATGATTTCCGAGTCGTTCATCAGCTCCGCATACCACTGCGTCGAAAAACCGCTCCAGATCATGTCCTGGCGCGAGCTGTTAAACGAGAACACCACCAGCACCACGATGGGCAGGTAGAGGAACAGATAACCCAGCGACAGCCAGCCGCGCCCGAACCAGCGCTGCACGAAATTGGAATGTCCTTTCATGGGCGGGCCTCCTGCTCTGCCGTGTATTTATTGAAGATCGCCATCGGCACCAGGATCAGCAGGATCACCACCACCGTCACCGAGGACGCCAGCGGCCAGTCGTTATTGGTGAAGAACTCGTCCCACAGCTGGCGGCCGATCATCAGCGTTTCCGGGCCGCCCAGCAGCTCGGGGATCACGTACTCGCCCACTGCCGGGATGAACACCAGCATGGTGCCGGCGATGATGCCCGACTTCGACAGCGGCACCGTGATGCGCCAGAACGCCTGCATCGGCGTCGCGCCCAGGTCGGCCGCCGCTTCCAGGAAGCGCAGGTCCATCTTCACCAGGTTGGCGTACAGCGGCAGGATCATGAACGGCAGGTAGGCGTACACCATGCCGATGATGAGCGAGAACTGCGTGTTCATCAGATGCAGCGGCTCGCTGATGAAGCCCATGCTGATCAGGAAGTGGTTCAGGATGCCGTTGTTGGCCAGGATGCCCTTCCATGCGTAGATGCGCAGCAGGAAGGAGGTCCAGAACGGCATCATCACCATCATCAGCAGCACCGGGCGAACGGTAGGCTTGGCGCGCGCCATGAAGTAGGCGAACGGATAGCCGATGATCAGGCACAGCGAGGCCGTGATGGCGGCGAACTTGATGGAGTTCAGGTAGGTGATCGCATACAGCTCATCCTGCGCGATGAACAGGTAGTTGGAGACCTTGACCTTGAGCGTGATGACGCCGTCGGCCAGCGTCATCAGCGTGCCGAAGGGATTGCCGCCGGCGTCCGCCTCGGTGAAACTGATGCGCATCACGATCAGGAACGGCACCAGGAAGGCGAACGTCAGCCACAGGAAAGGCACGGCGATCACCACGTTGCGGCCGGTGAGCCAGCGCCCGGTCAGCAGGTTCTTGAGAAATTTCATGGCTGCGCTCCGCCTTAGCTGGTCAGCACGACGACGTCGGCGCCGTCCCACCAGGCGTAGACGCGCTGGTCGCGCTTGAGCGCCGAATCGTCATGGCGGGCCGCGTTGGTGCGCGAAACCTTGAGCTGCATGCCGCTGTCGAGGCGCACGTGGTACAGCGTCTCGTTGCCGAAGTAGGCCATGGCCGTGATCGTGCCCTGCACGCAGTTGTAGCCATCCTCGCTGGCGTTGGCGCGCTGCGCCGCGGTCGGCGCCTCGGCCTGCACGGCGATCTTCTCGGGACGCACGGCCACCGACACCGCCATGCCCATCGTGCCGGTGATGCCGTGGGTGACGTAGTGGCGGCCTTCCGGCGTTTCGATGATGACGTGGTCCGGCTCATCGACCGCCACGCTGCCGTTGAACATATTGACGCTGCCGATGAAGTCCGCGACGAAGCGGCAGTTCGGCGTTTCGTAGATTTCGCCCGGCGCGCCCACCTGCAGGATGCGGCCTTCGCTCATCACCGCGATGCGGGTCGCCATGCTCATGGCTTCGTCCTGGTCGTGCGTCACCATCACGCAGGTCACGCCCACTTCCTCGATGATGCCGACCAGTTCCATCTGCGTGCGTTCGCGCAGCTTCTTGTCCAGGGCGCCCAGCGGCTCGTCCAGCAGCAGCAACTGCGGACGCTTGGCCAGGCTGCGCGCCAGCGCCACGCGCTGCTGCTGGCCGCCTGACAGCTGGTGCGGCTTGCGCTTGCCGTAGGCGGTCAGCTGCACCAGCGCCAGCATCTGCTCCACGCGGGCGGCGATTTCGTCCTTCGGCAGACCGTCGCGGCGCAGGCCGAAGGCGATGTTGTCCCACACCGTCAGGTGCGGGAACAGCGCGTACGACTGGAACATCATATTGATCGGGCGCTCGTATGGCGGCACGCCGACGATGTCCTTGCCGCCCAGCGTGATCTGGCCCTGGGTCGGCGTTTCGAAACCGGCCAGCATGCGCAGCAGCGTGGACTTGCCGCAGCCGGAACTACCCAGCAGCGCAAAGATCTCGCCCTTGTTGATCGCCACCGACACATCGTTGACGGCGCGGACGCCGTCGAATTCCTTAACCAGGTTGCGGATCAGCAGGAAGGGTTCTCGCTCTTGGGTCATGTTATTAAAATATAAATGATATTAATAATATTACGGGAAAACCCGTGAATAGCAGGCCGACCGCAGGCCGCGCGCTTTGTCGAACCCGTCATTATAAATGACGCAATCACACATGCAACAGCAGGTGTTCCCGCTCCCACGGGCTGATGACGGTCATGAACTCCTGGTGCTCCAGCTCCTTGATCGCCGTGTAGACGTCGATGAAGCGCTCGCCCAGCACGTCGCGCAGCCGGTCCTCGCGCCGCAGCAGCTCCAGCGCCTGCGGCAGCCCTTGCGGCAGCTCGTACAGATGGTCGTAGGCGCTGCCGGTGGTCATGGCGGTCGGCTCCAGCTGGTCCACCAGGCCGAGATAGCCGCAGGCCAGCGTCACCGCCATCGCCAGGTAGGGATTGGCGTCGGCGCCGATGATGCGGTTTTCCACCCGGCGCTGCTCGACGCCCGAGATCGGAATGCGGAAGCCCACGGTGCGGTTGTCGATGCCCCACTGGATGTTGATCGGCGCGGCCGTGTGGCGCACGATGCGGCGGTAGGAGTTCACATACGGCGCCATGATCGCCATCGCCGACGGCGTGTAGCGCTGCAGGCCGCCGATGTAGTGGCGGAAGTGGGCCGACGGCGAACCGTCCGCCGCGCTGAAGATATTGCGGCCGGTGGCGGCGTCGCTTACGCTCTGGTGCACATGCATCGCCGATCCCGGCTCGCCCGCCATCGGCTTGGCCATGAAGGTCGCGTACATATCGTGCTTGAGCGCCGCCTCGCGCAAGGTGCGCTTGAAGTAGAAGACGTTGTCGGCCAGGGCCAGCGGGTCGCCGTGCTGGAAGTTCAGGCCCATCTGGCCGGCGCCGGTTTCGTGGATCAGCGTGTCGACATCGAGATTCATCAGCGCGCAGTAGTCGTAGATGTCCTCGAACAGCGGATCGAACTCGTTGACGGCGTCGATGCTGTAGACCTGGCGGCTGGTCTCGGCGCGGCCGCTGCGGCCCACCGGCGCCTTCAGCGGCAGGTCGGGATCGATGTTCTTCTCGGTCAGGTAGAACTCCAGCTCCGGCCCCACCACCGGCGTCCAGCCTTTGTCGGCGTACAGCTTGAGCACACGCCGCAACACCGAACGCGGGGCGAAATCGACCAGCGTGCCGTCGGCGAAGTAGCAATCGTGGATGACTTGCGCGGTCGGATCGATGGCCCACGGGACTTTGGTGATGCTGCCGGGGTCCGCGCGCAGAATCATGTCGCGGTCGGTGGATGAGATGGCGCGGTCGTAGGCCGCGTCCTCGGTCGGGTAGTTGCCGGTGACGGTCATGCCCAGCACCGCCTCGGGGATGCGCATGCCGCGCTCCTGGGTGAATTTGGCCCGCGGCAGGATCTTCCCGCGCGCCACGCCCGTCAGATCGGGCACCAGGCATTCGATTTCAGTGACGCGATTCTCGTTGAGCCACTGGTCCATATCGGCATCGGAGAAATTTTCACGGATAGACATGTTCGCTCTCTGTGGTCGTGATCAAGCGATCGATAGTCTAATTTACCATGTTTACAACCTTTCTTCCGCAGCCTCCACACGGGTTTGCACAAGAATTTTCTTGATCTCCGGGACGCAGGAACCGCAGTTGCCGCCCGCCTTGAGGCAGGCCGTCACTTCCGGCACCGTCTTCAGGTCTTTTTCGATGATGGCGTTGCAGATGGTGTTGCGGCCCACGCCGAAGCAGGAGCACACGGTAGGCCCGGTATCGGCGCCCTTCTCGACCGGCATGCCGACCAGCAGGCCGACGCGGTCGATTTCGCTGAGCTCCTGCTTGACGAACAGGCTGGCCAGCCACGCGCGCGACGGCATGTCCTGGCGCGGCGACAGGAAGATGCACTGCTCGATGCGGTCGTTCACCACATGCACGGCGCGATACACGCCGGCGGTGCGGTCTTCGTACTCGAGCCAGTCCGCATCCAGGTCCTGCACGCCCAGCAGCGTGCGCGCCCAGTCGCTGAAGTCCATGATGGTGTTGCGGCCGGCCAGCTCGTAGCGGGCGAATTCGCGGCCCTGTATCCGCGTCCAGTGGGCCACGCTGTCCAGGCTCATCTCGGTGCGGCTGAGGATGAAGCCGTGCCAGTTCACGCGGAACTGCTCGATGCGCACCGGCGTGTGCTTGAATTCCGGCTCGCCGGAGACCGGATCGACCACTGGATTGACCAGCGCGCCGACGCGGGCGTCGGACGAGGTCTGGCCCGACCAGTGGATGGGAATGAACACGCTGCCGCGCGGAATGCCGCCGCCGTGCTGCACGCGCGCCACCATCGCACCCCACTCCGAACTGACGCGCGCCAGTTCGCCCTCGCGCACGCCGTGCAGCAGCGCGTCCTGCGGGTGGATGTCGACGAAGGACTCGGCGATGTGGTCGGCCAGCGTGGCGGATTTACCGGTGCGCGTCATCGTGTGCCACTGGTCGCGCACGCGGCCGGTGTTGAGCGACAGCGGGAAGTCCTCGCTGACGGCGTTGGCCGGCGCGCGCGTGGCGGTGGCGATGAAGCGCGCCTTGCCGTCTGCGTGGGCGTACACGTTGTCCTTGAACAGGCGGGCTTCCGTTTGCAGTTCGCCGGAGGCGGTGCGGCGCACCGGCCATTGGGTCGGCTCCAGTTCATCGTACTCGCGCTGATTCAGTCCGGCCAGGCCGGACATGTCGAACGCGCGCGGCACGTCGCCGACGGCGTTGCGGAAGCCGCTCAACCGCGCATGCTCGTCGAACACGCCGTGGGCGCCGCAGAAATCGAAGCCGCCATAACCCATGCGCTGCGCGAACAGCGACAGGATCTTCCAATCCGGCAGCGCCTCGCCGGGCGCGGGCAGGAAGGCACGTTGGCGCGATATGCGGCGCTCGGAATTGGTGACGGTGCCGTCCTTCTCGCCCCAGCCCAGCGCGGGCAGCAGCACGTCGGCATAGGCGTTGGTGTCGGTGTTCTGCATGATGTCGGTGGCGACCACCAGCTTGCACTTCTCCAGCGCGCGGCGCACCTGGTCCGCGTCCGGCAGGCTGACCAGGGGATTGGTGGCGATCACCCACACTGCCTTGACGGTCCCCGCCTCGATGGCGCGGAACAGATCGACCGCCTTCAGGCCAGGCCTGGCGGCGATGGATGGAGAGTCCCAGAAAGTCTGCACCACGTCGCGATGGTCGGCGCGGTCCAGGTCCATGTGCGCGGCCAGCATATTGGCCAGGCCGCCCACTTCGCGGCCGCCCATGGCGTTGGGCTGGCCGGTGATCGAGAACGGCCCCATGCCCGGCTTGCCGATACGGCCGCCGATCAGGTGGCAGTTGATGATGGCGTTGACCTTGTCGGTGCCGGCCGACGATTGATTGACGCCCATCGAAAACGCGGTGATGGTCTTGCGCGTGGCGGCGAAGGATTCGTAGAACTCCATCAGCACCGGCAGCTCGATGCGGCAGATCTTGGCCACGGCGGCGGGATCGCTGCAATCGATGTTGGCCGTTTCCAGCGCCGCGTCAAGACCGTTGGTGTGCTCGCCGACGAAGGACGGATCGACCGCGCCGATGCGCGCCAGATAGCTCAGCAAGCCATTGAACAGCCACACGTCCGTCCCCGCCTTGACCGGCAGGTGCAGGTCGGCCAGCTCGCAGGTGGCGGTGCGGCGCGGATCGATGACGACGATCTTCATCTCCGGCCGGCTCTCCTTGGCCTTGAGGATGCGCTGGAACAGGATGGGATGGCACCACGCGGTGTTGGAACCGACCAGCACCACCATGTCGGCCAGTTCCAGGTCGTCGTAGCACAGCGGCACCAGGTCTTCACCGAAGGCGCGCTTGTAGCCGGCCACCGCCGACGACATGCACAGCCGCGAGTTGGTGTCGATGTTGGCGCTGCCGACATAACCCTTCATCAGTTTGTTGGCGACATAGTAATCCTCGGTCAGCAGCTGGCCGGATACGTACAGCGCCACCGCGTCCGGCCCATGCTCGGCGATGATGGAGCGCCATGTACCGGCCACCTTGTCCAGCGCATCGTCCCACGATACGCGCCGCAGGCCGCCGGCATCGCGCACCTGCGGATACAGCAGGCGCCCTTCCAGGCCCACAGTCTCGCCCAGGGCGGAACCCTTGACGCACAGGCGGCCCTTGTTAGCCGGGTGCAGTTTGTCGCCGGCGATGGCTATCGTGCCGTCGGTCTTGGGCGTCGCCTGCACGCCGCAGCCTACGCCGCAATAGGCGCATGTGGTGCGTACTGCCAGATGGTCGGTGGACAGGTTCAAGATGCTTGCTCGCTCAAATCATGCGGCGCGCGCGGAAAGCGCCTCGCCAAACAACAGGTTTTGCCGGATCGGCGTAATGTCGGTGCGGTTCTGGATCAGGTTGAAGTACCAGGGGCCGTCCTTGACGTCGCCATACAGCACGGCGCCGGTGACGCGGCCGTCCTTCAGTACAAGACGTTTGTAGACGCCGCGCCGCGCATCGCGCAGCACCAGGTCTTCGCTGCCTTCGCCGCCGACGAAGTCGCCGACCGAATACAGGTCCACGCCGGTCACTTTCAGGCGTGTCGGCGATGTCTGCTGCACGTAGCGGCGCACGCCGGCGCCGGCCAGGTGTGCGCCGCAGACACGCGCCTGATCCCAGATCGGCGCCACCAGGCCAAAGGTGGCGCTGCGGTGCTGCACGCATTCACCGACGGCGTACACGCGTGGGTCGTAGGTTTGCAGCGTGTCGTCGACAACGATGGCGCGTTCGCAATGCAGGCCGGCCGACTTGGCCAGGTCGATGTTGGGACGCACGCCGGCGGTCATCACCACCAGGTCCGCAGGAATTTCGCTGTTGTCCTTGAAGCGCACCGCGCGCACGCGGTCAGGGCCGACGATTTCGGCGGTCTGCGCGCTCATCATGAACTTCAGGCCCTTCGCTTCCAGCGCTTTTTGCAGCAGCAGCGCTGCCGGTTTATCGAGCTGCTGGTTCATCAGCGCGTCGGTCACATGGACCACGGTGACGGACATGCCTTGCCGTTGCAGGCCGTTAGCCGCCTCAAGGCCCAGCAGTCCACCGCCGATCACCACTGCGTGACGGTGATCGCGTGCCATCGCCAGCATGCTCTCCACGTCCTGGATATCGCGGAAGGCCAGCACGCCGGGCAACTGGTGGCCGGGCACGGGGATGATGAAGGGCTTGGAACCGGTGGCGATCAGCAGGCGGTCGTAGCGGACTTCCAGACCGGAGCGGGCGCGCACGATGCGCTTGCGGCGGTCGATGTGTTCGACCGGATCGCCAGCATGCAGCGTGATGCCATGCTGGACGTACCATTCGCGGGTGTTGAGCATGATGTCTTCCATGCTCTTCTCGCCCGCCAGTACAGGCGACAGCAGGATGCGATTGTAGTTACCGTGCGGCTCGGCGCCGAACACGGTGATGTCGTACATGTCCGGCGCCAGCTTGTGCAGCTCCTCGACCGTGCGCATGCCGGCCATGCCGTTACCGATCACGACCAGCGCGGGTTTCACAGGCCTACCCACACTTTGCCGCCGTCGATGCGGGCAGGATAGGTGGCGACCGAATGTTCCGGCGCTTCCAGGCACTCGCCCGTTTGCAGGTCGAAGTGCTGCTTGTAGATCGGCGAGGCGACCACGATGCGCTCGCCCAGGTTGCCCACCAGTCCACGCGACAGCACGGACGCCTCGGAATTCGGATCGTAGTTATCGATGGCGAACACGCGCGCGCTGCCGTCGTCCACATGGAACACGGCGACCTGCTGTTTGTTCAGCAAGGCGCACACGCCGGTGTTGGGCACGATGTCGTCCAGGTTGCAGACGGCGATCCAGTTATCGGTTTGAATATCGCGATGCATAATCTTCTCCTCAAGCTGCCTTGACTGCGATGGGAATCACGCGCTTGCGCTCTTCCACGGTGGCCGGACGAATCTGGCCGCGTTCTTCCATGAACAGCACGTTCTCGTCGCCCTTTTCGCTGTTGACGAAGTGGCGGAAACGCTTGCGGGTTTCCGGGTTCTCGACAGCTTCCTTCCACTCGCACGCGTAGGTGTCGACCAGGTGCTGCATGTCTGCTTCCAGCTCGGCGGCTATGCCCAGCTTGTCGTTGACGACGACCTGCTTCAGGTAATCCAGGCCGCCTTCCAGGTTCTCGCGCCATACGCTGGTGCGTTGCAGGCGGTCGCCGGTGCGGGTGTAGAACATCAGAAAGCGGTCGATGTACTGGACCAGCGTGGCCTTGTCCAGGTCCGTCGCCAACAGCTCGGCGTGGCGCGGCTTCATGCCGCCGTTGCCGCATACGTACAGGTTCCAGCCTTTTTCGGTGGCGATGACGCCCACGTCCTTGCCCTGCGCTTCGGCGCACTCGCGGGTGCAGCCGGATACGCCGAACTTGATCTTGTGCGGCGTGCGCAGGCCCTTGTAGCGGTTTTCCAGTTCGATCGCCAGGCCGATGGAATCGTCGACGCCATAGCGGCACCAGGTCGAGCCGACGCAGGATTTCACCGTGCGCAGCGACTTGCCGTAGGCGTGGCCGGATTCGAAGCCGGCGGCGATCAGCTCTTCCCAGATCAGCGGCAGCTGCTCGACGCGGGCGCCGAACAGGTCGACGCGGGCGCCACCGGTGATCTTGGTGTACAGCTGGTACTTCTTGGCGACCATGCCGACCGCGATCAGGCCATCGGCCGTCACTTCGCCGCCCGGCATGCGCGGCACCACCGAGTAGGTGCCGTCCTTCTGGATATTGCCGAGGAAGTAGTCGTTGGTGTCCTGCAGGCTGGCGTGTTCCTTCTTCAGCACGAAGTCGTTCCACACCGACGCCAGGATACTGGCCGCCAGCGGTTTGCAGACGTCGCAACCGAGGCCCTTGCCGTGCTTGGACAGCAGGTCGCCGAAGCTCTTGATCTGGCCGACTTTAATCAGGTGGAACAGCTCCTGGCGCGAATACGCGAAGTGCTCGCAGACGTGGTTGTTGACGGCCATGCCGAGCTTTTTCATCTCGGCCTTCATCACCTGCGTCACCAGCGGCACGCAGCCGCCGCAGGAGGTGCCGGCGTTGGTGCAGCTTTTCAGTTCGCCGATGGTGGTGGCGCCGCCCGCCACCGCTGCACACAACGAACCTTTCGACACGTCGTTGCAGGAGCAGATCTGCGCGCCATCCGGCAGAGCATCCACGCCCAGGCCTGGTTTGGCCGCGCCATCCGATTGCGGCAGGATCAGGAACTCCGGCGACTCCGGCAGTTCGATTTTGTTCAACATCATTTGCAGCAGCGTGCCGTACTCGCTGGCGTCGCCCACCATCACGCCTCCCAGCAGGTACTTGCCGCAATCGGAGACGACGATTTTCTTGTAGATCTGTTTGCGCTCGTCGGTGAACTGGTAGGAACGGCTGCCTTCGACCTTGCCGTGCGGGTCGCCGATGCTGGCCACGTCCACGCCCATCAGTTTCAGCTTGGTGCTCATGTCGGCGCCGGCGAATTCCGCCGCTTCGCCCAGCATATGCTTGGCCGCGACGCGCGCCATCTCATAGCCCGGCGCCACCAGGCCGAAGATCAAGCCGCCCCACAGCGCGCATTCGCCGATGGCGTAGACGTCCGGGTCGGAGGTGACGCAGTTGTTGTTGATCTCGATACCACCGCGTGGGCCGATCGTCAGGCCGCTCTCGCGGGCCAGCATGTCGCGTGGGCGGATGCCGGCCGAGAACACGATCATGTCGGCGTCCAGATAGCCGCCGTCGGCGAACTCCAGGCGCTGACGTCCACCTTCCTTGCCGTCGACGCCATCGACGATGGCGGTGGTGTTCTTACCCGTGTGGACGGTCACGCCCAGTTCTTCGATCTTACGGCGCAGCACGCGCGCGCCGCCGTCGTCCACCTGCACCGCCATGAGGCGCGGCGAGAATTCGACTACGTGGGTGTCGAGCTTCATGTCACGCAAGGCCTTGGCGCATTCGAGGCCCAGCAGGCCGCCGCCGATGACCACACCGGTCTTCGAGCGCTTGCCGCATTCGAGCATCGCTTCCAGGTCTTCAATGGTGCGGTAGACGAAGCAGTCCTTGCGCTCCCTGCCCGGCAGCGGCGGCACGAAGGGGAAGGAGCCGGTGGCGATCACCAGCTTGTCGTAGTCCAGCACATTGCCGTCGGCGGTGGTGACGGTCTTGCGGGCGGTGTCGATGCCGGTGGCCCGGGTATTAAGGCGCAGCACCATGTCGTCGCGGTCGAAGAAGCCAGGCTTCACCAGCGACAGGTCTTCCGCCGATTTACCGGAGAAGAATTCAGACAGGTGCACGCGGTCATACGCGGGACGAGGCTCTTCGCACAGCACCGTCACTTGCAGATGGGCGGCGCCGCTGTTGGCCAGGCTTTCCAGGAACTTGTGGCCGACCATGCCATGACCGATAACGATAATTTTCATGATGTCCTCTTAGGCTGCCAGCTTGGATGCGATGGCGGTTTCTTCGACGGCGCTGCTGCTGAAGCGGGCCGCCAGCGCGCACAGCGCGGATGCGGCGACGACGATGCCCAGGATGCTCAGCGTCTGCTGCGTGTTGCCCAGGCCTTTCATCAGGAAGCCCGCAGCGACGGCGCCGACGTTGCCGCCGGCGCCGATGATGCCGGCCACGCCGCCCAGGGCGCGTTTGTCGACGAAGGGCACGATGGCGTAGGTCGCGCCGCAGGCCATGTGGGTGAACAGGCCGAATACCAGCATGGCGGCTATGGCAAGCGCGGCGGTGCCGGCGTTGGCGAACATCAGCAGGCCGGCGCCTTCGCCCAGCATCAGCACGAACAGCAGCGTGACGCGGTTATTCAGGTTGCCGGTGGCGGCGAATTTGTCCGACACCCAGCCGCCCAGCGCACGGGCGAACAACGCCAACAAGCCGAAGCTGCCCGCCGCCATGCCTGCCTGCGCCAGCGTCAGCTTGAAGTGGTCGACGTAGTAGATGGCGGCGATGTTGTGGATGAAGATCTCGATGCCGAAGCAGGCGCCGTAGGTGATGAACAGCAGCCATACGCGATAGTTGGCGGAGGCCAGTTTGAACGAATCCCAGCCCCCTTTCTTGCCGCCGTCGATGGCGATGCCTGCTGCGCGCAGTTCGCTGAAGTTCCCTTGCGGGCAGTCCTGCGTAAAGCGGTAGTACACGCCGGCCATGACGATCATCAGCACGCCCGGCACGATCAGCGCCGCGCGCCAGCCGAAACCCTCGCTCACGCCCAGCATGACCATGGCGGTCATCAGCAGCGGCATCACGGCTTGCGCCACGCCGCCGCCCGCATTGCCCCAGCCTGCGGCTGCCGCGTTGGCGGTGCCCACGACCTTAGGCGCGAACATCACCGAGGTGTGGTACTGCGTGATGACGAAGCTGGCGCCGGCCGCGCCGATCCCAAGGCGGAAGAACAGGAAGCTCTCGTAGCTCTGCGCAAAGGCGACGCCGATCACCGGGATGGAACCCAGCAGCAGCAAGCCCGTATAGGTTTTGCGCGGGCCGAAGTGGTCGCACAGCGGGCCGACCACCAGCCGCACGAGGATGGTGATGGCGACGGCCGCGATGTTGATATTGGCGATCTGCGCGACGCTCAGGCCGAATTCACCTTTAATCACCGGCATCAGCGGCGCGCAGGCGAACCAGGCGAAGAAGCAGACGAAGAACGCCATCCAGGTCAAGTGGAACGCCCGCATCTGAGGCGTTGAGATCGAGAAGAGCTTGATGCTGGTAGCTTTGGTGGCCATTTTTTATCCCGTTCAGAAAACAAAAAGGCGTCCGCGCAGCCACGATCATCTAAGACCGGGTTGGGCGGACGCCGTTGTCCTGCCAACCCGTCTTTGGGTCGGCGTATGTATTCGGGGGGATCGCCGTTGATCCCTTAGCCTCTGTATTGCAAGAGGCGTGCCAGAGCGGATTGAGGCGGTCCACAGAGGGAGAGTGGCGTCAAGCGCATGGGCCGAGCCGCCGCGATGCCATGTTGCGGTGCACGATTGCACGCTATCGGTGCGCGCCGGCGGTGCATTACATGCAAGCTTTCAGTGCATCGATATGGCGTTCGCTCACCGCGACCTGGGCTCCACAGCGCAGCGTAAGCAGATAGCGGCCATCGCCGACCACCGACAAACGCATGACCTGGTCGCGCCGGACTATCGCAGCGCGGTGGACGCGCAGGAAGTCGTCGGGGTTCAGCAGCGGTTCGAGGCGGCTGAGCGGTATGCGGTGCAGCACCTTGCGCGACGCCAGATGCAGCTCGACGTAATTGCCTGCCGCTTGCAGCCACAATACATCGCACACCCGGATCTGTTCAATATAGCCGACCGAGCGCACACTGACCGCATCGATATGCCGCTCGGGCGCAAAGTCCACGTAGCCGCGCAGGGCATTGCCATATCCATCCGACTGGCGATAGCGCAGCATTTGCGACGCCCGCTCGACGGTCTGCGCCAGCCTGCGGTCGTCGATCGGCTTGAGCAGGTAGTCCAGCGCGTGGACTTCAAACGCATCGACCGCGTAGGCGTTGTAGGCGGTGACGAAAATGATCAGCGGCGGCGCCGGCATGCGGCTCAGCTCCCGCGCCAACGCAAGGCCGCTCTCGCGCGGCATCTGGATGTCCAGGAATATGGTATCGATGGTGGTCGTCGCCAGCACGTCGCGGGCGGCGGCGGCGCTTTCGCACTCGGCCACCAGTTGCCAGTCCGGATGCGACTCCATGGCCATCCGCAGATTCGCGCGCCCTGGCGGTTCGTCGTCCACGATGAGATAGGTGATGGGCATCTAATCCTGCTCCGCCAGCGGCAGCCGAATCTCCGCGAAGAAGCGCTCCCCGCGCCGCTCTGCGCGCAGCGATGCGCGCGGATTCCACATGAGCAGGCGGTCGCGCGTGTTTGCCAGTCCCAGGCCGGTGCCGGGATTGGGTGGCGCGTGAAGGTTGACCGGATTCGAGACGGTGATCAGCATATCCCCGGCCTGCCGCTCGAACCGGACGCGGATATCGCTGTCGCCCTCATGGCAATCGAGATCATGGCGCAAGGCGTTCTCGATCAATGGCTGCAACAGCAGCGGCGGACATGGCACGGCGTGAAGCCGCTCGTCGTGGCAGCCGATACTGATTTGCAAACGGCCGCCATAGCGCAGCCGCTGCAGCTCCATGTAATCCTGCACGAACTGCAGCTCTTCACCCAGGCTGACGTCGTCGCGCAGGCTCGCCGACAGGGCGTAGCGCAGCAGGTCGCTGAGGCGGTTGATACCGTTCAGCGAGACCGCCTTGTCGCCGCCACGGACCAGGGCGCTGATCGCGTTGAGCGCGTTAAAAATGAAATGCGGTTCGAGCTGTGCGCGCAGGGCTAGCATGCGTTGCTGCTCCAGGGCCAACGACAATTGCAGGTTCTCCGTGTGAGCCTGCCGCCAGGCGTGCTCGCGTGCCTTGGCCAGGCGCCAATTGCCGATGGCGACGATGATGGCAAAGGTTGCGCTGCTCATGAACCAGCCGTAGCGGCGCATCCTCAGGAAAACCTGGCGCGCGTCATCGATGCTTCCGCTACGCAGCCAGTCCAGGTAAAACCATTGCAGCGGCTGGAACACCAGCATCACCAAGACGAACAGTCCCACCATGTTGCGGCGGCGTTCGAACAGCGCAGGCCATCGCTCCAGCGCCAGGCACAGGCTGGAGCTCAGCACCATCATGGGCGCATACTCGATGCACCATTTCGCCCAGAGCGCTGCAAAGCCCGAGAGGCCGCCATGCGCGGCGTCGCCGTTGTAATGTCCGAATGCTCCCACGCCGCCGATCGCAGCCCAGGCCAGCGCATTGACAAGGACGATCCTTGTGGCGTTCGGAAAGTGAGCACGTAGAACGGCTGGCAGGGGCGCTGTATTCATCGGCAGCGAGTATATCAGGCGCATATGCGGACGGCGGGAGCGCCGGGGGATGCTGTCACACGGTAGCGGGATTTCATCACTCAGGGGTATGGAAGGCGCTTCGTCCGGTCCAGAATCGGCTTCTTTGCATCGAAAGGGAAAGCCATGCCACTCAAGAAAATCGGCAAAGGGCTGCTCGCGTTCATGGCCTGTTTGCTGGCGTATCTCGTCATCGCAGCCTCGTGGGCGCAGGTATCGTTCAACGACGCCATATCGAAGGTACCGGTTGCATCGGTCAATTTGTCGCAGCGGCAGATAGACATTCTGCTCCGGGTGGAAGATCCGAATTTTTACGAGCACCCCGGCCTGAGCCTCGCCGAGGGCCAAGGTTTCGCCACCATCTCATCGGCGGTGGCGAGCCAGGTCTTTCTGTCGGATCGCAAGCTGGATGGCGTCGAGGGTGCGTTTCAGGCGCTGTATCGCGGCGTGTTCAGGTGCTGCAAGCGTGTCGATCTCGGACGCGACGTCATGGCGCTGGTGTTGAACGCCAGGCTACCCAAGGACAGGCAGTTGGCCCAGTACGTGTCGGAGGTCTACATGGGCAGCCACCAAGGAACGGCGGTCATAGGATTGGCGTCCGCGGCCGAGAGCTATCTGAGCAAGCCGCTGGAGCAGGCGTCGGAATCGGAGTTCATCGGCCTAGTAGCGATGATCAAGGCGCCGAATTTGTATCACCCTCTTAAAAACCCATCGCTCCACCATCTGCGCGCGGCACGCATACAGGCGCTGATATCGGGGAAGTGCAAGCCTGCCGGCTGGTTCGATACTTCATACACGCAGTGCGACCCGTAGGCCGCCGGTTTGTTGACGATATCTTAATGCTGACTTATGCTGGCGGCCATGACCTTACGCCATTCTCTCTGCGTCGCTGCGCTGTCAGCCGGCGCCGCCCTGCTGGCCACATCCGCGTTTGCCGCACGCGTACTGGATGAGGCGACGATCCATATCGACGGACAAGCGCGCCGTTACTATCATCTGCACGATGCCCAGGACAGCGGGCGCGCGGCGCCCATCGTGCTGCTCAGCGGATCGGGCTGCAAAGACTTCGGCAGCCGCGTACCGTTCTTCTTCGAACGCTACCCGGCGCCGGTGGATGTCTACTTCCTCGAAAAGATCGGCATTCAGAAAGGTGCGGATGGCCAGGTCTGTTCCGAGGCTTACAATCAGGCGGACACGCTGGAACGCAGGGTCAGCGACACCCTGGCGTTCATCGGCCAGGAGCCGGCCTTGAAGGCGCTCGGCGCACGCAGCCTGGCGATACTGGGCTTCTCAGAAGGCGGGACAGTGGCGCCGCTGGTCGCCGCGCGCAGCCCGAAGATAGGCTGGCTCGCCACCGGCGGCAGCGGTGGCCTGCCGCAGAGCGAAATATTCCTGATCTTCGCCGACCGTGGCGTGGAGCCCTATGCCAAGCCGTTTTCACGCGAGATCTTCCTGAAGACCTATGCCGCGATCAAGGCCGATCCGCAAAGCCTGGACAAGGAATTTTTCGGGCATCCATATCGCTACTGGAGCTCGCACCTGTTCTACGATCCGCTGACCACCTACGCCAAATTGGATATCCCGATCATCGCCGCCATGGGCGAGAAGGACGACAGCGAGGCGATCGAATCCGGACGAGCCTTGCGCGACTACTTCGCAGGCCATCCGGAAAAGAACTTCACCTTCATCGAATACCCCAACGCAGGCCATGCGCTGCAAGCGCCGGACAAGGCCAATCTGCAGGACTTCATCGCCGGCCTGGCGGCGTGGTTCAAGTCTGGCGTCAAGCGCTAGCGCGAACAGGCTCGATCAGCGCCTGCCAGTCATCCGCGCAGCGCACCACGTCGCCGACGACGATGATGCTTGGGCTGCCTAGGCCGCTGTCGCGCAGTGCCTGCGGCAGCTGGCCCAGCGTGGTAAGCAGCTGCCGCTGGTTGTCGCGCGTGGCCGACTGCACTACCGCCACCGGCGTATCGGCCGCAGCGCCACCTGCCAGCAGGCCGGCCTGGATCGCGTCCACCCGCGCAACGCCCATGTAGATCACCAGCGTCAGGCCGCTCTGCGCCAGCGCCTTCCATTCCGGCTCGGACTCCGCATCCTTGCCATGCCCGGTGACGAAGGTGACGCCCTGGCTCCACGAACGATGCGTCAGCGGTATGCCGATGCTCGACGGCGCGGCCAGGCCGCTGCTGATGCCCGGCACCACATCCACCTCGATGCCGTGCGCGCGCAGCGATGCGCGTTCCTCGCCCCCCCGGCCGAACATGTACGGATCGCCGCCCTTGAGCCGAACCACGCGATGCCCCGCCCTCGCCTCAGCGATCATCAGCCGCTCGATGAATTCCTGCGGCGTGGATGCGCAGCCGCCACGCTTGCCAACCTGGATCACCCGCGCCGTCGATGGCGCGAAGGAGAGTATCTCCGGGTTGACCAGGTCGTCGATCAGCACCACGTCTGCACGCTCGATGGCGCGGACGGCCTTTAACGTCAACAGTTCCGGGTCGCCGGGACCCGCGCCTACCAGGGTTACGCTGCTCATCATGTTCTCCTTAACCTGCGGCGGCCAGCGCCGCGCTGACCATTTCGTCGATTTCGCCGGTGATGTTGGACAGCACCCCCGCCACCACCGAAAACTCCTTGCCCGCGTGCCCGGCCCGCGCCGCGACGATGCGCGCATTGAAGGCCACCATGCGCGCCTGGCGGTTGATCGTATCGATATCGGTGATTACGCCGCGCAGCTGCTTGCGCATCAGGCGCGCATTCTTCTTCGCCTGCTCTTCATAGATGCCGGTGATGGTGTTGAGGATCGCCAGCGTCGGCGTGGTGATGCGCACCAGCTCCGCCAGCAGCTCGCCGGCCTGCGACGAGCCCTGCTCGATCGCCTTCAAGGTACGCTCGCCCAGGTCGGCGAAGGCGACGATCTGCCGGTCGCCATCCCGCTTGCCGAAGTAGGCGTCATGCAGTTCGGGGCAGAACACGCCCGGTAAACCGTCCGCCTCGGCCAGCAGGGACTTGTGCGCGCCACGGAACAGCGCCAGCGCCTCCTGCGCGGTGGCCGCTCCATCCGCATGCCCTTGCGACGCTAGCAGCGCATACAGCACGATGCGCTGCGATGTGAAGCGGCGACGGCCCGACAGATTGATCAACGCCCCGAACACTTCGCCGGTCAGCGGCTTCTTTGAGGCGCCCTCCGGCGCCATGGGTGGCGTGGTCATGTCCATCAGGCGGCTTCCTTCGCGGGATGCGCCTGTTTGCGGTACAAGAACTCCAGCACCGCCGTGCGGTATTCCATGTAGCGCGCATCCTGCGCCAGCGCCACGCGGTCACGCGGACGATCCAGCCTCACGTCGACGATCTCGCCTATCGTGGCAGCCGGGCCGTTGGTCATCATGACGATGCGGTCCGACAGCAGCACCGCTTCGTCCACATCGTGCGTCACCATCACCACCGTCGAACTGGTTGCGGCGACGATCTTGAGCAGCTCGTCCTGCAAGTGTGCCCGGGTCAGCGCGTCCAGTGCGCCGAAGGGTTCGTCCATCAGCAGCACTTTCGGCTCCATCGCCAAGGCACGGGCGATGCCGACGCGCTGCTTCATGCCGCCCGAGATTTCATGCGGACGCTTGGCCTCCGCCGCAGTCAGGCCAACCAGCGCCAATGCCTGCATGGTGCGCTCCCGCAGCTGATTACGCGATTCGGTCTTGCCGAACACCCGCTCCACGCCGAGGAAGATGTTTTCATAGCAGGTCAGCCACGGCAGCAGCGAGTGATTCTGGAACACCACCGAGCGCTCCGGCGACGGCCCAGCGATCTCGCGGTTGGCGCATAACAGCACGCCGTCCGTCGGCTTGAGCAAACCGGCGATCAGGTTCAGCAGCGTCGACTTGCCGCAGCCGGAGTGGCCGATCAGCGTGATGAATTCGCCCTTGCGCACCGTCAGGTCGATCTCGCGCAGCGCGTGGAACACGCCCTTCCGGGTATGGAACACCATCTCCACGCCTTCGATATCGATGAATTTTGGCTCGTCCATGATCGCAGTCCTTTAGTTGGATACTTGTTCGTAGGTGAAGGCACGGGCCAGCGCCATCAGCGCCTGTTCCAGCAGCAGCCCGACCACGCCGATGGCGACGATGGCGATGATGATGTGCGGGACATTGAGGTTGTTCCACTCGTCCCACACCCAGAAGCCGATACCCACGCCGCCGGTCAGCATCTCCGCCGCGACGATCACCAGCCATGCGGTGCCGATCGACAGCCGCACGCCGGTCAGGATGTAGGGTAGCGCCGACGGCAGCAGGATCTTGGCCAGCACCTTCCACTCCGACAGGTTCAGCACCTTGGCCACGTTCATGTAATCCTGCGGCACGCGCTGCACGCCGACGGCGGTGTTGATGATCATCGGCCAGATCGAACAGATGAAGATCGACCATATCGCCGCAGGGTTGGCTGACTTGAACACCAGCAGCCCGATTGGCAGCCAGGCCAGCGGCGACACAGGCTTGAGCAGGCTGATAATCGGCCCGAACATGCTGCCGATGAAGTGCACGCGGCCGATCAGGAAGCCCAGCGGAATACCCACCAGCGCCGCCAGTCCAAAACCCACCGCCACGCGCTGCAAGGACGCGAGGATGTTCCAGCCTATGCCCTGGTCGTTCGGGCTTTTGCTGTAGAACGGATCGGAGAACAGCTTGACCGCTTCCTGCAAAGTCGCCAGCGGCGTCGGGAAGGCGCTGTTCTTGATGGTGATGATCTGCCAGACCAGCACCAGCAGCGCAGCCCCCAGCAAGGGCGCGATGATCTTCATCGCGGTGGCGGATACCCGCTGCCGCGTGCGCGCCGTGGAGTTGGCGGCGAGCGGACGGCGTGGACGACGGATCGGCGCCGCTGCTACCGGTTCGGCGCTATCGGGTTTGAGCATGGCGTTCATGGCATTCCTTTATCAGGCTTTGATCTTGAAAGAGGCGGCGAACGCTTTCGGGTTCTTGCCGTCCCAAACGGAACCATCCATCATCTTCGACGTGCGCAGCGGGCTTTTAGGCACCGGCGTCTTGGTCATCGCCGCCGCATCCTTGTACAAGTCGATCTGGTTGACCGAGGTGGCGACGGCCAGGTAATCCGGGTCTTCCTTCAGCAGGCCCCAGCGGCGGTGCTGCGTCATGAACCACATGCCGTCCGACAGGTAAGGGAAGTTGACCGCGCCGTCGTTGTAGAACTTCATGTAGTTCTGGTCGTCCCAGGTCTTGCCCAGGCCATTCTGATAGCGGCCCATGATGCGCTGGTCGATGGCGTCCTTGCTGGTGTTGACGTAGGACTTGTCGGCGATGACCTCGGCCATCTTGTTCTTGTTGGCCAGCGAGGAATCGATCCATTTGCCGGCGTCGAGGATGGCGGCCATCATCGCGCGGCAGGTGTTCGGATACTTCTTGGCGAATTCCAGCGTCGAGCCGAGCACCTTCTCCGGATGGTCTTTCCAGATGTCCTGGGTGGTGGTGGCGGTGATGCCGACGCCGTCCATGATGGCGCGGTGTCCCCACGGCTCGCCCACGCAGAAGCCGTCCATGTTCCCGACCCGCATATTGGCCACCATCTGCGGCGGCGGCACCGTGATGACCTTGGCGTCCTTCATCGGATTGATGCCGTTGGCGGCCAGCCAGTAGTACAGCCACATCGCGTGGGTGCCGGTCGGGAAGGTCTGGGCGAAGGTGTATTCGCGCTTGTCGGTCTGCATCAGCTTGGCCAGCGACGGACCGTCGACCGCGCCCTTGTCGGCCAGCTTCTTCGACAACGTGATGGCCTGGCCGTTGTTGTTAAGGCTCATGAGCACCGCCATGTCTTTTTTCTGGCCGCCTATGCCCATCTGCACGCCGTAAAGCAAGCCATATAGAACATGGGCTGCATCGAGATCGCCATTGGCCAGCTTGTCGCGCACGCCGGCCCAGGAGGCCTCTTTGCTCAGCACGAATTTGACGCCGTATTTTTTATCGAAGCCCAGCACCGACGCCATCACCACCGATGCGCAATCGGTCAGCGGAATGAAGCCGATCTTGATTTCTTCCTTCTCCGGCTTGTCCGAACCCGCCGCCCATACCCCACCCGTAGACAAACCCAGCATGCTTCCTCCCGCCACAAGACCTGCGCTTTGAATGATTTGACGGCGCTTGGTATCGACGCCGGCTTGTTGTTCTTTGTATTCCATCGCAAATCTCCAAAAAAAAAGTCTACCCAGCGCGAACGGATTCGCGTGTGTAGACGTCGTTGTCTGGTGGACCTCGCCGCCGTTGGCGAGGTACAGCAAGCGCATCGTTGCGCTTGCCTAAAGGCTATGCAATGACCATGCCAGCAAGTCTTCAGGGGGAAAAGGCAGAAATCCGGAGGGCGGCAGCGCCATGCGATGGCGCAGAAAACGCACCGCGATTGCGCAGTGCATCATTTTGGACGGGATTTAGCCGAGCAGGTCTTCTACATCGATGATGCGCTGGGCCACCTCGGACAGCTTGAGGTTTTTGCTCATGGCCATGCTGCGCAGCTTTTGGTAGGCCTGCTCTTCGCTGAAACGTTGGCGCTCCATTAACAGGCCCTTGGCGCGCTCGATGATCTTGCGCTCGGCCAGCTTGCTCTTGGTGTCGGACAGTTCGTCCAGCAGCTTCTGCTCGCGCTTGAAGCGCGCCAGCGCCACCTGCAGCACCGGCTTGATGCGGTCGCTCTGCAGGCCGGCCACGATGTAGGCCGACACGCCGGCCGCCATGGCGGCCTCCATGCTCTCGGTGTCATCGCTCTCGGTGAACATGACGATGGGACGGCGCTCGTCGCGGGTGGCGATGACGATGTGCTCCAGCACATCGCGCGCGTCGGATTCGGCGTCGACGATGATCATGTCGGGCTGCAGCTGGGCGATGCGCTCGGGCAGGTACATGTCCGGCGGCAGCGAGGCGATGATGTCGTAGCCCGCTTCCAGCAGGCCGATGCGCAACGCGCGCGCGCGTTCGGCCTGCGCGAGCAGGGAGGCGTCGTCCTCGTCGCCGGCGTGGATGATGGTGTTGACGACCACTATGCGTAAATGTTTCATGACTCTTCTGCAAGCAAGAATCAAACCATTCTACGGCACACGGCCAACGATCGGCCAACATGCCTCTAGCGCTGCATGCCCCAGCGACGGATAGTCAACGTTTCCAGTGGACGGAAAACCACGTTCTCCACCAGCAGGCCGATCAGGACGACGGCGGCCAGGCCGGCGAATACCTTGTCGGTATAGAGCTCGTTGCGGTTCTGGAAGATGTACCAGCCCAGTCCGCCCTGGCCGGCCGTGGTGCCGAATACCAGTTCGGCGGCGATCAGCGTGCGCCAGGCGAAGGCCCAGCCTATCTTCAAGCCGGCGAGGATGGACGGCAGCGCGGCCGGCACCAGGATGTGCAGCACCAGGCGCAGGCCGCGCAGGCCGTAGTTGCGGCCCGCCATGCGCAGGGTCTCGGGCACGCCCTGGAAGCCGGCGTAGGCGCCCAGCGCCAGCGGCCACAGTACGGCGTGCACGATGACGAATATCAGGCTGGCGCGGCCCAGGCCGAACCACAGCAGCGCCAATGGCAGCAGCGCGATGGCTGGCAAGGGGTTGAACATGGAGGTCAGCGTTTCCAGCAGGTCGCGGCCAATGCGGGTGGACGCGGCCAGCGCGGTGAGGACGAAGGCGGCCAACACGCCCACCGCGTAGCCTTGCAGCAGGACGGCCAGCGAGGTGCGCACGCGGTCGAGCAGTTCGCCGCTGGCGATGCCGGCGATGAAGGCTTGCGCGGTTTGCAGGAAGGTTGGCAGCAGCAGGTCGTTGTCGGTCCAGATGGCGGCGGCTTGCCACACGGCGGCCAGCAGGAGCAGGATAAAGGACTTGCGCAGCCAGGCCTGCTGCCATGCACGCTGAAGCGGCGGCGCGGCGGCGGCCGCCGTGCGCGGTGCGTAGTCGGCGGGGATGTATTCGTATTCCTGGCGGATCGGTGGATCGAAGGACAAGCTCATAGCGCGATGCTCCGGTCCAGTGGCGGTGCGACGACCGGCGCATCGAACAACAGGCTGTGGATGCGTTGTGCGGCGGCCTGGAACTCCGCGCTGCCGGCGCTGTGCAGGTCGAACTGGTGGCTGTTCAATTCCGCCCTCACCCGCCCCGGATGCGGCGACAGCAGCAGGATGCGATTCCCCACCACCAGCGCCTCCTCGATCGAGTGCGTGACGAACAGCAGCGTGAAGCGCAACTCTTCCCACAAGCGCCCCAGCTCCTGCTGCATATTGCGCCGCGTGAGCGCATCGAGCGCGGCAAAGGGTTCATCCATCAGCAGCACTTCCGGCTGCATGGCGAGCGCACGCGCGATCGCAACGCGCTGCTTCATCCCGCCGGACAGGGTATGCGGATGGGCGTTTTCAAAGCCGCCCAGGCCCACCTTGGCGATCCAGTGCATCGCCCGCTCCTCCGCCTCGTGACGGCGCAGGCGCCTGGTCATCAGCAGCGGGAACATCACGTTCTCCTTCAGCGTCTTCCATGGCGGCAGCTGGTCGAACTCCTGGAACACCACGATGCGGTCAGGCCCCGGCCCCGTCACGGCAGCGCCATCGATGCTGATGCCGCCGGCGCTGGGCGCGAGAAAGCCCGCGGCAGCCTTCAGCAGCGAGGACTTGCCGCAGCCGGAGGGCCCCAGCAGCACAAAGCGGTCGCCCCGGTACACGTCGAAGCTGACGTCATGCGTCGCCCGCGTGCCGCCGTATTCGAGGCTCACGCCGCTGGCTTTCAACAAAGGCGCAACCGCACCGGCGGGGCGCACGACTTGCAGTGTCATGGTCTCACCCGCCCTGCGTAATGACAGGGTCGTCGAAGAAGTAGTCGCGCCAGCTGGCCGGCTGCCTCTTGATCGCGCCCACGCGGTACAGGAACTGCGAGAGGCCGTAGGTGTTCTGCGGCTCCACGCTGAACTGCACCTGCGGGTTCTTGATGATCTTCAGCAGCAGGTTGCGATCCACCTTGCTCTTGCTGATGCGGATGTACGCGTCGGCCGCGCCCTCCGGATTGCCGCTGGCGTATTTGGCCGCCTCCGCCAGCGCGGCGGTGAAGGCGCGATAAGTCTTGGGATTCTCGTTGCGGAACTTCTCGGTCGCATACAGCACGGTGGCCGAACTCGGGCCGCCCAGCACATCGTAGGAATTCAAAATGATGTGCGCATTCGGATTGCCGGCCAGCTCCTGCTCCTGGAACGGCGGGTTGCCGAAGTGGGCGTTGATCTCCGTACCGCCTGCAATGACGGCCGCCGTTGCATCAGGATGCGGCAAGGTCTGGGTGAATTTATCGAGCCGCGCAAAATCCTTCTCGCCCCACTGCCTGGCCGCCGCATATTGCAGGATGCGCGACTGCACCGACACCGTCACCGCCGGCAGCGCGATGCGGTCCTTCTCGGTCAGGTCGGCGATAGACTTCACTTTCGGGTTGTTGCTGACCAGGTAGTAGGGGAAGCTGCCCAGCGACGCCACGCCTTTCACGTTCTGCCTGCCCGAGGTGCGGTCCCAGATCGTCAGCAGCGGGCCGACGCCGGCGCCGGCGATGTCGATGGCGCCGGACAGCAGCGCGTCGTTGACGGCCGAGCCGCCGGACAACTGCGTCCACTCGACCTTCACATCCACACCGTTCTTGCGGCCCTGCTTTTCGATCAGCTGCTGGTCCTGCGCGATGTTCAGCAGCAGGTAGACCACGCCGAACTGCTCGGCGATGCGGATGCGCCCTTCGGCCTGCGCGGCGGTGGCGAAGCTGAGCGCGAGGGCGGCGGCGATCACGCGGGAAGTCAATCTGGACATGGGTTTCCTTGAAATTAGAAAGGCGTATCGCCTTCGATGGTGGTGCGATACAGCTTGCGGCGCAGATGATCCGGCGTGCCGCCGGCCAGGTGCATCAGCGAGCGGTTATCCCAGAACACTAGGTCGTGCGGCGCCCAGCGGTGACGGTACACATGCTCGGGACGCACGCTGTGCGCAAACAGCTCGGCCAGCAGCGCGCGGCTTTCGTCCGGCGGGATGCCGACGATGCGCGTGGTGAAGTGCTCGCTGACGAACAGCGCCTTGCGGCCCGTCTCCGGGTGCGTGCGCACCACCGGATGCATGACCGGGCGCACCTCGGCGATCTGCTCCGGCGTCAATGGCGGGCGGTAGGGATTGCGGCGGCGTAGTTCCTCGTATTGCGCCAGGTAGCTGTGCTCCGCGCGCGCGCCCTGCACCGCGAAGCGCAAGGCCGCAGGCAAGGTGTCCCAGGCCAGGTGCATATTGGCGAACAGCGTATCGCCGCCTTCGGCCGGCAGCTCCTGCGCGTGCAGCATCGAGCCCAGGCTGGGCGTTTCCTTGTACGACAAATCGGAATGCCAGAAGTGGCCGGCGTCGCCAAGGCCGATCGGCTTGCCGTCTTCGATGATGTTGGAGATGACCAGCACCTCCGGATGCGAAGGCAGCTGGAAGTTGCGCAGCACGTGGATTTGCAGCGGCCCGAAACGGCGGCTGAAATCCACCTGCTGGCGCGGGGTGATGCGCTGGTCGCGGAACACCAGCAGGTGGTGCTCCAGGTGCGCCTTGTGGATGCGGTCGAACGCCCGCGGGGACAAAGGATGGTTGAGGTCCAGTCCCAGGATCTCCGCGCCGAGCGGCGCGTCGAACAATTCGATGTCAAAAGCGGGTTGGAGAACGGCAGACATGGCACACGCCCAGTGAATGAGTATGTGCCCAGTCTATGCCGCTTCCCTTATTTAGAAAACGAAGCTTACCTGATATCGATATATGGAATCTTTATCAGCCCTGCTCCGCTTCGTACTCGCTCAGGCGCTTGGCCACGCGTGGCGCCAGTTCGTGGGCGGCGGTGACGGTCATTTCCAGATCGTGCAGCTTGCCGTCCTTCAGGCCGTAGACCCAGCCGTGCACCGTGACGTTCTGGCCGCGGTCCCATGCGTCCTGCACGATGGTGGTCTGGCAGACGTTGGACACCTGCTCGACCACGTTCAGCTCGCACATGCGTTCCGCGCGCAGCTTGCTGGTCAGGACATCGCCCAGGTAGCGCTCGTGCTTCTGGTGCACGTCCTGCACGTGGCGCAGCCAGTTGTCGGCCAGGCCGACGCGGGTGCCGGTCATGGCCGCGTGCACGCCCTTGCAGCCGTAGTGGCCGACGATGATGACGTGCTTGACCTTCAGCACATCGATGGCGAACTGCAGCACCGACAGCGCGTTCAAGTCCGAGTGCACCACCACGTTGGCGATGTTGCGGTGGACGAAAACGTCGCCCGGGGCCAGGCCCAGCAGCTCGTTCGCCGGCACGCGGCTGTCGGAGCAGCCTATCCACAGGTATTCCGGCGAGGCTTGCTGCGCCAGGCGGTTGAAGAAGTCGGGATCGCGCTCGACTTCGGATTCGGCCCAGCGACGGTTGTTTTCCAGCAGGTCGCGCAACGGGGAACTACTGTTGTCCAGATCACTCATGATGCTCCTCTCGTACATAAGAAGACCGCCGGCCCACCCGAAAAGGGTGGACCGGCGGTCCGATATTACCAAGACTGCATGACGTCGCAGTTACTTAAAAAACTTTACTCAAAAAAGTCTTTTACCTTGTCGCGCCAGGTCTTGCTTTGCGGGCTGTGCTTGGCGCCGCCCTCGGTGGTCAGTTTTTCGAAATCGCGCAGCATGTCTTTCTGCTTCTCGGTCAGCTTGACCGGCGTCTCGACCGCCACGTGGCAGAACAGATCGCCCGCGAAGCCGGAACGCACGCCCTTGATGCCCTTGCCCTTGAGGCGGAAGGTCTTGCCCGACTGGGTGCCTTCCGGGATCGTGAACGATACTTTACCAGACAAAGTCGGCACCTCGATATCGCCGCCCAGCGCCGCCTTGGCGAAGGAGATCGGCATTTCGCAGTGCAGGTCGTCGCCTTCGCGCTGGAACACCGTATGCGGCTTGATGTGGATCTCCACATACAGGTCGCCCGACGGCCCGCCGTTGGTGCCCGGTTCGCCGTTGCCGGACGAGCGGATACGCATGCCGTTGTCGATGCCGACCGGGATCTTCACTTCCAGCGTCTTGTTGCGCTTGATGCGGCCCTGGCCGGCGCAGGCTGCGCATGGCTCGGGGATGATCTTGCCGGTGCCGTGGCATTTCGGGCAGGTCTGCTGGATGCTGAAGAAGCCCTGCTGCATGCGCACCTGGCCGTGGCCGGCGCAGGTCGAGCACGTGACCGGCGAGGTGCCGGGCTTGGCGCCCGAACCGTGGCAGGTGTCGCACTTGTCCCAGGACGGTACGCGGATCGTGGTGTCGAAGCCGTGGGCGGCCTGCTCCAGCGTGATCTCCAGGTTGTAGCGCAGGTCGGCGCCGCGGTACACCTGCGGGCCTTGGCCGCGGCCGCGGCCACCGCCGAAGATGTCGCCGAAGATGTCGCCGAAGGCGTCGCCGAAACCGCCGGCGCCGCCGCCGAAGCCGCCGCCGCCGCCCATGTTCGGATCGACGCCGGCGTGACCGTAACGGTCATACGCTTCGCGCTTCTCCGGATTGGTCAGCATCTCGTAGGCTTCTTTGACTTCCTTGAATTTTTCTTCCGACTCTTTGCTATCCGGATTGCGGTCCGGATGGTACTTCATCGCCAGTTTGCGATAAGACTTCTTGATCTCGTCTTCCGACGCATTTTTTGCGACACCAAGTGTCTCGTAGAAATCTCGCTTTGCCATATTGTCGGCACCTTGCTGTATTTATACTGATGTACTGTTTATGCTAAAAAGCCGAGCCGGTGCCGTTTACACGACCACACGACTCGGCGCTCGTCCTCCCCTATGCGGGGATGGCGATATTACTTGCTGTCTTTGACTTCTTTGAAGTCGGCGTCGACCACGTCGTCCTGCGGCTTGGCCTGCTCGGCGCCTGCGCCTTGTCCAGCACCTGCGCCGCCTTCAGCGCCGCCGGCTGCAGCTTGCTGCGCCTGCATGTCGGCGTACATCTTCTCGCCCAGCTTCTGCGAAGCGGTCGACAGCGCCGCCACTTTGGCGTCGATCTCGGCCTTGTCGCCGGCCTTGATCGAACCTTCCAGGTCGGTGATCGCGGCTTCGATTTTTTCCTTCTCGCCCGCTTCCAGCTTGTCGCCGTATTCGGTCAGCGATTTGCGGGTCGAGTGCACCAGCGCGTCGGCCTGGTTGCGCGATTCGGCCAGCTCTTTCACTTTCTTGTCTTCTTCGGCGTTGACTTCGGCATCCTTCACCATCTTCTGGATCTCAGCTTCGGTCAGGCCGGAGTTGGCCTTGATCGTGATCTTGTTTTCTTTGCCGGTGGCCTTGTCTTTCGCGCCGACGTGCAGAATACCGTTGGCGTCGATGTCGAAGGTCACTTCGATCTGTGGCGTGCCGCGTGCTGCCGGCGGGATGCCTTCCAGATTGAATTCGCCCAGGCCCTTGTTGCCGGCCGCGATTTCACGCTCGCCCTGGTAGACCTTGATGGTCACGGCAGGCTGGTTGTCGTCGGCGGTCGAGAACACTTGCGAGAACTTGGTAGGAATCGTGGTGTTCTTGTGGATCATCTTGGTCATCACGCCGCCCAGGGTTTCGATACCCAGCGACAGAGGCGTCACGTCCAGCAGCAGCAAGTCCTTGCGCTCGCCCGACAGCACGGAGCCCTGGATGGCGGCGCCGACAGCGACGGCTTCGTCCGGGTTCACGTCCTTGCGCGGATCTTTGCCGAAGAACTCTTTGACTTTTTCCTGCACCTTAGGCATACGGGTCATACCGCCGACCAGGATGATGTCGTCGATGTCCGAAACCTTGACGCCGGCATCCTTGATCGCGATGCGGCATGGTTCCATGGTCGCGTTGATCAGTTCCTCGACCAGCGATTCCAGCTTGGCGCGGGTCATCTTCAGGGTCAGGTGGACCGGCGCGCCGTTCGCCATGGCGATGTAAGGCTCGTTGATTTCGGTCTGCTGCGACGACGACAGTTCGATCTTCGCGCGCTCGGCCGAAGCCTTGATGCGCTGCAGGGCGATCGGATCTTTTTTCAGGTCCAGGCCGTTGATCTTCTTGAACTCGTCGATGATGTAATCGATGATGCGCTGGTCGAAGTCTTCGCCGCCCAGGAAGGTGTCGCCGTTGGTCGACAGCACTTCGAATTGTTTTTCGCCGTCGACGTCGGCGATCTCGATGATCGACACGTCGAAGGTACCGCCGCCCAAGTCATACACGGCGATCTTGCGGTCGCCCTTGTCGGTCTTGTCCAGGCCGAAAGCCAGCGCGGCTGCGGTTGGTTCGTTGATGATGCGCTTGACGTCCAGGCCCGCGATACGGCCGGCATCCTTGGTTGCCTGGCGCTGCGAGTCGTTGAAGTACGCAGGCACGGTGATGACGGCTTCGGTGACTTCTTCACCGAGGTAGTCTTCTGCCGTTTTCTTCATCTTGCGCAGCACTTCAGCCGAGATTTGCGGCGGAGCCAGTTTTTTGTCGCGTACGCCGATCCATGCATCGCCATTGTCGGCTTTCATGATCGAGTAAGGCATCAGGCCGATGTCCTTCTGCACTTCTTTTTCGTCGAACTTGCGGCCGATCAGACGTTTGACGGCGAACAGCGTGTTCTTCGGATTGGTAACAGCCTGGCGTTTTGCCGGCGAGCCGACCAGAATTTCACCATCTTCTTGGTAAGCAATGATCGATGGCGTCGTGCGTGCGCCTTCGGCGTTTTCGATTACCTTTGGCTGACCGTTTTCCATGATGGAAACGCAGGAATTCGTGGTTCCCAGATCGATACCGATAATTCTACCCATGATTTTTCTTCCTTATTTGCTAAAGTTCAGATGGTACTAATATGTGGAAAAGCTGTATGTTTTCAAGTGCTTAGTTCGACGAAATTTACCGTTGTTCGTCGCGGCACTGCCGCGACTCACTACTTCGCTTGCGCTGCGGTCACGATGGCGGGACGCAGCAGGCGGTCCGCGATCATATAGCCTTTTTGCAATACGGAAACAACCGTATTGGCTTCCTGGTCGGCAGGCACGACGGCGACAGCCTGGTGCTTGTTCGGGTCCAGCTTCTCGCCCTGGGCCGGCAGGATTTCCAGCAGGCGGTTTTTCTCGAAGGCCGACGACAGCTGCTTGAGCGTCATTTCCACGCCTTCTTTCAGCGATTCGATCGATGGCGTTTCGACCTTCAGGGCCATTTCCAGGCTGTCCTTGACCGGCACCATGGCTTCGGCGAAGCTTTCAACGGCGAACTTGTGGGCCTTGGCCACGTCTTCCTGGGCGCGGCGGCGGATGTTTTCACCGTCGGCTTTGGCGCGCATGAAAGCGTCGTGCATCTCGGCCAGTTTCGCTTCGGTGGCCGACAGCTGCTCCTCCAGGGATGGCTGCTGGTCAGGAGTCGATGGCGCGGCCGGCGCTGCGTCCGTCTCTGGATTAGGTACGGCTTGGTTTTCCTGATCTTGCATCTATAGACTCCTACTATCGTGTTTGTTTGACATTACTTTCTTACTGCACCGGTTGCAAATGGGGCGATAACCTACGTTTTCAAGGGGTATTCTGCCCATCATTTAATCAGCCCTGCCGTGCGCCGCCCCACAAGCGAGCTCATGTAACACGCGTTACAAAACTTCGTGTGTGCAGGCTCTACTATTTGGCGCGGCAGCGTCTAAGCTGTATTAAAGACAACCGTTTCAGGGAGCGCATTCATCATGAAGTTGCCACTGATCGCAGCATCCATCCTGGTGTATATCGTCTTGGCGACGGCATGGATATGCTATGCCGCCGATCCCATCAGCCGGCTATTTTAACAGGCTGGCACTCGTCACCCGCAAGTGCTGATTACGGTAAGTGTGGCGCGCTTGTCTCTTTTCAGTCGGCGGCGCCGAGTTTGAGGGCGGCTGCGCGGCCGATTTCCGCATCGGCCTTCACTTCCTCGTGCTGGGCGGCAGGCATCTGGGTCGGCCAGCCGATCATGTGCTGCTCCGCAATTTCCGCCATCGCGGCGATCCAGGCTGGCGATTCGTTCAGGCAAGGGATGTAGTGGAACTCCCGGCCGCCGGCCTGTTCGAAGTCGTGGCGGACCTCCATCGAGATCTCTTCCAGCGTTTCCAGGCAATCGCTGATGAAGCCGGGGCACAGCACGTCCACCCGCTTGACGCCGTCGCGGGCCAGCTGGGCCACCGTGGGCGCCGTGTACGGCTGCAGCCACTCGGCCTTGCCGAAGCGCGACTGGAAGGTGACGATGTATTGATCCGGCGTCAGCTTCAGGGCGGCGGCCAGCAGGCGCGCGGTTTTCAGGCATTCGCAGTGGTAGGGGTCGCCCAGCATCAGGGTGCGCTTGGGCACGCCGTGGAAGCTCAGCACCAGCTTGTCCGGGCGGCCGTGGGCGTCCCAGTGCGCCTGCACCGACAGGCGCAGCGCGCGGATGTAGGCTTCGTGGTCGTGGTAGTTGCGCACGAAGCGCAGCTCGGGAATGTTGCGCACCGTGCCGTAGTGGTCGAACACGGCGTCGTAGATCGAGCCGGTGGTGGTGCCGGAATACTGCGGATAGGCGGGCAGCACGGCGATGCGTTCGACGCCGTCGGCCTTGAGCTTGCTCAGCACCTCGGGCAGCGACGGCGAGCCGTAGCGCATCGCCATGGCGACGGTGAAGTTGTGGTGGCCGCGTTCGCCGAGCGCGCCGCGCAGCAGCTGGGCCTGGGCGGCCGTGTGCACCTTCAGCGGCGAGCCTTCGCGGGTCCAGATCGACGCGTATTTCTTCGCCGACTGGCCGGAGCGGAACGGCAGGATGATCAGGTTGAGGATGAACCACCAGACGGCGCGCGGAATTTCCACCACGCGCGGATCGGACAGGAACTCCTTCAGATAGCGGCGCACCGCCGAGCGGGTGGGCGCGTCGGGCGTGCCCAGGTTGACCAGCACGATGGCGCTACGGCCGACGGTGCCGTGCTTGTGGGGAGGTTCTTTTAAGAAGGTCATGGAGGCCGATGGCAGTGTGGATAGGACAACATGCCATTATAGTTAGCCTGGCGCGGCGATGCTTGGAAATCGCCGGATGCGGCACCGCGCGTGTCACTCAGGCTGTCCAAGGGTTAGTTACTGCAAGACCGACGCTGGCAAACGGCGCCGTATCCCGCGTCGCCACCGCAAAGTGCCTCGACACAGCAATCGCGGCTATTTGGCCGTCAGCGAAAGACATGACTCGCCCCGCTACACGAGCGCGCGTGATCAGCGAGGCGTAAGTAACGGCTGCTGCCTGATCGAAGGGCAATATTCGTGCACCAAATAATTTGTCCATCAATGCAATCAGTGCTGCAGCAAGCTGTCTCTTGCGCTTTCCATCATGAAGAATTTCAATTCCGACCAGTAGCTCGGCCAGACTCGTTGCGGTCAAATAGAGGTTTTGTGGGGCCTGCCGATCTAGCCACGCCTGCACAGCTGGACTGCCGCTTAGCTTCATCGGCTCCGATACGACATTGGTATCGAGAATAATCATTCATAATCCGCCGGTTTGAGCGGAGCCTGGTCACGAACTATGATCAGTTCAATCCCACCAAATGATTTTCCAAAAGCCGCCAGTTGCGCGCCGATTTTCAAGGGTGCGCCGGGATGCAATGCTTGCTCAAGAATGTCGAGCAGCTCCGCTTCGGTGCTGCGCCCATGCTGCGACGCGCGCGCTGTCAGCGCACGGTGCGTTTCTTCAGGCACATCAAGAACAGTAATGGCTGGCATATATCCACCCTTTCGGCATGCGATGGATATCATAGCGCTTTTTTATGCCGGCCAGCCCACACCTCGGCTGAGACGTATCAAGAGGCGAGCAGCTCCCACGCATGTTTGCGGCGACCAGCGTTCAGTGGCTGGCCACGCGGCATAGCCAATCAAGCATCAGTTGCCCCTCCTGCTTTGTATTTGTCCTTTAAAACCAACCGAGCCCGGTCAGGAGCCAAGTACTTTAAAAAGGGACGGTCTGCCTCATTGGACATAAACAGAAAATGATGCCCTTCCGGCGTCAGAAGGAATAGCGTCAAGACATAGCCCACGAGCTCGCCTTCATCAACACTGTACGACTCCTCTTGATGAAGAATCTCAGCGGTCTCCCCGTTCAGGAACACCGGCCCCGACAAAGCCGCACTACGAAAATTCTTGAACTGCGCAATTGCACGGGATTTCGCCGCAACCCGCTGAGGATGCGTTTCAGACACGCCAGCGTTCCGTATCCACAACCAGAATCGCTGCCATGAGGATGCTTGCATCGTCTGCAAAGTATCAGGAGGCCAGCAGTTCGCGAGCGTGCTTGCGCGTGGTGGCGGTGATTTCCAGGCCGCCCAGCATGCGCGCCACTTCTTCGACGCGGGCCTTGGCGTCGAGCACGTCGATGCGCGAGGCGGTCTTGCCGTTGTCCAGCGTGCCCTTGGCCACCTGGAAGTGCTGGCCGGCCTGGCTGGCCACCTGCGGCAAGTGCGTCACGCACAGCACCTGGCGCTCCTGGCCCAGGCGGCGCAGCAAACGCCCCACGACTTCGGCCACGCCGCCGCCGATGCCGCTGTCCACTTCATCGAAGATCAGCGTCGGCGTGGTGGTGGCGTTCGATGTGATCACCGAGATCGCCAGCGAGATGCGCGCCAGCTCGCCGCCGGATGCCACCTTGGCCAGCGAGCGCGGCACCACGCCCGCGTGGCCGGCCACCAGGAACTCCACCTGCTCCAGGCCATGCGCGCCCGGCTCGCCGGCGTTGAGCGCGACCTCGAAACGGCCGCCCGTCATGTTCAGTTCCTGCATCGCGCGGGTGACGGCGTCGCTCAGCTGGCGAGCCGCGACGGCGCGCGTGGCGGACAGGCGCTGCGCCTGCTCCATGTACGCCGCCTTGAGCTTTGCCTCCTGCTTGCGCAAGCCTTCGATGTCGCTGGCGTCGGCGATCTGCGACAGGCGTTCGGCCAGCTTCGCATGCTCCTCCGGCAGCTGCTCCTCGGTGATGCGGAACTTGCGCGCCGCCGAGTGGATCGCGTCCATGCGCGCCTCGACCGTGCGCAGGCGCGCCGGGTCGAGGTCGACGCGGTCGAGGTAATCGTTGAGCGCATACACCGCCTCCTGCAGCTGGATGCGCGCCGGTTCGATCAGGTCGACGATGGCCTGCAGGCCGGTGTCGATGCCGGCCAGCTTGCCCAGCTTCTGGTTGAGCGACGACAGCTGCGACAGGATGGGATGGTCCTCCGCCTCCGAGATCACGGCCAGCGCCTCCTGCGCGCCCTCCAGCAAACTGGCGGCGTGCGACAGGCGGCTCTGCTCATTGGTGATCTCGGCCCACTCGCCCGGCTTGACGGCCAGCTTTTCCAGCTCGTTGACCTGCCACTCCAGGCGCTCGCGCTCGTACAGCACGTTGGCGGCGTTGGTCTCGAACTCCTCCAGCTGCCGCGCCAGCGCGCGCCAGGCCTTGTATGCCAGCGACACCGCCTTGACATCGCCGCCCGCGCCGGCCTGGCCGTCGAGCAGCACGCGCTGCGCCTCGGTCTTCATCAGCGACTGGTGCGCGTGCTGGCCGTGGATGTCGACCAGCATGTCGCCGAGCTCGCGCAGCTGCGCCGCCGTCGCCGCGATGCCGTTGATGTAGGCCTTGCTGCGGCCGGCGTTGTCGATCACGCGGCGCAGCAGCGCGCCGCCCTCCTCCACCGCGAACTCGTTGGCGGCCAGCCAGTCGCGCGCCTGCTCGCTGAGCGCGAAATCGGCCGTGATGTCGGCCTTGGCCGCGCCCTCGCGCACCACGCTGGCGTCGCCCCGGCCGCCCAGCGCCAGCGTCAGCGCGTCGATCAGGATCGATTTGCCGGCGCCGGTCTCGCCGGTGAAGACGGTGAAGCCTGCGGAGAATTCCAGTTCGATGGTGTCGACGATGACGAAATCGCGGATGGACAGAGTACGGAGCATGGAGGCCTGGTGAGGTTAATTGAGTTTGCCTTCGCCGGAAGGATATTCATTCCAGTGCAGCTTTTCGCGCAGCGTGTTGTAGTAGCTCCAGCCTTCCGGATGCAGGAAGGTGATCGAGTGCGGCGAGCGCTGGATGACGATGCGGTCCTGCGCCTGCAGGCTGGCGAAGGTCTGCATGTCGAAGTTGACGCTGATGTCGCGCCCGCGCACGATCTCCACCACGATCTCGCTGGACTCGGGCAGCACAATGGGCCGGTTCGACAGCGCGTGCGGCGCGATCGGCACCAGCACCACGCCGCCCAGGCTGGGGTGCAGCAGCGGCCCGCCGGCCGACAGCGCGTAGGCGGTGGAGCCGGTGGGCGTCGAGATGATCAAGCCGTCGGAGCGCTGGTTGTACATGAAGTGGCCGTCGACGTCGACGCGCAGCTCGGCCATGCCGGCGCCGGCGCCGCGCGAGACCACGACATCGTTGACGGCCAGGCCGACGTGGATGGTTTCGTCGTTGCGCATCACGCGCCCTTCGAGCAGCGTGCGGCGCTCGGCCTTGTAGCGGCCCGCCAGGATCTTGGGCAGCACGTCGAGCATGGCGTCGAGCGGGATGTCGGTCATGAAGCCCAGGCGGCCCTGGTTGATGCCGATCAGCGGCACGTCGAACGGCGCCAGCTGGCGCGCGATGCCCAGCATGGTGCCGTCGCCGCCCATGACGATGGCGGCGTCGCAGTGGGCGCCGATTTCGGTGGCGCTCATCACCCGCACATGGTCCATCTCGAAGCCGAGATGGGCGGCGGTCTGCTCTTCAAACACCGCCGTGTAGCCGTCCTGCTGCAGGAAATCGACCACGCTGCGCACCGATTCGGCGATGCCGTCGGTATTCTGGCGCACGACCAGTGCGATGGTTTGATAAACGGCGTGCGTGGCGGTCATAAAAATCTCGGCAAAAGGGTGAGGTCGGCGACACGCAGCAGAGTAACCCATAACGCAGGCTTCTGCTATCACCCGTCCGCCTCACAACTGTACATTTAAACAGTATTTTGCGCAGTATAGTGTGCGGGCGGCCAGACTGCAAGGACCTCAGTGGGCGCCGACGCTCATGATCCCGCCCAGCATCGACAGCAGGATCGCCAGGCCGACCGCCATCGAGTAGAAGGTCATCAGCGTGCCCCAGCGGAAGAACACGCCCCAGCGGCTGCCGCCGTACACGCGCCGCATCGCCCACGGCAGGTAGCCCAGCAGCCAGCACCACAGCACGAAACCGGCGAAGGCGGACGGCACCAGCAGGATCACGCTGTAGATGAAGAAGGCGAAGGCATTGGTGTGCAGCGCGAACAGCAGGTGCTCGCCGAAGCGCTTGCCCGAACCCAGGTACAACACCTTGAGGAACAGCGCGAACACCGGCATAAGGCAGAAGATCGCGTACGGCGCGTAGTGGTAGAAGCCTTCGGTGAAGACCTTGCCCTTCTCGCTGCCCGGCAGGTCTTCGAAAGCCTGCCATTTGTGTTTAAGCGCCGGCCAGCGGTTGAGGATGTCGCTATCCTTGCCCAGCACGTTGAAGTCGAAGTTACTATTGTCGCCATCCTCCGTGCCATCGGCCTTTTCTCCGGCCTTTTCCTTGCGCTTCTCGTTGCGCTTGATTTTGCGCTCGGCTTCGCCGATGGCGGCGGACGATTCCTCCAGCTTGAAATCCTTTTGCATGTCGTCGATCGCCGCTTCGGCGGCGGTCTTGCCGCGCACCTCCTCCGGCGTCAGCGGCTTGATTTTTTCGCTGGCTTTCTCCTGCACCTTGGCGGCGTTGCGGGCGATGTCGGCCGCCGACGAGGCGACCGCCGTCTCGGGCTTGTCGTTGTCCTGGGTATTGAGCGAGAAGCCGCCGCTGAACTTCATGATCGCGAAGAACAGCAAACTCAGCGTGAGGTACAGGCGCAGCGGCTGCACGAAACGCACGCGGCGGCCGCGGATGTATTCCAGCGTCAGCGCGCCGGGGCGGAACAGCAGGCGCATCACCGTGCCCCACAGCTTGCCTTCCAGCGCCACGTAGTGGCCGACGAACTCGTGCAGGAACTCGCGCGTGCTGGCATGGTGCAGGATGGCTTCCTGGCCGCAGTTCGAGCAGAAGTGGCCACTGACCACCGCCTCGCAGTTCGGGCAATTGGCCGGCGCCGCGTGGGCGTCGTGTTCCAGATTCACAGCAGTGCTCATGCAAACTTCCTGATCGTTTAAGGCGTGGAAAAAGTGTGGAAATGATAAACGACTTCAGCTGATAGTTGTCAAAATTCAATGTGGCGACCGAGTAAAAAACAACTGGTTAAGATGGCTTTCAACCACAGCATCAGGAGAACGCCATGAAAGACGCGCACGTCAATACGGACGCCAAGGTGGAGAACGACGGCGTCAAGCGCATGCCGCACGAGCGCGACGAAGCGCCGGACGCACAGGATGCCAAGCCGCGCAACGTCATGAAGCAGGCCGCCAGCGACATCGAGCGGGGCTTGGTCGACACCGACCTGCACAACCAGCCCGGCGTGGAAAAAACCCGCGCCCCGGGGTCCGCGCCCGCCACCGCCCAGCCGCAACCCGGCAACAAACGCGACTGACCGGGCCACCATGAAACCCATCCACGCGGCCATCGCCGCCCTGCTGGCCTCGCCAACGGTATACGCCCAGACCTATCCGGCCGGCTACGGCCCCAGCGCCGCGCTGCCGGAACCGCAGCGCACGCTGATCCCGACCGTCAATGTGGCGCCGGCCGAAGCCTGGAAAGGCCAGGACCAGCCGCGCGCCGCGCCCGGCTTCCACGTCACCGCCTATGCGCGCGGCCTCGACCATCCACGCTGGGTGTACCCGCTGCCCAACGGCGACGTGCTGGTGGCCGAGACCAACGCCCCGCCCAAGCCGGACGACAGCAAGGGCATCAAGGGCAAGATCATGCAGTACGAGATGAAGAAGGCCGGCGCCGTCACGCCGTCGGCCAATCGCATCACGCTGCTGCGCGGGCTGGACGCCAACGGCGCGGCGCAAAGCCAGACCGTCTTCATCAAGGGGCTGAATTCGCCGTTCGGCATGGCGCTGGTCGGCAACAACCTGTATGTGGCCGACACCGACGCCATCCTGCGCTTCCCCTACCAGGAGGGCGCGACCACGATCAGCGCGCCCGGCGTCAAGGTGATGGACCTGCCGGCCGGCACCATCAACCACCACTGGACCAAGAACGTCATCGCCAGCCCGGACGGCAAGTACCTGTATGTCACGGTCGGCTCCAACAGCAACGTCGGCGAGAACGGCCTCGACGCCGAAACCGGCCGCGCCGCGATCTGGCAGCTGGAGCTCGCCACCAGCAAGTCGCGTTTGTACGCGACCGGCCTGCGCAACGCCAACGGCATGGGCTGGGAGCCGCACAGCAAAACCCTGTGGACCACGGTCAATGAGCGGGACGAGCTGGGCAACGACCTGGTGCCGGACTACATGACCTCGGTGAAGGAAGGCGGCTTCTACGGCTGGCCGTACAGCTACTACGGCCAGCATGTCGACAGCCGCGTCTCGCCGCAAAAGCCGGAACTGGTGGCCACAGCGATCGCGCCCGACTACGCGCTGGGCGGCCACACCGCCTCGCTGGGGCTGGCGTTCTACGACGGCCGGCTGTTCCCGCAGGCTTACCAGGGCGGCGCGTTCATCGGCCAGCACGGTTCGTGGAACCGCAAGCCGCACAGCGGCTACAAGGTGGTGTTCGTGCCTTTCGCCGGCGGCAAGCCGTCCGGCCCGCCGCAAGATTTCCTGTTCGGCTTCCTCGACAACTCCGGCAAGGCGCATGGGCGTCCGGTCGGCGTGGCGGTCGATCGACAAGGCGCGCTGCTGGTGGCGGACGACGTCGGCAACATCATCTGGCGCGTGGCGCCTTCCGCTACCACAACCGCAAGCAAATAAGGAGTGACCATCATGAGCAGCAAACACACAGGTTCGGCAGTATGGAGCGGCGGTCTGAAAGACGGCGGCGGCAAGATATCCACGCAAAGCGGCGTGCTCGACGGGGTCGAGTACGGCTTTCATTCGCGCTTTGAAGACGGCCCCGGCACCAATCCGGAAGAACTGATCGGCGCGGCCCACGCGGGCTGCTTCACGATGGCGCTGTCCGGCATCCTGGCCGAGGCAGGCCTGACGGCGCAAAACCTCAGCACCACGGCCACCGTCACGCTGGACAAGGTGGACGGCAGCTTCGCCATCACCGAGGTGCACCTGAACCTGGTGGCCAGGATCGCCGGCGCCGACCAGCAGAAGTTCGAGGAGGCGGCCCGCAAGGCCAAGGACAACTGCCCCGTCTCCAAGCTGCTCAACACCCACATCACGCTGGACGCGCGGCTGGAGAGCTGAGCAGGGTTGCGGCAAAACGCATAGAATTCTGGTTTATCCGTTCCCACGAAAGACCACGATGCGTATTCTGCACACCATGCTGCGGGTCGGCGACCTCCAGCGCTCGATCGATTTCTACACCAAGGTACTCGGCATGAAGTTGCTGCGCACCAGCGACAACCCCGAGTACCAGTACACGCTGGCTTTCCTCGGCTACGGCTCCAACCCGGAGCACGCCGAGCTGGAGCTGACCTACAACTACGGCCAGACCAGCTACGAGCTGGGCACGGCCTACGGCCACATCGCCATTTCCGCCGACGACATCCATAGCGCCTGCGCGGCCGTCAAGGCCAACGGCGGCGCCGTCACGCGCGAGCCGGGCCCGGTCAAGGGCGGTTCGACGGTGATCGCCTTCGTCACCGACCCGGACGGCTACAAGATCGAGCTGATCGAACGCAGCTTCGACGGCCAGGGCGCCGGCCTGTAACAGCGGCGACGGCCCCGCACGAGGCCGCCGATGAGACGAAAAAAAACGCCGGACCAGCCGGCGTTTTTTGATGGCTTGCTGTATCAGTGCACCAGCAGCGCGTTGATCGGCGCCAGGTCTTCTTCCTTCAGCGAACCGGCCGCCGACTTCAGGCGCAGGCCGTTCATGATGGTGTCGTAGCGCGCTTTCGACAGGTCTTTCTGGGTCGAGTACAGCAGCTTCTGGGCATTGAGCACGTCGATGTTGATACGTACGCCGACCTGGTAGCCCAGCTTGTTCGAATCCAGCGAGGACTTGCTCGACACCTCGGCCGCTTCCAGCGCCTTGACCTGCGCCAGGCCGCTGTTCATGCCCAGGTAGGCCGAACGGGCGTTCTGCGAGGCGGCGCGCTTGGTCGCTTCCAGGTCGTTGCGGGCCTTGTCTTCCAGGGCGATGGTTTCGCGCACCTTGCTGGTGACGGCAAAGCCGTTGAAGATAGGCACGTTCAAGCTGATGCCGATGGCATTGTTGTTGGCGCGCTGGGTGCTGGTCGTCGTCTGGTGCGAGGAGGTCGCGGTCAGGTTGGCGGTCGGCATATGGTTGGCGCGGTTGCGTTCGATTTCACGCTTGGCGATTTCCACGTTCAGCTTGGCGGCGACCACGGCGTAGTTCTGGCTCTCGGCCGAGCTGACCCACGGCTCGACGGCGGCCGGCGACGGCGCGCTGATCGTCACGCCGGTGCGCAGCGGCGCCAGTTCGCCAGGCGCCTGGCCGACGATCACTTGCAGCGCGGTGCGCTTGTTGTCCAGGTCGTTGATCGCGGCGAATTCCTGCGCCACCACCAGGTCGTAGGCGGCCTGGGCTTCGTGGGTGTCGGTGATGGTCTGGGTGCCGACTTCGAAGTTGCGCTTGGCCGAGGCCAGCTGTTCGGTGGTCGCCACTTTCTGCGCCTGGGTCGAGGTCAGGTTGTCCTGCGCCGTCAGCACATCGAAATAGGCTTGCGCCACGCGGGTGATCAGGTCTTGCTGGGCCTGGGCGAAGGTGGCTTCGGCGGTGGCCTGCGCCAGCTTGCTCTGCTGGTAGGTCTGCCAGCTGGCCCAGTTGAACAGCGGCTGGGTCAGTTGCACGGAGTAGGAATTGACGTTGGTGTCGACATCCGCCTTGGGCAGGTAGGTGCCACCAACCGTCGTCGTCGAGTCGCCTCTGTTGAGGACACTACTGCCGCTGGCGGCAATGACAGGCAGCAGGCCGGAGCGCCCCTGGGTAATCCGTTCCTGACCGGCGGCCAGCGACGAGCGGGCGCTGGCGTACGTGGCGTCGTTGGCCAGCGCTTGCTGATATACCTGGATCAGGTCGGCCGCCTGTGCGTTGAGCGTCAAGAAGGCGCTGGTGATCAGCACGGCGATAAGGGGTCTCTGCATTGCATTCTCCGTTGGAGTCATCAAAAAAGTTGATCAAATCAAAAACACACTACCTTAGCGCCGCGCTCGTTTCTAGCGCCGCGGCACTTAATACTTGGCCATCGTGCTGTCGACTTGCAGCGCCCAGGCGTGGATGCCGCCGGTCAGGTTGACCATCTTGCCGAAGCCGTTACGCTCCAGGAAGGCCGCCACCTGCAGGCTGCGCGCGCCGTGATGGCAGATGCAGACGATGGCCGCATCCTCATCCAGGTCGTCGATGCGCGCCGGTATGGTATTCATCGGGATCTGCACCGAGCCCTCGATACGGCAGGTCTCGAATTCCCAGTTTTCCCGCACGTCCAGCAACATCGGGCTGGGCCGTGCATCGTCCGCCAGCCAGTCGGCCAGTTCCAGAGCGGTGATCTGCTGCATGCTGGTCCGCCCCGCTTAAAACTTGAACTGCGACGGCTGCACGGCCGAGGACAGCGGCTTGACGTCGGTCTCGAACAAGGTGCGCGTATCGTAGCCGGCTTCGCCGGTGCGGGTGATCAGCTGCGCCTTCATCGCCGGCGACTGGCCGATGATGACCGCCAGACGGCCGCCCACTTTCAATTGTTGCAACAGCGCCGGCGGCAGTTCCGGCAGCGAACCCGTCACCACGATCACGTCGAATGGCGCGCCGTTGCTCCAGCCTTGGGCGCCATCGCCCAGTTCCACGGTCACGTTGGTGATGCCGTTGTCGGCGAAATTCTTTTCAGCCAGCGCTTTCAGCTCCGCCGACACTTCCACCGCCGTCACGTGACGGCCCTTGTGCGCCAGCAGCGCCGCCAGGTAGCCGGAGCCGACGCCGATTTCCAGCACGCTCTCATGCTTCTTGACGTTGACGTCTTGCAGCAGGCGGGCCTCCACCTTCGGGTTCAGCATGGAAACGCCGCCCGGCAGCGGGATTTCGGTATCCGCAAACGCCAGCGCCTTGTGCACGGCCGGCACGAAATTCTCACGTTTCACCACCATCAGCAGATCCAGCACACTCGTGTCCAGGACGTCCCAAGGGCGGATTTGCTGTTCGATCATGTTGAAGCGGGCTTGTTCGATATTCATCTTATGACTCTGGTCGGATTAAATAATCCGTCATTTTATCGTTGAACTGGCATCGAGGCACATATTAACGATATGACGGTGGGTTCGCGGGAAATTGCGACAGTCTGCAGTTTAAGGGGGATGAACCTACCAAATTGGCAAGTTTGACGCAAACGGCGCGGCCGGCGGCTCACGGCTGGGCCACTTCCAGGCCGCTCAGCGTGACGCCGATCAGCGTCTCCATGAAGGCTTGCGGGTCGATGGGCGGCATCTCGCAGGTCGGCATGAAGGAGTGGGTCCACATCATCAGCATCAGCACCGGGGCCACCAGCACCTGGGTCATCACGGCCGGATCGACCGGGCGGAACTCGCCGCGCCCGATGCCGCGCACCACCACGCTGGCGATCAGGCCGTTGCCGCGCGCGACCACCTCCTCGTTGTAAAACTGCGCCAACTCCGGGAAATTGTTGCCTTCGGCGAGCATCAGCTTGGTGATGCCGGCCAGCTGGGTGGCGCAAATCTGGTTCCACCACTTCATCAGGATGGTGCGCAGCAGCACGGCGCTGGGGCCGTCGAACACGGCCGCGTCCTGTTCGGCCTCGCCGATGGCGTGCACGATGTTCTCGCGCACCACGGCCTTGAACAGTTCTTCCTTGTTGGCGAAATAAAGGTACAGCGTGCCCTTGGACACGCCGGCGCGCCTGGCCACGTCTTCCAGGCGCGTGGCGGCATAGCCGCGCTCGACGAACTGGTCCAGCGCCGCCGCCAGCAATTCCTGCGGCCGCGCATCCTTGCGCCGCTCCCAGCGTGGCTTGGTATCTTGAGGGGCTTGCATGGGCGTACTCAATTTAACTTACTTATAAGTCATTAATATAAGCGCAAGCCGGGCCAGCGTCAAGCCAAAGGCGGCCGACGCCGGCCCGCCTGGAACAGGATCTGGCGCGCCATCGGCGCCAGTTCGGTGGCACTGATGGCGCCCGAGGTGTCGCCCACGCCTATCGTGCAGGAAACAGCGCGGTCGCCGGCTTCCAGATAATGCTGCAGGCGATGCGCGACCTGGCAGGCCAGGTCGGCGGGCAAGCCGGGCAGAAAAACGGCAAAGGTCGTCTTTTCCCAGCGCGCCACCACATCGATGCAGCGCAGCCGCTGCAACATGAAGCCGGAGATATCATTGAGCAGGCCGCCATCAGCGCCGTTGGGCACGGCCGGCGCCACCACTTGCAGCACGACGACCGATAGCAGCTGCCGATGGCGGCGCGCGCGCTCGACCATCCGCCCCAGCAGTCGTGCCGCCTCGTCCTTCGGATAGCAGCGCGTCAGATAATCATCGGCGGGAGGAGCGCGGCGACTCTCCTGCCCGCCCGCCCCCGCCGGACCGGCCACAGCCATCGCCATCGCCGCGGGCGGCGGCGCAGGTGGTGGCAATTGCGCACGCCAGCCATGCATGAAAGCCTCCTTGGCGGCCGCACAGCGGCAGCGCAGCTGCCCCAGCCATCCCGGCGAAATGTCCGCAGTGTCCGCCCCGTAGTGAAGTGATTGCATGGAATCCTCCCATTCAGCTGCCTAGCGCCCGTACCAGACGGGATTTAAACAATTATACCGAATTTAAAGGATATTTGAATAATTTGATTAATTCAAATCAAGGGGAAAGCATCCGCCCGAGGACGAGCAGGATGAACGCAAGATGCAGCTATACAACAATGGGGAAAATAGCCCGCTTCAATTATTTAATCTGTTATATTTGATTTATTCGATTTCCAACGAGATGGAGCGCCAGATGCCTCTTCCTGAAAAAAACCCTCAGCAACTGGCGCAGCTTTACGCCCAGCGGTCCAAGCAGACCTTGCGTCATGCCTTGGAGCAAACGGGCAAGATTGCCCGCGCAGCGGCCATCATGGTCGCCCGCGAGGAACAAAATCGCGCCAGCAAGCTTGGCCAGCAGGCGCCAGCCAAGAAAGGCAACGCGTCGGATTGATCAGGCCAGGCGCGCAGCCATCTCCGCCACCCGCTTGCCCAGCAGGCGGGCGGTTTCCAGGTCGCCGCTGCGCGGGGCTTCGTCGGCCGAGGCGTCGGACGGCGAGATCGACAGCGCGCCGGCAAAGCCCGCGGTCCAGTTGACGTCGGACGGGCCGTGTTCCTTTTTATTCGACGGCATCAGGCCGGTACCTACCCAGACCTGGCTGTGCTGCATGGCCAGCGTCCAGAAGTACTGGATGGTCGAGAACTTGTCGCCGTTGACCGAGGCCGAATTGGTGAAGCCGGCGGCGACCTTGTTCTTCCAGCCCTGGCCGAACCAGACGGCGGACGACTTGTCGGCGAATTTCTTGAACTGCCAGGCCGGGCCGCCCATATAGGTCGGGCTGCCGTAGATGATGGCGTCGGCCTTGCCGATGGCGGCCAGCGCATCGTCGGGCAGGTCGCCGTTCTGGTCGATGCGGTAGACCTGCACCTCGGCGCCGGCGACGCCAGCCGCGCCCTGTTGCACGGCCTCGGCCTGTTTGACGGTGTGGCCGTAGCCGCTGAAATAAACGATCGCAATAGTGGTCATGAAATTCCTTGAAAAAGTTAATGAGCAGGTGGCCAGGCGCCCACCTGGTTCAGCATGCCAAACCAGTCTTCCAGGTGCCAGGTGTGGGTAATGCGGTCCGCCCCCAGATAATGAAACTCATGGATGGCAATTGCAATAGGCTGATTGGTAGGGGCGATGCCGAAAAACTCGCCGCGATGGGTGCCGGTGATCTGCGCGCGCACGGCGGCGCGGCCGTCGCGGCCGAAGATGTCCTGGATGGCGATATGCACGTCCGGGAAGGCGGCGCCGAACATCGCGACGACCGGCTTCATGCCGGCCAGGCCGGGCTGCTGATCCGGCCCCAGTGGAGTGTCCTGCCAGTCCGGCGCCAGTGCCTGGTCGAGCAGGTCGGGGTTGCGCTCATTGAAGGCGCGGTACAGCGTTTCGATGGCTTGCTGCTGGGCCTGGGTCAGGCCGTTGTCCTGCATGGTCATGATGGGCTTTCTATTTCGGTGAGTGACGCGGCCACTGTAGCAATCCCCCGCAACGCAAGTCCAATCGATAATGGATATACAGTATCATCCACGGCATGGATTTACATGGCATAGACCTCAACCTGCTGGTGGCCTTCGACGCTCTGATCTGCGAGCGCAACGTCACGCGCGCAGGCGTGCGCATCGGCCGCACCCAGCCCGCGATGAGCGCGGCACTGGCGCGGCTGCGCCTGCTGCTAAAGGACGAGCTGTTCGTGCGCAGCGCGGCCGGCCTGCAGCCGACGCCGCGCGCGCTGGAACTGGCGGCGCCGCTGGGCGAGGCGCTGGCCAGCATCCAGCGCACGCTGGAGTTCACGCAGGGCTTCGATCCGGCGCGCGCCACGGTGCGCTTCACGCTGGCGCTGTCCGATCATCCGGCCTTCTCCGTGCTGCCAGCCTTGCTGGCGCGGCTGGCGCGGCAGGCTCCCGGCGTCACGCTGCGCATCAAGGCCTATGCCGCGCGCGAGGATGCGCTGGCGCTGCTCGACGCCGGCGAGGCCGATGCGGCCGTCGGCGTGCCGGGCGGCAGCACGCCGCGCATTCCCACCTTGCCGCTGTTCGAGGAGCGCTTTGTCTGCGTGGCCCGCAAAGGCCATCCGCTGGCCAGGAAAAAGATGACGCTGGAGCGCTTCCTGAGCTGCCAGCACCTGCTGGTGTCGCCGGAGGGCGATGGCGTCGGCCATGTCGATGTCAAGCTGGCGCAGTGGCAGCGCCGGCGCAAGATCGCCGTCACGCTGCCGCAGATGTACGCGGCGCCGGCCATCGTCGCCGGCAGCGACCTGCTGGCCACGCTGATGGAGGGCGTGGTGCGGGCCAGCGGCCTGGCTGGCGCGCTGGCGGTGCTGCCGCTGCCGGAGCTGGAACTGGCGCCGGTGCCGTTCGTGCTGCACTGGCACCGCCGCAACGACGCCCATCCGGCCCAGCGCTGGCTGCGCGAGCAGATCGTGCTGGTGTGCCGCGAGCTGTATGGGGTCAGCGGCGCCCTTTGAGCTCCTGCACTTTCCAGCCCTCGTCGCGCGCGCGCAAGAAGGCCAGCATCGAATCGACCGTGACGGCGTTGATGCGGTCGGAAAAACGCAGCGCGCTCGGATGGTCGTCGAAGGCGATATTGGCCTTGAACACGCGCCCGCCCAAGCGCGTCAGCGGGCCGATGTGCATCTCGGTCGGCGTGTAGCCGGCCATCTTCAGCCACGACTGCGCCTGCTCGCGCGTGCGGATGCGGAAGTCGCTGGCCTCGGCCGACGCCAGCAGCTCCAGCACCCACTGGTTGGAGTTCTGGTACTTGGTCGAGAATGGATAGGCGACCATGCTGTAGCGGCTGCCGTGCAAGCCGTGCAGCGCGGCCGGATCGCGCAGCACCTCGCCCAGCTTGGCGGCCACCTTCGGCGGCGGCACGATCATCAGCGCATCGAGCGTGAACGGTTTCTCCAGGAAGAAGTTCGCCAGGCCGTCGACCCACAGCGCGGAATCGGCGCTGCCGCACTCGTTGAGCAATTCATATACGCGCCACGGCTGCTCCGGCGCGCTGCGGAACGCCAGGCCGGCGTGGCTGTACTTCAAGCCGTACTTCGACAAATCCTGTCCCTGGCGCGCGATCAGCACCACATCGCTGCCGCTGGCGTCCAGCGCTGTCTGCAAGGCCTGGCCGGTGGTCAGCGCCTCGCTCAGCGACGCCTGCGTCAGCGGATGCTCTTCGCAGGAGCGGCCGGCATGCGCCGGCGCGGCGGCCAGCGTGGCGACCAGGCCCGCCGCGCCCAATAGCGCCCGCACGCTCATTGCGGCGGCAGGCGTTTTTGCGACAACAGCGCCTCGCCCAGTGCGTTGGGAATGAAGGCCAGCACCTTGCCGGAGGCGACCAGCAGCGTGCCGGTGGTTTCCGACACCACCTGCACCGTCGTGCCCACCGACAGGCCGATCGCATCGACCGTCTTGCCGGCCAGCTTGACCGACAGCTTGGCCGCCGAGCCGACCGACGTCAGCACGATCTCGACCCCGCCCGCCACGCTCTGCGCCACGCCGCTGACGACGTAGGCGCCGCCGATGACCACCGCCGCCGAACCGGCGACCGGGCCGGAATCGCCGTTGCCCGAAGCGGCCACGCTGACCACCGGCGCGGCCAGGATGGACATGGTGCCGACCGAGATCTTCTCGGACGGCGTGTGGTTGGATACGCCGTTCTGCGCCATCGCGGCGGCGACGCTCAGCGCCAGCGCGGCGCCGAAGATGGTGTGGCGAATAACTGCAGCTGCTTTCAACTCTGTCTCCCTTGGGTTCTTACGATGAAGTGCCCGAAGCATAACATTAACAGATACTTAACACTGATACGAATCGCCAAGCGGCAGCGAGTGGGCTACACTGTCGATCACCTCTTTCTGCGTCCGCCTCCATGCCCGAGAAGAACCTGCCCGAACTGATCACCCTGAAACGCCTGATCGACGAAGGCGGGCGGCATCTGGAAGTGGGCACCTCCTGCACGGTGGCGATGGACGGCCGCGAATTCCCGGTGTACTCCATCGCGCTCGGCAACCCCAGCCCGGACGTGCCGGCGCTGGGCTTCTTCGGCGGCATCCACGGCCTGGAGCGCATCGGCACCCAGGTCATCCTGTCCTTCATGGAAAGCCTGCTGGCGCGGCTGCGCTGGGACAGCACGCTGCACCAGCAGCTCGAATCGATGCGGCTGGTGTTCATGCCCTTGGTGAATCCGGGCGGCATGTGGCAGGCCACGCGCTGCAACCCGCAGGGCGTGGACCTGATGCGCAACGCGCCGCTGAGCGCCGTCGACAAGGTGCCGTTCATGCTGGGCGGCCAGCGCTTCAGCCACCACCTGCCCTGGTACCGCGGCCGCGCCGGCGCGCCGATGGAAGCGGAAAGCCAGGCGGTATGCGAGCTGGTCGAACGCGAGCTGCTGACGCGCCAGTTCAGCATGGCGCTCGACTGCCACTCGGGCTTCGGCCTGCGCGACCGCATCTGGTTCCCGCACGCGCACACCACGGCGCCGATACCGCACCTGGCCGACATCGGCGCGCTGGAGCAGCTGTTCAGCCAGAGCTACCCCAACCACAACTATGTGTTCGAGCCGCAGAGCCGCCAGTACCGCACCCACGGCGACCTGTGGGACTACCTGTACTTGAACGGCACCAGCTACAGCGAGCGCGTGTTCCTGCCGCTGACGCTGGAGATGGGCTCGTGGCTGTGGGTGAAGAAGAATCCGCGCCAGATCTTCGACCGTATCGCCATCTTCAACCCGACCGCCAAGCACCGCCTGCAACGGGTGCTGCGGCGCCACCTGATCTGGTTCGACTTCCTGATGCGCGCGGCCAGCAGCCACGGACGCTGGATGCCGGAAGGGATGGCGCGCAAGGTCCACCACCGCCGCGCGCTGGCGCAGTGGTACGACGCATGAGCAACTGGATACTGCTGCGCGGCCTGATGCGCGAACAGCGTCAGCTGGGGCGTCCTGCCCGGCCGCGCCGCGCGTGCGGAGCCGCCATCGTCACGCCCGACCTGCCGGGCAACGGCGAACGCCACGCCGTGCGCAGCGCCACGCAGGTCGCGCAGATGGTGGAGTACTGCCGGCGCGAGCTGCGCGCGCGCGGCATCGAGCCGCCCTACTCGCTGCTGGCGTTGTCGCTGGGCGGCATGGCGGCGGTGGAATGGTGCAGCCGCTATCCGGACGAGGTGGAGCGCTGCGCGCTGATCAATACCAGCATGCGGCCGTACAGCCGCTTCCACCAGCGGCTGCGCTGGCAGAACTATCCGTCCATCGTCAAGCAGATACTGTGCGGCGGCATGGAAAACCAGGAGCGCCTGATCCTGCGCCTGACCAGCCGCGCCGGCGACGCCGCCGAACGCGCGGGCCTGCTGCAGCGCTGGCAGGATTACCAGCGCGAGTATCCCGTCACGCGCGCCAACGCGCTGCGCCAGCTGTGGTCCGCCGCCCGCTTCCGCGCACCGGCGGCGCGGCCGGCCGTGCCGCTGCTGATACTGGCCAGCGCCGGCGACCAGCTGGTCGACCACCGTTGCTCTCTGCGGCTGGCGCAGGCGTGGGAGGCGCCGCTGGCGCTGCATCCCGACGCCGGCCACGACCTGCCGCTGGACGACGGCCCATGGGTGGCGGCGTCGATCGCAAAATGGCTGGGTGGAGAAAAAGGGGCGTAAAATAACGCCCCTATGAAAACCATCCCAGCCCTGGACTGCCGTCCGAACTGTGGCGCATGCTGCACGGCGCCCTCCATCACCAGCCCGATACCCGGTATGCCCGACGGAAAACCGGCGGGCGTGCGCTGCATCCAGCTGGCCGACGACATGCGCTGCAAGATCTTTGGCCGCCCCGAGCGCCCGGCCTTCTGCGGCGGCCTGCAACCATCGGCCGAGATGTGCGGCACGAGCCGCGAGTCGGCCATGGTGTGGCTGGCCGACCTGGAACGCGCCACCGCTCCCGGCTAAGGCCTGGTATAGCTGTAGGTCAGCGTGTACGCGCCGCCGGAGACTGCCGTGGCCATCGCGTAATAGTAGCCGGCGTCGGCGCTGTACGAGATAGCCGGGCTCGATGTCCCGCCCGCGCTGGACGCCACCTGCACCCAGCCGCTATCGCCGTACTGATACAGGTAGAGCTGATAACTGGTGCCGGCCTTGCCGTTCAACTGCAGGCTGATATTGCCCGCCGCCGCCCGTATCCAGCCTGGGTTCACATTCGGTATGTTGATGCTGCCGCCCGCCGCGACGGTGCCGGTTTGCGTCACGCCCGATCCGCCGCCGCTGTACTGCGCGAACACCTTGCGCGCCGCGCCCTCGTTGACCGCATGCCACGGATAGCCCAGCGTGCGCATGCGCGAGTTCTCCGTCGGCCGGTACTTGCCGCTGGTGCAGTACTGCGCGCCCTGGAACACGCCCACCGTGCCGTTCGGATAAACGCCGGCGGCGGTCGGCACTGGCGTGCTGCCCGAGATCAGGCCGCGCCATTTGACAGTGCGCGTGGCGTTCATCGTCACATCGGGTTCGCCCGGCTCGCCATCCAGGCTGCAGGTGCCGTAGTCGTATTCGTCGGCCAGCGAAAACGCCGTGTGTCCGATCTCGTGCAGCGCGATCTCGATCGACTGCGTCGCCATCGACAGCGTGGCGACCTCGCCGCCCGAACCGCCGTAGCGGGTGGAGTTGGCGACGACGACGATCACGTCGCGCTCGTCCGGCGCCAGCACCGAGCCGACCACGTCGTGCACCTTGTCCGTATCCACGCACAGCAGGCGGTCGATGTTGTAGCAGTTGAAGGCGGCGTCCAGCGCGGTGTCACGGTAGATGCCCTTGTCCGGTTCATCCACGCCGGACTGGTTGCTCACCACGTCCACCCGCCGTATGTTCAAGGCGTTGCGGTTGGCCGCGAACAGCGGATCAGCCAGGAAGCCGTCGATGACTTTTTTCGCGTCCGTGTGCCACTTGCCCATCTCCGCAGCGGTGTAGCCGTCGCCGATGAACACATAATCCATGCGCGTGGCGGCCGGGCCGGTACTGAGGATGGTGGTCGCGTTGGTGGTCGATGCCACCGCGGCGGCACGCGCGCTGCGCGAGGAGGCCGCCAGCTTGACCAGCGTGGCGCGGTCGAAGCGCGCCAGCGCCGCGGGGGCGATGGCGGCGGCGGCGACGGTGGCGCTCTTGCCGCCCCGCGCCGACGCTGCCTGCACCGGCACCACCTCGACGCTGGCGGTGGCGCTGTCGAAGGGCAGCGACACTTCGAAGGTGCCACTGGCCTGGCGCACGGTTGCGGATATGTCGATGGCGCCGGTCGCCGGATTGAATGCCTCGACATGGCGCTGCTGCGCACCAGCCACCGTGACCTGGTGCAGGATGGCGCCCTGCGCATCGCGCGCCACCACCCGCCACTGCGCGCCCGCCGACTCGCCGCGCACGTCGGGCGTCAGGGCGAAGTCGCCGATTTCAGCATGGCGCGCGCTGAACACGGCGCCGCTGCGGCCGTCGGCATAAGCCAGGCGCAGCGAGATATTGTCGGCGCTGGCGGCGCCGGTAGCCAGCAGCGCTGCGAGCGCCGCCGAGATGCGTAACAAGGTCATGGTGTCTCCCGATTTTTTTATGTGGAACACCGATTGTCACGCCGCCGCCGCCCGCGTAAATGCCGAATGCGGAGCAACTTGTACAAACCTGCTGCCGTCTTTGACAGCTGTTGCGTAGCCGTTGCACCACTGCGCCGCCGGCTCAGCGCAACATCACCAGCTGCGCCAGCATGCGCATCAACTCCGCCGAAAACTTGGGCGCCGGCGCCGGGCATGGCGCCGCCGGTTTGCCAACGCATGGCTGAAGAACGGTCTGAATCTGGATCATGGCTACCCCCTGTCGAATGTGGCGCCGATATCGATAAATTCTTGCTCATGGAGTTTTATCAGCGTATGAGGTATATTTTCCTCCCGCATGCGCTCGTGATCAAACGAGTAATATTCGATTAATGCATAAGAAAAACTTAGCCTAAGCCAGACATGAACAAACCGCTGCGCTCACTTTCCGGTCTGATCGACTTCGATTGCGCCGCCCGCTGGGGCAGTTTCAAACTGGCCGCGCAGGAGCTGCACAAAACGCCGGCGGCGATCAGCCTGCAGGTCAAGCAGCTGGAGGAGACGGTCGGTTTCGAACTGTTCGTGCGCCACCCGCGCCACATCACGCTGACCGACAAGGGACAGGAACTGGCGGCGACGGTGGCCCGCGCGCTGGGCGATCTGCGCACCAAGGTGGCGGCGCTGCAGGACGGCGACGAGGAAAAAATCCTGCGCATCTCCACCACCCATTCGCTGGCGATCAAATGGCTGGTGCCGCGCATCCACCGCTTCACCAAGCTGTACCCCGAGCTGGATATCCGCATCGATTCCAGCGACCGCCTGGCCAACCTGGAAGACGGCAGCACGGACGCCGCGCTGCGCTTCCACCCCATCGAGGACGGCGATCCGGAAGTGCTGTTCCGCGAACGGCTGGTGGCGGTGTACAGCCCGTCGTTGCTGGCGCCCGGCCAGGAGGCGCTGACGCTGGCCGATTTGCAGCGCTTCCCGCTGCTGCATGAGCACAGCAACGAGGAATGGATACAGCTGCTGCGGCAGAACAGCGCCCTGAAAGGCCAGTACGATTTCTCGCGCAGCTACAGCAATTTCGCCGTGCTGGCGCAGGCGGCGCTGGCGGGACAGGGCATCAGCCTTGTTTCGTACGCGATCGCCTACGAAGACCTGCGTACCGGCGCCTTGAAACGGATCGTCTGCTTCAGCGCGCCTTACAAGCGCGGCTACCGGCTGGTGGTCAGCCCAGGCAAGGAAGGCACGACCAAGATCGCCCGCCTGCGCGCCTGGCTGAAGGACGAGATCGAGGAGATGCAGCGCTCGCTGGAGTGACGGCTTTAACGCACCAGGCAAGGACGCTTGGCGTCGAAGCTCCAGCCGGGAACAAGGAACTGCATCGCCACCGCGTCGTTACGCGCGCCCAGGCCCATGTCGAGGTAGCGCTGATGCGCCGCCTCGACTTCGTCCATGTCCAGCTCCACGCCCAGGCCGGCCTTGGCCGGCACCTCGACCATGCCGCCCTTGATCTGCAACGGCGCCTTGGTCAGCCGCTGGCCGTCCTGCCAGATCCAGTGCGTATCGATGGCGGTGATCTTGCCCGGCGCGGCGGCGGCGACGTGCGTGAACATCGCCAGCGACACGTCGAAGTGGTTGTTCGAATGCGAGCCCCAGGTCAGGCCCCACTCATGGCACAGCTGCGCCACGCGCACCGAACCCTGCATGGTCCAGAAATGCGGATCGGCCAGCGGAATATCCACCGACTGCAACTGAATCGCGTGACCCAGCTCGCGCCAGTCGGTGGCGATCATATTGGTGGCGGTGGGCAGGCCGGTGGCGCGGCGGAATTCCGCCATCACCTCGCGGCCCGAGTAGCCGTTCTCCGCGCCGCATGGGTCTTCGGCGTAGGCCAGCACGTGGCCCTGGTCGCGGCACAGGCGGATGGCGTCCTTGAGCAGCCAGCCGCCGTTCGGATCGAGCGTCACGCGCGCGTCGGGAAAGCGTTCGGCCAGCGCGGTGACGGCCTCGATTTCATCCTCGCCGCGCAGCACGCCGCCTTTCAGCTTGAAGTCCTTGAAGCCATAGCGTTCATAGGCCGCTTCGGCCAGCGCCACCACGGCCGCCGCATCCATCGCCGGCTCATGGCGCAGGCGCGACCACTTGTCCGCCGCGCCCGGGTCGCTGGCGTAGGGCAGATTGGTACGGGTGCGGTCGCCGATGAAGAACAGGTAGCCCAGCATCGGCACCTGCGCGCGCTGCTGACCGTCGCCCAATAGCGCGGCCAGCGGCACGTCCAGGTACTGGCCCAGCAGGTCCAGCAGCGCGCACTCGATAGCGGTAACAGCGTGGATCGCGATGCGCAGGTCGAAGGTCTGCAAACCGCGCCCGCCGCTGTCGCGGTCCGCGAAAGCCGTGCGCACCTTGTTCAGCACCGCGTTGTACCGGCCGACCGGCTGGCCGACGATCAGCTGTTGCGCATCCTCCAGCGTGGCGCGTATCGCTTCGCCGCCGGGCACTTCACCCACGCCCTGGTTGCCTGCGCTGTCGGTCAGGATCAGCAGGTTGCGGGTGAAGTAAGGCGCGTGTGCCCCGCTCAGGTTGAGCAGCATGCTGTCCTGCCCTGCGACCGGGATCACGCGCATGGCGGTGACGACGGGCGTGGCGCTGGATTGACGAGTGGTGGTCATGGTTCGGTGTCCGGTGGTTCTGGTTATTTGGATGGCAGCAGCGTGACTGCGCCCTCAAGGCGGATATCGTCGGAGGCGCTGCCGACCATCAGTTTGAAGTCGCCGGCCTCCGCGCCCCAGACCAGCTGGCTGTTAAAGAACGACAGCAGTTCGCGGTCTATCGTGAAGCTCACGCGGCGCTGCTCGCCCGGCAGCAAGTGGACTTTCTGAAAACCCTTCAGCTCCTTCACCGGCCGCACCACCGAGGCGACCAGGTCCCGCAGGTAGAGCTGCACGATCTCGGTGCCCTCGGCCTTGCCGGTGTTGGCCAGGTCGAACGACAGCGTTACCTGTTGCGACGGCGCCATCGCCTTGCTGCTGATCGTCAGGCCGGAGTACTTGAAATCGGTGTAGCTGAGGCCATGGCCGAAGGCGTAGCGCGGCGTGTTAACGGAATCGATGTAGGCCGATTTGTAGACCACGTTCTTCTCGTCGGTGACTGGCCGGCCGGTGCTGTACTGCGCATAGGACAGCGGAATCTGGCCGACGCTGCGCGGGAAGGTGATCGGCAGCTTGCCCGACGGGTTGTAGTCGCCGAACAGCACGTTGGCGACCGCGTTGCCGCCCTCGCTGCCGGGGAACCATGCATAGACGATGGCGTCCGCCTGGTCGGCGATGGTGTTGAACACCAGCGGACGGCCGGCCAGCATCACCACCACGACCGGCTTGCCGGTCGCCTTCAGCGCCGCGAACAGCTGTTCCTGATGGCCGGGCAGCGTGATGTCGGTGCGCGACTTGGCTTCGCCGCTCAAGTCCCAGGTCTCGCCGACGACCAGCACCACCACGTCCGCGCGGGTTGCTGCGGCGACGGCGTCGTCAAAGCCTTCGGTGCCGGTGCAACCGGCGCCGCAAGCCTCGGCATAGCTGACCTCCGCCTTGCCGGCGTGGCTGCGTATGCCTTCAAGGATGCTGACCACGGGGGCGCGGTCGCCCTCCACTACCCAGCCGCCTTCAAGGTCGCGCTTAGCATCGGCCAGCGGCCCGATGACGGCGATCTTCTGCGCGGCGCGCGACAGAGGCAAAGTCTTGGCGGCATTCTTCAGCAGCACCAGGGATTTCTGCGCCACATCCAAGGCGGCGGCGCGGTGCGACGGGTCGGCCAGCACGGCCTTCTCGCGCGCGGCGACCGAGTAGCGGTATGGATCGTCGAACAGGCCAAGCTCGAACTTCTTGTACAGGATGCGGTAGACGGCATCGTCCAGCGTCTTCATTTTCACCTTGCCGGATTTGACGGCATCCTCAAGGTGCTTGATGTGGGCGTAGCTCTCCATGTCCATGTCGCTGCCGGCGTTGATGGCCTTGACCGACGCGTCGGCCAGGTCGGCGGCATAGCCATGCGGGACCATCTCGCGCACCGAACCCCAGTCGCTGACGACGAAGCCCTTGAAGTTCCAACTGCCCTTCAGGATATCGCGCTGCAAGAACAGATTGCCGGTGGCGGGTATGCCGTTCAGCGTGTTGAAGGAGTTCATGAAGGTCGCGGCGCCCGCGTCCAGCGCGGCCTTGAACGGCGGCAGGTAGACTTCGAACAGCTGCTGGTTGCTCATGTCGACCGCGTTGTAGTCGCGGCCCGCCACGGCCGCACCGTAGGCGGCGAAGTGCTTGGCGGTGGCCATCACGGAATCCGTGGCGCCGAGCTGCTTGCCCTGGAAGCCGTGCACGCGCGCGCGCGCGATGGCGGAGCCGAGGAAGGTGTCCTCGCCCGCGCCTTCCATCACGCGGCCCCAGCGCGGATCGCGGGCGATGTCCACCATCGGCGCGAAGGTCCAGTGGATGCCTGCTGCCGCGGCCTCGCGCGCGGCGATGTGGGCCGACTGCTCGATCGCCTCCATGTCCCACGATGCCGACTCGCCCAGCGGAACGGGGAACACGGTGTGGTAGCCGTGGATCACGTCCTGGCCGAACAGCAGCGGAATGTGCAGCCGCGATTGCAGCGCCAACGCCTGGATCTCCCGCGTGTCGGCCACGCCTTTAATGTTGAGCATGGAGCCGACCTTGCCGAGACGGATATCGGCCAGCTTGGCGGCGTAGTCGCTGCTGGTCGGACCTGTGAACAGGCGGCCGGACAGCTGGTGCAGCTGGCCGACCTTCTCGGCCACCGTCATCTGCTTCATCAACGCGGCGACCTTGCGGTCGATCTGCGCGTCCTGTGCGTGGGCCATCAATGGCAGCAGCAAGGCTGCTGCCAGGGCGAGTGTGGTCTTCTTCATGGTCATTTGTATTGCTGCTGTTTTTGGTCGTAGTAAGCCTTCATCGTGTAGAAGGCCAGTTTTTTCTTGCCGGTCTCCGAGATCAGGCCCTTGCGGTTCCAGAAGTCCTGGTAGTACGGGTGCGGGCGGCGCGGCGAGCGGAAGTCGGTCAGCACCCAGGGCGTCATGCCGCGCAGGCCGGGGATCGCGTCCAGCAGCTTGAACTGGTTCTTGTACAGCAGGTCTTGATACTCCTCGCTCCAGCGGGTGTCGTCGTCCGCGTGCAGGCCGCCCAGCGCGTCGGCGCCGAATTCGGTAATGATCACCGGCTTGTTGTAATTGACCTTGAAGGAGAACTTCATCATCTCCTTGTTGTTGGACCAGTACCAGCCGGCATACTCGTTAAAGCTGGCGAGGTCGATCTTGTCGGCCAGCGGATCTTCCACCGTCACCTCGTCGCCCTTGCGGTGCACTTCCAGCGCGGCGCCGACCAGGCGTGTGCGGTCCAGCGTGCGCACGGTATCGGCCAGCTTGCCCATGAAGACATTGCGCGCCTCGCTGACCGGCGTCTCGTTCCCGATCGACCAGATGATGACGCTGGCCCGGTTCCGGTCGCGCGTCACCAGATCGGTCAGCTGCTGGCTGGCGTTGGCGTAGACTTCCGGCTTCTCCCACGAGATGGTCCAGTACACCGGCACCTCGGCCCAGACCAGGATGCCCATCTCGTCGGCCAGCTTGATCATCTCTTCGCTGTGCGGGTAGTGCGCCAGGCGGACGTAGTTGCAGTTCATGTCCTTGGCCCATTGCAGCATCATGCGCATGTCGCCCTCACCGCGCAGGCGGCCCGGTATCAATGGGTTTTCGTCGTGCAGCGAGATCCCGCGCAGGAACACCGACTTCCCATTCAACAGCAGATCCTGTCCGCGCGTTTCGATGGTGCGGAAGCCGATGCGGTCATTGAGCTTGTCGGTGGCGGCGGCGATGGTGACGGTGTAAAGCTTGGGATCTTCCGGCGACCAGTAGCGCATCTTGGTTTTCGCCAGCGGGATGCTGACCGCTGCACGGCCATCGGCGCCGGTGTGCACGGTGGCCTTGACGCCCGCCTCGGGGATGGTGATCGTCACGTCCTGCGAGCGCTGCGCGCCGGTCATCTGCACATAGCCTTCGATGCGGCCCATGTCGCCCTTGGCCAGCTGGATCTGGTAGTCGGCGATGTAGGTGTCCGGCGTTTCGGCCAGCAGCACGTCGCGGGTGATGCCGCCGTAGTTCCACCAGTCGGTGTTCAGCGTCGGGATGTCGTCCTGGTGGCGGGTGTTGTCGGCCTTGACGATGACCGTGTTCTGGCCGTTCAGCAGGCGGCCCGTGACTTCGAACTGGAACGGCGTGAAGCCGCCTTTATGGCTGCCGACCTTCTTGCCGTTCAGGTAGACGTGGGCTTCGTAGTTGACGGCGCCGAAGTAGAGGAAGTAGCGCTTGCCGTCCTTGGGCGCGGCCCGGAACTGCTGGCGCATCCAGACCGTGCCTTCGTAGGTCTCAAGCTTGGCGTTCTGCGAATTCCAGTCGCCGGGGATGGCCAGCGTCGGCGAGCCGTCGAAGCTGTATTCGACGGATTCGGTCTTGTCCTTGGGTTTGCGGTCGTCGTAGAAGCCGCCGGAGCCGGTGGCGGATTGGTCGAACGGCTGGTGGCGGTAGTTGTAGTAGCCCGCCTCATAGGGATCGACGATGTAGTTCCAGCGGCCGTCCAGCAGCAGATGCGTACGGCCGTAGATGTTGTGCAGCGTGGGCGGCTGCTTCGTCATTACCGTCGGCGCGGCGCGGCCGCCTGCGGCTGGCACCACCATTGCCTGGCCCGGGGCCTGGTCATCCTGCGCCCACGCCGCCGCCAGGGCGGACAGGCAGCCCGATACCAATAAGAGCTTCAACACACTACGCATTCAGGTCTCCAAGATTTTATTAACTACTGAATTTGCCTTCGTATCCAGGCGGTGTCGCATCGATTTGCAGCGTGAGGCGCAGCGGCAGCTTGTCCAGCGCCTGCGCCAGATGCGCTTGTGCGGCGGCCAGCACGGCATCGCCGACCGCCTTCACCAGTGCATCGCTGCGGCCCGGCGTGATACGCATGTTCATGTAGACGAAAGCGCGCCCCTGCTCGCCGTCCGCCACCGCGTAATACGCTGCGGGATAGGCTAGCACGCGTGTGCCCAGCAGAGGGAACACCGGTGCGCCCTGGTCGTCCTTCAGCGTCACCAGCGTGTGCGACAACGTCTTGCACAATTCGCCGATGTCGGCGTGCGTGTCGAGATTGGCGGTGTATTCGATTTTTAAGTGCGGCATGTTGTCCTTAGTGGTACTTGATGATCCACTTGATGGTCAGCGGTTCCTTCATCGTCAGCTTGCCGGTGCTGCAGGTGACAAGCGTCTTCATCGCTCCATACGGCGCCATGTAGTCCTTGCTGCCGTTGGTCGGCGCCACCTGGCATTGCTGAAGGCCGGCGACGCTGTATTCGTTCACGTCTCCCTTGGCGAAGGTGACGGTGCCGCCGTCGATGGAAGGCTGCTCCGAGAAGGATGCGAATTCCAGCGTGATCTTCTCCACCTCCTGCGTGCCGACCGGCGTGTAGACGTCGTTGCGCGTAAGCTGGCCGTGCTCCAGCGTGTAGGTGGTCTGCAGCTTGATGCGGCCATCCTTGACCGGCCCTTTCTTGCCCAGGCGGTCCAGTTCATCCTGCCGGTAGCTGACGGTATAGCGCTGGCCGGCCTGGCTGGTCTTGATGTCCTTGATCCACGCCGTGCCGATCAGCTGCGCGCCGTCGGCCATGGTGAACTTGGGCAGCAGCTGCGGATGCGCGCTGCCGCTGTCGGCGATGCCGGACACGATGCCCGGTGCGAACGGCAGCGGGTAGTACGGGCTGTTGTCATGCTGACTGATGCCGCCGTTGATGATGTTCAGGCTGACGACGTGCTTGCCGTCGCGGAAAACGGTCAACGCGCGGTCGTACTCGCCCTGCGCGAAGGTGGTGGTGCTGAACTGCGGCCGCGTCCTGTCCAGCCACGCTTGCAGGTCGGCCTTGGGCGGCGCATCCTTCATGCCGGCCTTGTTCCAGGTGTCATTGGTGTAGATCAGCTGGTGCAGCAGCGAGAAGTTCTCGCCCAGGATGCGGTGCTTGCCGCGATAGGCGTCGGTGCGGCGGCCCTTGCCCCACATGTCCAGCGAGTGCATCGCCGGGTCGTACCAGAAGTCCATGTAGCGTGCGGCCACGCGCGAAGAGAAGGCATATGCGTACTGCTTCTCTTCCGCCGTCAGCACGTCCAGATAGGCGGACACGGACAGGATCTCGACCAGCGCCGTCTCGCCATACGGGCCGAGACTGCGGCCGAAACTGAAGCCGTCGCCGGCGGTATTGCTGACGTTAAGCGCGATGTCGGCCGCCTTGCGCAGCAAGCCTTTCAGCTCGGGTGTCGGTTGCAGGCCGGTCTCCAGGAAGCGCTCGCAGATTTCGGCGATCAGCAGGATGCTGTAACGGTCGAAGCGCCCTTCGCCGTCGGTCTCGTCGGAGAAGCCGAACTTGCCCGAGTACTTCTTGTAATGCGTGAGCATTTTATCGAGCAGGATCTTGCTGCCGCTGTCGTCCTCCCAGCCCATCAGCATGCGCAGGCGCGCGATGCTGAACGCCACGCCGTAGTAGTTGGTCGGCAGGTTGATCAAGTCGTACTGCGGCACCGTGACGAAGGTGCGCCAGTCCAGCTGCTTGCGCAGCTTCTCCAGCGTGGCCGGACTGACCGCCTGTTCCAGCAGGCCCGCTTCCTTCAGTTTGACCAGCGTGCCGATGTAGTAGTAAATGCCCCAGGTGTGGTTGTCCATGCCGACCGTCATATCGGCGATGTCGCGATAGTCGCGCAGCTGCTGCGGCAGCGCCGGATCATCCTTGGCGCTGTTGAGCAGCACATGGCCCAGGCCCGCCGCCACTTTACCCGGCAAGAATTTGTCGCCCGCCTTGAACGGCGCGTAGCCGTCGATGACGATGGCTTCCTTTTCCGCGACCAGCTTCTTGAAGAAGTAGTCCAGCTGCTGATAGGCGTTGTCCTGCACGATGCGGTTCATCGGCGCGGTGGCGGCGGTTTGCGCCGCAGCGCCGCCAGCCAGCAGGGCGGCCAGCGCGATCGCAGACAGGCGGAATCGGGTTGAAATCATGGGGCGGAGGTCTCGGGCTTGAATTGTTTTGGAAAACGTTTAACCTATGTTATGTGATTTTTCTTTGGACGTAAAGCTTCGCGTGAAAAAATCGCTCTAAACGCTGCGGGGGTTGCGGGCGGCTGTGGAGCCGCGCAGTATCAACTGCGGCTCGATCATGCTGAAGGCGGGCGCCGGCTTGCCTTCGACCTGCCCGATCAGCTGCTCCATCGCGGCCGCGCCCAGGCGTTCGCTTTGCAGGTCGACCGTGGTGAGCGGCGGCGAGGTGTAGGCGCCGAACTGGATGTTGTCGAAGCCCGCCACGGAGATGTCGGCCGGCAGCCGGAAGCCCAGCGTCTGCGCGGCTTTCATGAAGCCCAGCGCCATCAGGTCGTTGTAGCAGATCAGCGCATCGGGAGGTTCGGAGCCGAGCATGATGGACGAGCACACACGCTCTCCTTCCAACGCCGACGGCGCGGCCGCATCATGCACGACCAGCGGCACTCCATGCGCGGACAGGCACTCGCGGATGCCGGCCAGGCGCTCCTCATCGCGGCGCGATTTGGAAAAGCCCAGGTAGGCGATCCTGCGGTGGCCCAGCGCCACGAGGTGGCGCGTCAGCATGCAGGCGCCCCGGTGATCGTCGCCCGCCACCCAGGGGATGTCGTGGCCGGCCAGGCGGCCGAAGAACACCATCGGCTTCTCCAGCGCCACCATCCAGTCCATCTCCGATTCCGGTATGCGCGAGATGACGATCAAGCCGTCCACACGGCGGCTCAGCGCCTCCAGCAGGGGGCGTTCGCGGTCCGGGTTTTCCTCGGTATCGACCAGCAGCAGGGTGTAGCCGTGTTCCTGCGCCACGCGGTTGGCGCCCTTGACCACGCTGGTGAAGTGCGGATTGGCGACATCCAGCACCGACAGGCCGATACTCTTGGTGCGGCCCGTGATCATCGACGCCGCCAGCGGATTGGAACGATAGCCCAGGTCCGCGATGACCCGCGTGATGGTCGCCTCCACACCCGGCGAAAAACGCTGGGCGCCGTTGACGAACTTGGACACGGTGGCGGTGGAAACGCCTGCGGCGGCGGCCACATCGCGGATGGTGGGTATCGGTTTTTTCATCAATCCAGTCAATCGGTTTTTATTTTAGCGTGCCATCCGCGTCGATCTTAGCACGCCAAATCCGCCACACACCATATCTACATTGATGCGAAAGCGATTGACCTCGAAAATATATTCGCTATACTTGCGATTAAACGTTTAACTACAAAACATCAAATGACCAATACTTCTAGCGCAAAACCCTTCAAACGCATCCTCCTGACCGGCGCCGGCGGCGGCCTGGGCACCATCCTGCGCGAACGCGCCAAGGCCTGGGCCGACGTGGTCCGCCTGAACGACGTCAAGGACCTCGGCCCGGCGCGCGACGGCGAGGAGATCGTCATCGGCGACCTGGGCGACCGCGACTTCGTGCTGAACATGATGGAAGGCGTGGACGCCGTACTGCATTTTGGCGGCATCTCGGTCGAAGACAAATTCGAACCCATCATGAACGCCAACATCCTCGGCCTGCACCACCTGTACGAAGCGGTGCACAAGTGCGGTGTCAAGCGCGTGATCTACGCCAGCTCCAGCCACGTGGTGGGCTACTACGAAACCACGGAGCTGGTTGACGCGACCATGCCGCTGCGTCCCGACGGTTTCTACGGCGTCTCCAAGGCCTTCGGCGAAGCGCTGTCGCGCTACTACTACGACCGCTTCGGCACGGAGACCGTCTGCCTGCGCATCGGCTCCTCCTTCCCGGAGCCGAAGAACAGCCGCATGATGATCACCTACCTGGCCTACGACGACCTGGTGGAACTGATCCGCTGCTCGCTGTTCACGCCGCGCGTGGGCCATACCATCACCTTCGGCACCTCGGACAATCCGACCAAATGGTGGGACAACAAGCACGCCTCGCACCTGGGCTATGTGCCGAAGCACAGCTCCAGCCAGTTCGCCGGCAACTTCCCCGACAGCGCGGCCTACCCTGCGGCGGGCGATGCGCCCACCATCTACCAGGGCGGCCCGTTCGTCACCGCAGGACCGATGTACAAATAATGCCCCAACCTCAAAAAATATAAACGAGACGCCCACATGAACCCAACGTATCTGCACGCCGCCGTGCTGGCCGCCTTCGCGGCGGCGCTGCCCGCATCATCAGTCTTCGCCGCGGAAGTATCGGCCGCCATCAATCCGAAAGCGGTATTGAGCGTAATGGAGCGCGTGGCGGACTGGCAGCTCGCCAACCCAAGCAAGCACCGCACCGACGACTGGACGCAGGCGGTAGGCGATACCGGCTTCATGGCGCTGGTGGGCATCTCGGGCGACCGCAAATACCGCGACGCCATGATTGCGGTCGGCGACAAGAACGAATGGAAGCTGGGACCCAACCACTACCACGCGGACGATCACATCATCGGCCAGACCTACGCCGAGCTGTATCTGCAATTGCGCGATCCGAAGATGATCGCCGCCATGCGCGCCAGCTTCGACGACATCCTGGCCAACCGCCGCACCGGCACGCTGGACTTCACCGTCAAGGGCAACCAGGACCGCTGGTCGTGGTGCGACGCGCTGTTCATGGGTCCACCGACCTGGCTGCGCCTGTGGTCCGTCACCGGCGACCAGCGCTACCTGGACTTCGCCGTCAGCGAATGGTGGGTGACGTCGGACTACCTGTACGACAAGGAAGCCCACCTCTACTTCAGAGACAGCAAATACTTCGACAAGCGCGAAGCCAACGGCGAGAAGGTCTACTGGGGACGCGGCAACGGCTGGGTGATGGGCGGCCTGGTACGCATGCTGCAATACCTGCCGGCCAATCACCCTGCCCGTCCGCGCTTCGAGCAGCAGTACAAGGAGATGTCGGCCAAGCTGCTGACGCTTCAACAACCGGACGGCCTGTGGCGCGCCAGCCTGCTGGACCCGGCCAGCTATCCGTTGAAGGAATCAAGCGGCTCGGCGCTGTATGCCTACGCCTTCGCCTGGGGCGTCAACCAGGGACTGCTCGACGCCAAGACCTACAAGCCCGCCGTGCAAAAGGTGTGGAGCGCACTGGTGGCCAACGTGCAGGCGGACGGCAAACTGACCCACGTGCAGCCTATCGGCCAGGATCCAAAATCCTTCGACAACGACGCCACCGAAGTGTATGGCGTCGGCGGCTTCCTGCTGGCCGGCAGCGAGGTGTATCGCATGGCGGTGCTGGACAAGGCCAAGCCGCAGACCGTCGCCGTGGCCAACGGCACCGACGGCCTGCGCGGCGATGAGCTGGTGGAAGTCAAGCTCGCTGGCGGCATCAAGGCGCCGGTGGTGATGGACGCCGCCACATCGGCGATCCTGAATTCGCAAGTCATCGGCGGCAAGCAGCTGCTGTTCTCCGTGAACGTGCCGGCCGGCGACACGCGCCGCTACCTGGTGCTGCCGGCCGAACGCCTGGCGGCGACGCCGCCGGCCGACGTCAAGACGCACGCGCGCTTCGTGCCGGAACGCCTGGACGACTTCGCGTGGGAAAGCGACCGCACCGTGCACCGCGTCTACGGTCCGGCCATCATCAAGGATCCGAAGGAGCACCTGATCAGCAGCGGCGTGGACGTGTGGGTCAAGAAGGTGCGCTACCCGGTGGTGGACAAGTGGTACAAGAACGGCGCCTATCACAAGGACGCAGGCGAAGGCCTGGACTACTACCACGTGGGCCAGAACCGCGGCTGCGGCGGCACCACCATTTACGCAGACAACGCCCTGCACAACTCATCCAACTTCCAGAGCTGGAAGGTGCTGGCCGACGGTCCGCTGCGCTCCGTGTTCGAACTCACATTCGGCAAATGGGATGCGGGCAATGGCCGCATGGTCTCCGAAGTGAAGCGCTTCTCCATCGACGCCGGCTCCAACATGACCCGCGTCGAGAGCCGCTACAGCGCCAGCGGCAAAGGCCCGCTGACGGTGGGCGTGGGCATCGTGCAGCGCGACGGCCAGGGCGACTACGTGACCGACGCCGCCGGCGGCTGGTCCAGCTACTGGGAGCCGCAGCATGGCGACGACGGCATCACCGGCTGCGGCGTGATCCTGCCGGCCGGCGCCAGCGGCTTCACCGTCGCCGACAAGCAGCAGCTGGCGCTGGGCACAGTGCAGCCCAACCAACCGGGCCAGCCCTTCGTCTACTACTTCGGCGCGGGCTGGAACAAGAGCGGCGATTTCGCCGACGGCGCGGCGTGGCAGGCCTACGTGCGCAACTACGCGCAGAAGCTGAAGGCGCCGTTGAAGGTCAGTTCAAAGTAGGCGCAGCACCGCCGGCGATCCGCGCGATTGCCGGCGTATTTTTTCATCATAAGTGGAAGCGATTCCACAAAGCACTTAATAATAATTGGAGACACGATGAACACTCACAACCTCACGCTGCGGCCCATCACGGCCGCAGTCGCCATCGCCCTGTTCGGGCTGGGCGCAGCCTCTGCGCAGCAGGCCGCGCCGGTAGACAGCGGCAAGCTCGAATCGGTGGTCGTCACCGCCAACAAGCGCGCCCAGAACCTGCAGGACGTGCCGGCCTCGATCACCGTGCTCGGCGACGCCGTGCTGCAACGCTCCAACGTGCGCGACCTGGAGGATATCCCCTCGCTGTCGCCGGCGCTGACGCTGTCCTACGGCAGCCAGCCGGGCAACTTCAGCATCAATATGCGCGGCATCGGCACCTTCTCGCTGGGCATCGGCGTCGAGGCCGACGTCTCGGTCATCGTCGACGATATCCCGCAGGGCATGCAGGCGGGCGCCTTCAAGGACCTGGCCGACGTCTACCGCATCGAGGTGCTGAAGGGGCCGCAGTCCACGCTGTTCGGCAAGAGCTCCATCGCGGGCGCGCTCAACATCACCACCAAGCCGATCGGCGGCCCGCTCAAGACCACCGTCAGCACCTATCTCACCGACGACCATGAATGGCGGGCCGGCTTCAGCGTCGGCGGCGCCGTGTCGGACACGCTGCGCCTGCGCCTGGCTGCCAGCAAGACCAGCTACCAGGGCACGCTCAACGACCTGACCACCGGCGGCCACCTGAACGGCAGCAAGGGCGACAACCTCAGCGGAAAACTGGAGTGGACCCCGACCGAGCAGCTGACCGTCACCCTGACGCCGCACTACAACCGCACCGAGAAGTTCTGCTGCTCCAACGCCTACAGCTATATGTCGCCGGGCGGCATCTACCGCAACGCGCCGCAGCTGCCGGCCTCGCTGGTACTGGCCGGCATCAACATCGGCCCGGGCAACCGCGACGTGCGCAACGATTACCCGACCGGCGGCAAGTTCCACGACGTCGGCACCGGCGTCAAGCTGGACTGGGCCTTCGATCCGAACGGCCCGCTGGCCGGCCACACGCTGAGCTCGATCTCGTCCTACGGCCGCTACCACATGGACGATTACCAGGACAACGACAACACCGACATCGACATCCTGCCCTTCCTGCTGCTGCCGAACGGCCAGCCGACCGGCATGCACGGCGGCCTGTTCCAGTACGGCTCGTTCGATGTGCATTCGACCACGCAGGAGCTGCGCCTGACCTCGCCGGACAAGGGCGCGGTACGCTACGTGGCCGGCCTGTGGTACGGCAAGAACTGGCTGAACCGCGAGCTGACCAAGGCGCCGCTGATCCAGGCCTACGGCACGTCCTACGGCGCCGACGCGTGGAATATCAGCAAGGCCATCTACGGACAGGGTTCGTGGGACTTCGTGCCGAACACCAGCCTGATCGTGGGCGGCCGCTACAACGATGAAGACACCGGCTACAACTTCCGCCGCTACACGGTGCCGCCGCAGGCGCACGCGCTGACCGAGTACTATCACAAGGAAGACAACGACAAGAGCTTCACCGGCAAGCTGGGCCTGGAGCACCGCATCGACAAGGACAGCATGGTCTACGGCATGGCGTCGACCGGCCACAAGGGCGTGGCCTACGACCTGACGTCCGGCTTCACGTCGGCCACCGCCAAGCTGCCGGCCGTCAAGCCTGAGACGGCGCGCAGCTACGAGATCGGCCTGAAGCAAAGCCTGCTGGACAACCGCGCCATGTTCAGCCTGGCGCTGTTCCGCACCAACTTCAAGAACTTCCAGCAATCGTCGAGCTTCTTCGATGCCGACGGCACCTATCGCACCGGCCTGAACAGCATCGGCGGCCTGCGCACGGAGGGCGTGGAGCTGGAAGGCAGCGTGCGCGTGACGCGCGAGCTGCAACTGAACGGCAGCTTCGCCTACACCAAGGCCACCGTGCAGTCGTTCGAGAACGGCCCGTGCTACAACGTGCTGAACGCCACCGGAACGGGCACCATTCCCGGCCCCGGCTGCGTCAACAGTCCGAAGTACAACAACACCAACGTCCAGGATCTGGCGGGCAAGACCTTGCCTAATGCGCCCAAGGTCAAGGTCAACCTGGGCGGCCAATACGACCTGGTGTTGCCGTCGCAGAGCTTCAACGGCTTCGTCGCGGCCACCACGCGCTACCAGAGCCGCACGCAGTTCTCGCTGAGCCAGGATCCGATGACGATACAGGGCGCCTACAGCATCACCAACCTGAGCTTCGGCGTGAAGGACAAGCAGGACCGCTACAAGTTCACCTTCCTGGTCAACAACCTGTTCGACAAGCGCTACGCGGCGGGGCTGAACAACGGCTATGCCAACAGCAACTGGAGCAGCAAGGCGCCCAATACGCCGCTGGTGGTCAACACCACCGAATGGCTGCCGCCGCGCGACTATCAGCGCTACTTCGGCGCGCGCCTGGACATGACGTTCTAATAGTCGCATCTCCCTCGCGACCCTGCCATCAGGTCGCTCTCACGCCCTCCATCCACGCGGCTTCCCCGCGCGGATGGAGGGCTTTTTTATGGTTGAGATCAATAAAGAGTTGTTGATAAACGCCGGGGCAAATCGGCATCATATTTTAGGCCATCAATTTCGTCGCTGCTCAAATCCGCCAAGATCGTTCCAGGGCTCGGCAAATCCCCACGATCCCGATGCCTGGACGGGTCCCAGAGATGCGAACGAAGTATCGCGCGCGAGCACTGGAAGAACACCGCGTTGACTTTCACGACCAATACGGAAAGCGGCGATTTGCCGTCGATACTGAAGGCTGACAGCAAACCCGGAGCGACTTGAATCGATGCAGTACCATTGACCCGCAACGTTTCTCCAATCCCCGGGATCAAAAAGATGAGAGAGACCCGGGAATCATGCAGGACGTTCCGCAGGCTGTCTATTCGATTGTTCCCGCGACGATCGGGAAGGAGCAAGGTATGTTCGTCGTGGACCCGGACAAAACCAGCGGGGTCGCCTCGGGGAGACACATCGAGACCGTCCGATCCGCATGTTGCCAGCAGGGCAAACGGCGCCGCCTCGATGAATTTTCGATAGTGCGGATGAATGTATGCCACTTCTTTTTTTATCGACGCTGCGGCAGGCGTTCCGTAAATCGCTTCAAGCGCCGCGATATCCGAAACGATTTGGCTGTCAAGCTGTAACAAGCTCTACTCCCTATGCTGATAGATGGGCTCTTGCGGTAACAGCAGAACCTCCGGCGATCGCTCCTGGTGGCTGCCTGGATATCGATTCTACCCGACGGGGCGGCTTATTCAGCTTTCAGTTGCAGGCGCTTGATCGCGCCGTTCTTGCCATAGGTGGCCGACACCAGCAGCGGCTTGCCGCATTGGGTGCGGTACAGATAGGTGCGCTCTTCGCCGTCGACGGTGCGCCGCAGCAGCTCCAGCGGCGGCGCGGCCTGGGCCGCGCAGGCGCGCAGCAGCGCCGCGCCCTCGGCCGCCGGATCGACCGCCATCTTCGCGACGGCCGCCGCCACCTGCTGCGTCACCTCCGGCTCCACATCCTCGATCGCCCTGGGCGCTTGCGCCAGCGCGCAGCCGGATGCCAGCGCGAGCGGCAGCAGCAGGGAAAACAGTCGTTGCATCGCTTGCCTTTCGTTGGGTATTTGGGCTCCATCTTAGCGCCGCCCGCGCGCCGCCGCTATGTCTCATTTTTAACAGAATCACACAAAGTGTCTAAAAACGCCTGATTTTACAAATGGCAAAAAGGCGTGGCTATACTCGTTTGGCACCCACAAGGCTCGCATCCAAACTACATCCCATTTAAAGGAGTCCATGCAGCATGCGCCAATTTGCCCGCCCACTACTTGCTTCCCTGATCGTCCTGGCCTACGCGGGTACCGCGCACGCCGGCAGCTACTCGGTTGAAAACCTGACGGTATTCTCCGGCACCGCGGCCACCTCGGCCGACGACGTGCTGCGCCAGAACGCCGCCCGCTTCGGCCTGCCCGCCTCGCTGAGCAACCTGGGCCTGGTCAAGGTGCAGGAATCCCTGACCGGCAAGCACTACCACTACCAGCAAATGCTGCGCGGCCTGCCGGTGGACCGGGCCGAGATCATCATCTCGATCGGCAAGAACGGCCAGCTGCAAAAGATCTTCAACGAAACCCGCTACATCTCCGACAAGGTCGACGCCAGCGCCGTCAACCAGTTGTACAACCAGGCCCAGATCAGCGAAGACCAGGCACTGGACAAAGCCTGGACCAATATGAAGGTGCAGCATCCGCTGGTGGCCACGCCATCGACCGAACTGGTGTGGGTGCCGACCAAGGACGGCGTGCAACTGGCCCGCAAGGTGCGCATCGAGGCGCAAATGCCGACCGGCGGCTTCGTGCAATACCTGAACGCGCATGACGGCGCGGTCATCGATTCCTACTCCACCTCGCTGCCGCGCAAGGGCGAGCGTTCGCTGGCCGCGCGTGCCGCGTCGGCCGGCCCCGTGCTGGACCGCACCGCCGCCACCAAGGCCGTGAACAGCAGCCAGAACTCGCGCTCGCAGCTGAGTGCGCAATCGGCCGCCGTGGCGCTGGCCACGCCGTCCGGCATCAACGGTTCCGGCTACGCCTTCGATCCCGATCCGCGCACCGTGCTCAACACCGACGCGCTGACCGACACCTCGCCCGCCTCCGCCTTCGACGCCGCCTACTCGACCAAGACGCTGCGCGACCTGACCGTGACCGGCGGCGTGTACAAGCTGAGCGGCCCGTTCGTCAACATCAAGAACATCGAATCCCCGGCCACCGCGCCCAGCACCACCACCAACGGCGTGTGGACGGCCAAGCGCGGCAGCAACGCCTTCGACGACACCAACGTCTACTTCCACCTGGACCAGAGCCAGCGCTACATCCAGTCGCTGGGCTTCACCGGCACCAAGTCCATCATCAACCGTCCGCTGGACGTCGACACCGACGGCGTCAACGGCGACGACAACTCGCACTACAGCGGCGGCGCCGCCGGCTCGGACTACCTGGCCTTCGGCCACGGCTGCGTCAACGACAGCGAAGACGCCGACGTCATCCTGCACGAATACGGCCACGGCATCCAGGCCAACATCAATTCGAGCTGGAGCGGCGGCGACACCGGCGCCATGGGCGAAGGTTTCGGCGACTACTGGGCCGCGTCCTACTCCTACAGCACGCCGAACGGCAAGATCTACCATCCGGAATGGGCGTTCAGCTGGGACGGCCACGGCGCCTGCTGGGGCGGCCGCCTGCTGAACCGCACCAACGTCAAGTACAACGCCGCCAAGACCTACGGCGCGCACCAGTCCGTGACCGAGAACGGCATCACCTTCCAGTCCGACGAACTGTGGTCGGCGCCGCTGTACCAGTCCATGGTGGAGCTGATCGCCGCCGGCAAGCCGCGCGCCAATATCGACCAGATCATCCTGGAGGCGCACTTCGGCCTGGGCAGCAACATCAAGATGCCGGCCATGGCCACCGCCATCGTCAACGCGGCCAAGGCGCTGTACCCGTCGGACCTGAGCTACGCCAACACCTTCCAGGCCAAGTTCGAGGCGCAGAACATCCTGTCGTCGGTGGTCAGCGGCCCGACCATCAACGAAGTGGAGAGCAACAACACCACCGCCACCGCGCAGGCCGTCAGCACCGCCGGCACCACGGTCAACGGCACGTTCAGCGCCTCGTCCGACGTCGACTACTACAAGATCGTGCTGCCGGCCGGCAAAACGCTGACCGTCACGCTGGCGCCGAACGCCAGCTCGGACTACGACCTGGAGCTGTACAACAGCGCCGGCACCAAGGTGGCGTCCAGCACCAACGGCACGGGCTCGGCCGACAGCGTCAGCTACGGCACCGCCGGCACGCTGTACGCCAAGGTCATCTATTACAGCGGCGGCACCGGCGCCACCAGCGGCAAGTACACGCTCAAGGCCAGCTGGTAATCGCACCCGACGCAGTACGCAGGTCTTCTTCCAACGCCCCGTTCCGGGGCGTTTTTTTTGTCCCGGCGGGGAAAAGCCCATTACCCTTGAGTCAGATTCAGAATCGGAGGCCGCGAACATGGTAAGCTTCGACCCCGGCGCTCCACGTGAGGCCCCACTCCCACCAACTCATTACTTACCTCATGGATATCGTTCTCGCACTCAAAGCCCTGATCATGGGCCTGGTAGAAGGTTTCACCGAATTTCTGCCGATCTCCTCGACCGGCCACCTGATTCTGGCGGAACACCTGCTGGGCTTCCATGGCCTGGAAGAAAAAATGAAAGTGTTCGAGATCGTCATCCAGGCGGGCGCCATCTTCGCCGTCTGCTGGGAGTACCGCGCGCGCATCGCCGCCGTGCTGACCGGCCTGGGCGACCCGAAACAGCAGCGCTTCGCGCTCAACGTGCTGATCGCCTTCCTGCCGGCCGCCGTGCTGGGCGTGCTGTTCAGCAAAGCCATCAAGGCCAAGCTGTTCGCGCCGGTGCCGGTGGCGCTGGCCTTCATCGTCGGCGGCTTCGTCATCCTGTGGGTGGAAAAGCGCGAAAAAGACAATCCGGCCATGGCCCGCATCAATTCGGTCGACGACATCACGCCGAAGGACGCGCTCAAGATCGGCATCGCCCAGGCGTTCGCGCTGATCCCGGGCACCAGCCGCTCCGGCGCCACCATCATGGGCAGCATGATCTTCGGCTTCTCGCGCAAGGTCGCGACCGAGTTCTCGTTCTTCCTGGCGATCCCCACGCTGCTGGGCGCCACCGTGTATTCGCTGTACAAGGAACGCGCGCTGCTGTCGGCCTCCGACCTGCCGCTGTTCTCCATCGGCACCGTGGCGGCCTTCGTCTCGGCCTTCCTGTGCGTGCGCTGGCTGCTGCGCTACATCAGCTCGCACACCTTCACCGCGTTCGCGTGGTATCGCATCGCCTTCGGCCTGATGGTGCTTGTCACCGGTTACTCCGGCGTCATCGTCTGGGCCGATTAAACCTTTTTGTAGTTTTGTCGTCGGAATCGAGTAGTAGCAATGGATCATCAGGAAAATAACGAGCGCGCCCTTCAACTGCTGCAGACCGTGTTCGGCTACCCAGCCTTCCGCGGCCAGCAGGCGGAGATCGTCGGCCATGTCAGCGGTGGCGGCGACGCGCTGGTCCTGATGCCCACCGGCGGCGGCAAGTCGCTGTGCTATCAGATCCCCGCGCTGGTGCGCGACGGCGTCGGCGTGGTGGTCTCGCCGCTGATCGCGCTGATGCAGGACCAGGTGGACGCGCTGGCCGAAGTGGGCGTGCGCGCCGCCTTCCTCAACTCCACCCAGACTTACGAAGAAGCCAGCCGCATCGAGCGCCTGGTGCGCACCGGCGAGATCGACCTGGTCTACGTGGCGCCCGAGCGCCTGATGACGGAGCGCTGCCTGAACCTGTTCCAGGCGTCGAAGATCGCGCTGTTCGCCATCGACGAGGCGCACTGCGTATCGCAATGGGGGCATGACTTCCGGCCGGAGTACATCAAGCTGTCGGTGCTGCACGAGCAGTTCCCCAACGTGCCGCGCATCGCGCTGACCGCGACCGCCGATCCGCAGACCCGCGCCGAGATCATCCACCGCCTGCAGCTGGGCGATGCGATGCAGTTCGTGTCCTCGTTCGACCGCCCCAACATCCGCTACCAGATCGTCGAGAAGGCCAACGGCCGCAAGCAGCTACTGGACTTCATCACCACCGAGCATGGCGGCGACTGCGGCATCGTCTACTGCCTGTCGCGCAAGAAGGTCGAGGAGACGGCGGAGTTCCTCAACGAGAACGGCGTGCGCGCCATGGCCTACCACGCCGGCATGGACCACGCCAAGCGCGCGGCCAACCAGGCCAAGTTCCTGCGCGAAGAGAACATCGTCATGTGCGCCACCATCGCCTTCGGCATGGGCATCGACAAACCGAATGTGCGCTTCGTCTGCCACCTGGACCTGCCCAAGAGTATCGAGGGCTACTACCAGGAGACCGGCCGCGCCGGCCGCGACGGCGAGCCGTCCAGCGCCTGGATGGCCTACGGCCTGCAGGACGTGGTGCTGCAGCGGCGGATGATCGACGAATCGGAAGCCGACGAGACCTTCAAGCGGGTGCTGGGCAACAAGCTCGATGCGATGCTGGGCCTGTGCGAAACGCTGAGCTGCCGGCGCGTGCGCCTGCTCGACTATTTCGGCGAAGCCTCCGGCCCTTGCGGCAACTGCGACACCTGTTTGATCCCGCCGGTGTCCTTCGACGGCACGGTGCCGGTGCAGAAGCTGCTGTCGGCGGTGTACCGCGTCGACCAGCGCTTCGCGGCCGGCCATGTGATCGAAGTGCTGCGCGGGGTGGAGACGGACCGCATCAAGACCTGGCATCACGATTCGCTGTCGGTGTTCGGCATCGGCGCCGACCGCAGCGAGGCCGAGTGGCGCGCCATCCTGCGCCAGGTGATCGCGCTGGGACTGGTGACGGTCGACCATGAACAATACAGCTCGCTCAAGCTGACCGATGCGGCGCGTCCGGTGCTGAAGGGCGGGCAGAAGGTGCAGCTGCGCCAGTACCAGAAGCCGGTCAAGCAGAAGAGTCCGAGCAAGGCGTCTAAGGGTTACGTGGAGAGCGACCTGTCGCCGCGCGAGCAGGCCATCTTCGACAAGCTGCGCTGGTGGCGGGTGGAGACGGCGCGCGCGCACGACGTGGCGGCCTACATCATCTTCAACGACGCCACGCTGCGCGAGATCGCCAAGGCGCGTCCGACCACGCTGTCGGACCTGCGCGGCATCTCCGGCGTCGGCGAGAAGAAGCTGGCGTCCTACGGCGACGAGATCGTCGCCATGATCAGCGAGATGGAATAGCGTGTATTCGCGTCAGGGATGGAAAGTGCTTCATTATGTTTGCATTTTCAATCACCGTGATCGCATCCTGAAAAGGACCGTTACCTTTTTCCAAGGCGTTAAGTAAGCCTGCGGCCTCTTCCCGCACTTGTGGCGCAATTGGTGACTCCGTTTCGAATTCGAGAACTTTCTCAAGCTTCTCTTTGCCAATTCTTGCACTGCCGCCCAGACAATGAGCAATCGCCAGATCGAGGGCCATGTTTATGCGACCACAGTCACCTCGCGGATCGAACTCGCGTAAGAAGTTCTTGACGCTGAACATTTCGGCCCAGGCAGGAATAATTTTCTCGTTCAATCTTTGCGCAACTAAACCCGAAAGTTCCTTTTCATCCGTGCAGATATTAATTTTTTGCTGATTTCTATCTTCGGCTAAAGAAAATCGATTGCTGTAGTTGAGGGTCATATTCGTCATGCTCGCGCAAAATAATGGCACAACGATATTCCACATATAGAATTCGTCCTTATCCAAAGTGCGCTCTAACGAAAAACCCCGGACGATATGATGGGGTGGAGAGTAAATCAAACAATCGCCGATCAGCTCGACGCTGGAAATTTTTTCGCCAACTAGTTGTGCAAATTTCCTGGATCGCTTTGTCATCACTGCATCCTTATCGTAGGATTTTTGTTTGTTGATGCCTAGCCCGCTGCGCATGCAGAGCTACTAGTACGGGCTGGATGAGGGCCGGCCATCCAGGTCGGTCCATATGTCGTCAGGCAGCGAACGGTCCCTCAGGCAAACCCGATCGTGCTCCGGGTAAGTGATCCGATCGACCGCCGCCCGGGTGCCGACGACCAGGCAACGCGTTGGGATGGAACTCCGGTTTTCCAGATAGTGGCCAACCGGGACTCCCGCGCAGAAGGTCGCGACGTCGCCAGCCCGCATGCGTATCTCGGATGCGCCCTCGACCACGGTGATCTCGCCGGCCAGCACATACACTATCTCGTCTTCAGCGCTGTGCCAATGCTTGATAGAAGATCTGCACCCAGGCTGCAGGACTTCGATGAACGCGCCGAACTGCGTCAGCTCCCCGGTCTCGCTGATCCACAGCGTTTGATTCGGTTCGGGAGAACCCTGCACCGGGCTGGCCTCGACGACAAGCTGATCTTGGGTAAATACAGGCATGGAAAAGGCTCCGTGGGTGGACTCAGGCGGATTTTAGGATACCATCCCCGTGCTCCCGTGAAGAACCTGAAAGAGAAAAACATGCTTGCACCGACTATTTTTAATCGCTATCTCGGCCAGTTGGCGGCGATCATCGACAAGGCGAAAGTAAAGCCGGAAATCCTCACCGCGCGACTGCATGCGGAGATGCTGCCGTTTGCCTCGCAGGTACGGGCCACCTGCAATTTCGCGCTGCGCGGCTGCTGCCCGCTGGCGGGCCTGCCGCCGGTCAGTTTCGATGGCGCCGAGGTGTCCTTTGCCGCGCTGGCGCAGCAGATCGACGACACCATCGCCTACATCGCCGCGATCCCGCCGCAGCAGTTCGAAGGCCCGGCCGACCGCCTGTGCCGCGACCGCGCCGGCTTCGCCGACATCGCACTGCCCGCCGACGAATATCTGAACCTCTACATCCTGCCCAATTTCTACTTCCACTTCAGCATGGCCTACGCCATCGCGCGCAGCCACGGCGCGGACATCGGCAAGCAGGACTTCGACGGCTACCACCTGTACGCGCCCGGCTTCTCGTTCGAACGTCCGGCAAGCTAGGGGCTACTCCCCCGCCGCCAGGCGCACCGCCAAACCGTCGAGCAGCAGATCCAAACCGAAGCGGAAGCGCGCTTCGAAGTCGGGATTGAAAATGTCCTCGCGCGCCGCGGCCAGGTGGGAAAACCTGGCCAGCGCCGCCGCCTGGAACGCCTCGGCGCGTTGATCCAGTTCGGCCGCCGGCATGGCGTTCCGCGCCAGGCCGCTTTCCTCCATCACAAAGCCCAGCAAAAAATACAGCACGCTGAAGGCGCCCCACGACGCCAGCCGCGTGCCGGCGCCGGCCTCGCGCAGCGGCGCCATGAGCGCGTCGCCAACCCGCAGCACATTCTCGGTCGTCACATAGGTGCCGGCGTACACGCGGGCGCCGTCGCGCCGCGCCAGCAGCGCGCCGCGCATTTCGCCGGCCACCTCGGCCACCCGCTCGCGCCAAGGCCGCCCCGGCCCGCCCGGATCAAGCGCCACCTCCGCCACCAGCGCATCGGCCATCGCATCGAGCAGCACCTGCTTGTTGGCGAAGTGCCAGTACAGCGAGGCCGCCTTGATCTCCATCGCATCGGCCAGGCGACGCATGGTCAAGCCGTCCAACCCCGCCTCGTCCAGCAGTTCCAGCGCCTTGGCGACGACTTGCTCTTTTTGTATGGCCATCAAAAAATCCTTTGCATTCAAGTCTAACGATGTTAGTTTACTATACCTAACACCGTTAGATTGGAGAAAAAATGAAATCAGATACCGATGTCATCGTCGTGGGCGCCGGCCCGGTGGGATTGCTGCTGGCCTGCGAACTGCGGCTGGTCGGGGTGGACGTGGTACTGCTGGAACGCCGCAGCGAACCGGTACGCGACTCGCGCGCCCTCGGCACTGGCCCTCGGCATGCACGCCCGCACCATCGAGACGCTGGGCCTGCGCGGCCTGGCCCCGCGCTTCCTTGAGCGCGGACGGCCTTTCGGCGTCGGCCACTACGGCGCGCTGGAGACGATGCTGAATTTTTCCGCGCTCGATAGCGGCTATCCGTTTCAGCTGGTGATACCGCAATCGCTGACGGAACAACTGCTGGAGGAGCGCGCACGCGAACTGGGCGTGCGCGTGCAGCGCGACGCCACGGTCGACAAAACGTGGCAGGACGACGCGGGTGTCCACGCATCCGGAACCGCGGGCGGGCAGCGCTTCACCTTCAGCGGCGCCTACCTCGCCGGCTGCGACGGCGCGCGCAGCGCGGTGCGGCGGCAAGCCGGCATCGCCTTCGACGGCGTGGAAGCCGGCACCACCACGATGCTGGGCGACGTGCAGCTGCGCGCGCCGTTGCCGGCGCCCGCGCTGATGAAGGTGAACCAGGAGGGTGTGCTGATGATCGTGCCGTTGGGCGACGGCGTGTATCACCGCCTGATCGTGCTGGACGCGCGCCGCCGCGACGTGCCTGTCGCCGAACCGGTAACGCTGGAGGAACTGGCCGACGGCGCGCGGCGCATCGCCGGCTGCGACTACCTGCCCTCGCAAGCACGCTGGCTGTCGCGCTTCTCCGACGAGACGCGGCACGCGGCGCAATACCGCCAGGGCCGGATCTTCCTGGCCGGCGACGCCGCGCACATCCACATGCCGGCCGGCGGTCAGGGCATGAACGTCGGCATGCAGGACGCCTTCAATCTCGGATGGAAAATGGCGGCCGTGGTGAGGGGCCAGGCGCCGCAAGGGCTGCTGGACAGCTATCACAACGAACGCCATCCGCTCGGCGCCCAATTGTTCCGCAACACGATGGCGCAGACGGCGCTGCTGACGTCTTTCGACCAGCGCGGCCTGGCCCTGCGCGCGGAGATCAGCGGTTTGCTGACGCAGCCCGAGGTCAACCTGAAACTGGCGCTGCAAATCTCCGGCCTGGGCATAGGTTACGGCGCCGCGTTGAGCGAGCCGCCCGCGCCGGTGCTGCCCGAGTGGAGCGGCCGCCGCATCCCCGAGATGACGCTGGCCGACGGCGGCAGCCTGCATGGTCTTCTGCATCAAGGCGAGTGGCTGTATCTGCGCCTGCGCGAAGACGCCCCGCATGCGGTGGCTTGCCCCGGCAGGCTGCGCACCGCCAGCGCGGCGCTTGCGCCGTCGCCGGACTTGGGCGCTTCGCAAGCGGAGCTAATGGCGGCCGGGCCGCGTGCATTGCTGATACGTCCGGATGGCTACGCGGACTACGCGCTGGCCTAGGCGACGATGCTGCGGTAGCGGCTGGGCGGCGCACCCACGCTGTCGCGGAAGCGGTGGCTGAAGTGGCTCAGGTCCGCGTAGCCGCAGGCGTCGGCGATCTGCTGCAAGGGCTGGTCGGTGGTCTTCAACAGCAGCCGCGCATGCTCCACGCGACGCGCCGCGATCCACGCCGACGGCGGCATGCCGAACGAGATCCTGAACATCCGCGCCAGGTGGTACTCCGACATGCACGCCAGCTGCGCCAGCATGCCCAGCGAGATATTCTGTCCAAGGTTCGCCTCGATGTAGTCGGCAAGCCGCCGCCGCACCACCGGCGCGAGTCCGCCCCGCACGCGTTGCTGGTGCTGGGGCATCGATTGCGACAGCAGCAGGTGGCTCAAGGTCTCGTGCGCCACCTCGTTGGCGCGCAGCTGGCCGTCCGCGCCGTCCCACGACATATCCGCCAGACCGGCGCACAGCTTGCCGATGCGTTCATGCTCGAAGTAGGTGCGGTCGGCCAGCGTGATCTCGCGCGGCTCGCGGTCCAGCTCCACCACCGCGCGCCGCGTGAAATGCTCGGGCAGGAAGTAGACGTGCAGGAAGCGCAGCGGCCCGCGCACCGTCCAGCTGGACTCGTGCCAGTCCGGCAGCGTGCACAGACGCTCCGGCGCTCCGTACAGGCCGGGAAGTTCGTCGCGCTCGGTGCGGTAGCCGCCGCCCATGTAGTAGGACAGCGTGTGGTGGCCCGGCTTGTTGTAGCTGGTCTCGGCGACCTCGGTGTCGCGGCGCCAGATGGCTACGGCCAGGTCGTCGCCCAGCCAGGCGAAGCGCTCCAGCACCGCGTCCGTTTCGGACATGGTGCGGAACACCGCGTGCGAAATCAGGCCGTCCGGCGCGCGGTCGGGAGAGGCATTAGTGGCGTTCGGAGGACGGGCTGGCACGGCGCGGACATTCAGTAAGAGTTGGCTTAAAGTCTAGCATGGAGCGCCCACTCCCCGCTGGCGGTCGGCCGATATGCGCAATTTTAGACAAGCGCCGCCCGCGCCCATCCGGCATGCTGGCGGCATGAATATCTTCCTCTACCTGCTCACCGTCCTGATCTGGGGTACCACCTGGATCGCCATCACCTTCCAGCTGGGCGTAGTCCCGGCGCCGGTGTCGATCGCCTACCGCTTCTGGCTGGCCGCCGCCGTGCTGATGGGATTCCTGCTCGTCACCCGCAAGCCGTGGTGGCCGCCGCGCCAGGCCTGGCGCTACCTGTTCGCCCAGGGCATGGCGCTGTTCTGCCTGAACTTCCTGTGCTTCTACTACGCCAGCCAGTGGATCACCAGCGGCCTCGAAGCGGTGGTGTTCTCCACCGCGCCGCTGTGGAACGCCATCAACGGCCGCATTTTCCTCGGCCGGCCGATACGCCGCCAGGTGATGGTGGGCGCCCTGCTCGGCCTGACCGGCATCGTGTTGCTGTTCGCGCCGCAGATGGCGGGCCACTGGCACGACAGCAAGGTGATGATGGGCCTCGCGCTGACCTTGGGCGGCACGCTGTGCTTCTCCTGCGGGAACCTGCTGTCGAGCCGCATGCAATCCATGGGGCTGACGCCGTGGCTGACCAACAGCTGGGCCATGCTGATCGGCTCCACCACGCTGGGCGTGGCGGCGCTGGCGCTGGGCATGCCGTTCGCGCTGGAGCCGACCACGCGCTATGTCGGCGCCCTGCTCTACCTGGCGATCCCCGGCTCGGTGATCGGCTTCACCGCCTACCTGTTGCTGGTCGGCCGCATAGGACCGGACCGCGCGGCCTATTCCACGGTATTATTCCCCATCGTGGCATTGACCATTTCAACGATCTATGAAGGCTACCACTGGACGCCGACCGCCCTGACCGGGCTGGCGCTGGTACTGGCGGGGAACCTGCTGGCGTTCCTGCCGCTGGCGCCGCGCGCCAAGGCGATGGGAGCCGCATAAAAACAGGGGAACGCATGAACCGATACGCCGCCGCGCTGACGCTGGCGCTCGCAGGACAGGCAGGGGCGCCGGCATCGGCCGCCCCGGCGCCGGCCGACACCATCTACCGCAACGGCTACATCTACACCGTCGACGCCAAGGACAGCGTGCAGCAAGCGCTGGCCGTGCGCGCCGGCCGCATCGTCTACGTGGGAGACAATGCCGGCGCCAGGCCGCTGGCCGGCAAGAAGACCAAAGTCATCGACCTGCACGGTCGCATGCTGATGCCCGGCCTGATCGACGGCCATATGCACCCGCAATCGGGCGGCAGCCGCCTGCTCAACTGCAGCCTCGATTACGAGGCGCTGACCGTCGCCCAGTTCCAGTCGCGCATCCAGGCCTGTCTCGACAAGGACAAGAAGTCCGGCGCCGACCGCTGGCTGGTGGTGGTCAACTGGTTCCAGCAAGGGATGCTGCCGGATGGCGTGGAAACCACCGCCGCCATGCTCGACGCGCTGAAGACCGAACGCCCCATCATCGTGCGCTCCTCCTTCGGCCACTCCGCGCTGCTCAACACCAAGGGCGTGCAACTGGCCGGCATCAAGCGCGACACGCCCGATCCCGCCGGCGGCAAGATCACCCGCGACGCCAAGGGCGACGCCACCGGCCTGCTGGAGGACGCCGCGCAGGACATGGCGATGAACCTGCTGCCGCCGCTGACCGTGGCCGAGAACCTGGCCGCCTCCAAGGCCGCGCTGGCGGCGATGCGCAAGCAGGGCATCACCAGCTTCCTCGATGCCTACACCGATCCCGAAACCATGACCGCCTTCGCCGACCTGCACAAGCAGGGCAAGCTGACGGCGCGCGCCCACTTCGCTGTGCTGATCGACCTCGATAAAGGCGCCACGCCGCAAAGCGCGGTGGCCGAGCTGCTCAAGCAGCAGAAGCAGTTCGACCAGGGACCGACCGTCGTCGCGCCGTCGATGCAGGTGCGTCACGCCAAGCTGTTCATGGACGGCGTGATCTCCGCGCCAGCCTTCACCGGCGCCATGCTGGAACCCTACCTGGTCAACAAGGGCACGGCGGACAAGCCGGACTGGCAGCCCGGCGCCAGCACCGGCCCGGCCAGCTACTTCTCGCCAGAGGCGCTGAAGACCACGCTGACCGAACTGGCCAACGCCCGCATCGATCCGCACATCCACGTCGACGGCGACCGCGCCGTGCGCGAATCGCTGGACGCCATCGAAGCCCTGCGCGCCACGCCGGCCGGCAAGGCCATGCGGCCCGCACTGGCGCACGACGAAATCGTCGCCCCGGCCGACTACCCGCGCTTCGCCAAGCTGGATGTGACGCCGGTGCTGTCCCTCCAGTGGGGGAAGCCGGCGCCGGACACCGTGGGCGCGCTGAAGGACTACATGGGCCCGCAGCGCTACGCCATCGTCGAACCGCAGGCGTTGCTGCTGAACGCCGGCGCGCGCATCGCCTTCGGCAGCGACTGGCCGGTCGATCCGCTCGACGAATGGTTCGCGCTCAAGGTCGGCGTGACCCGCACCGCCGCACCCAACGCCGGCAAGGAGTATGGGGGCACGCTGGGGCCGCAGCCCGGCATGCCGCGCGCCGCCGTATTGCGCGCCATCACGCTCAACGCCGCCTACACGCTGCGCCAGGAGGCGCTTACCGGTTCGCTGGAGCCGGGCAAGCTGGCCGACATGATCGTATTGGACCGGAACTTCTTCACCATCCCGGCCGAGGACATCGCCAACATCAAGGTGCTGCAGACTATGGTGGGCGGCAAAATTGTGTATCAGGCCAAGGGCATGCGTTAAGATGTCGGCCTTTAGATAAACAGGCATAAACAAGCCCGCCATGGAACTCGCCATCTCCCTGCTGATCATCGCCGTCACCGGCCTGGTGGTCTACGCGATCATCAAGACCAATCCGGCCAAGCCGATGCAGCTGCCGGCACGTCCGGCCACGCCCTACGAGCCGGCGCTGCCCGAAGGCGCTCCCGTGCTGCACTGGTCCGACGACGGCCGCTTCCTGGTCGAAGTGGTCAACGAATCGCGCTACCAGGCCACGCTCAAGGCGCTGGCCGGCGACCATGGCGACCAGGCTGCCGCCGCGCCCTACCTGGCCACGCTGGTGCCGGACGACGTCAATCCCTATGAAAGCGCCGCCGTTGCGGTCTTCCTCGGCGGCCGCATGACGGGCTACCTGTCGCCCAAGGCATCGCTGACTTTCCGCGCGCTGTTGAAGCACAAGGAGATCGAAGGCCGCATCACCAGCTGCGAGGCACAGGTGCGCGGCGGCGGCGTGTGGCAGAACGGCCGCCTGTCGTATGTCGTGGTGCTGGACATGGAGCCGCTGGAGAAGTGATGAAGCTGTTCGCCCTGTCCCTGCTGATGGCGGCAGGCGCCGCACCTGCCCAGACGCCGGCGCCTGCGCCGGCCTTGCCGCTGGCGCTGCACTTTTCGCAAAGCCCGCCGCTGCACTACGCCGACTCGCGCGGCGTGCTGACCGGCCACGTCGCCAGGCCCGCCATCGCCGCGCTGAAGGCCGCCGGCATTCCCTTCCAGGTGCGGCAAACGCCGGCCAAGATGCAACTGGTGCTGATGCAGGACGGCCAGGAACCCGCCTGCATGCTGGGCTGGCTGCAAACGCCGGAGCGCGAACGCACCGGCAAATTCTCGGAAGTGGTGTACGAAGACAAGCGCCCGTTCGCGCTGACCTGGAGCGGCAACACGGCCATGCACGATGAAGAGCCGCTGAAGGACACGCTGACCGACAAGAACCTGCGCGCCGTGGTGAACCGGGGCGCCTCCTACGGCGTCGCGATCGACCGCGGCCTGCTGCGCTACAAGACGACCACCATCCCCACCACGGCCGACACCCAGCAGCTGCTGGACATGCTGCGCCGGCACAGCATCGATTACTTCTTCATCACGGAGGAGGAGCTGGAGGAAGCCGTCAAGGCTTCGGGGTATCCCGCTTCGCACTACAAGCGGATCTACTTCTCCGACCTGTACAAAGGCTACGAGCGTCGCCTGTGGTGCAGCAAGTCGGTGCCGGACGAGACGTTCAAACGCTTGAACGCCGCCATCGTCCGGCTGCGCAAATAATTACTTCTTGGTGAAGACCAGGTCCCACACGCCGTGGCCCAGTTTCAGGCCGCGGTTTTCGAACTTGGTCAGCGGACGATAAGCAGGCTGCGGCGCATAGCCGTCGGCGGTGTTCTGCAAGCCCTCTTCCGCGCCCAGCACTTCCAGCATCTGCACCGCGTAGTCTTCCCAATCGGTGGCGCAGTGCAGGTAGCCGCCCACGGCCAGCTTCTGAACCAGCAGCTTGACGAACGGTGACTGGATCAGGCGGCGCTTGTTGTGGCGGGCCTTGTGCCAAGGGTCCGGGAAATAAATGTGCACGCCGTGCAGCGAGCCGTCCGGGATCATCTGGTTCAGCACTTCGACCGCGTCGTGCTGGATCGCCTTCAGATTGGTCAGGCCCTGCTCTTCGATCAGCTTGAGCAGGCTGCCCACGCCGGGCGTGTGCACTTCCACGCCGATGAAGTCCTTCTCCGGCATCACGCCGGCGATGTGCGCCGTGGTGCCGCCCATGCCGAAGCCGATCTCCAGCACCACCGGCGCCTTGCGGCCGAAGGCCTGCTCGTAGTCGAGCGGCGCCTTGGCGTATTCGATCATGTACTTCGGGCTCAGCTCTTCCAGCGCGCGCGCTTGCGCCGTCGACAGGCGGCCGGCGCGGGTGACGAAACTGCGGATGCGGTGTTCGGTCGGGTCGTAGAGCATAGGCCGCGCTGGGCCGTCTTTAGGGGTATCGGAAGACATGGGATGAACTGGGTCGATAATCAATGAGGCAGCATTATATCAGCCGCCCAGGCCCCTCCCGCCTCCCCCGCCGCCCCGCTTCAGCAAATGATTGACACCCAGTTTGAGTTCAGGTCTAATCGTGTTCAGTGGCTTGAAAACGTTTTCAAGCACTCCCGTTAATCCTCAAGCGACATCAACATGACCGATTTCACGCAATTCCCGCCCTCGTTCACCTGGGGCGTGGCCACCAGCGCGTTCCAGATTGAAGGCGGCGCGGCCGCCGACGGCAAGGGGCCGTCGATCTGGGACACCTTCAGCCACACCCTCGGCAAAGTCATCGACGGCAGCAATGGCGATGTCGCCTGCGACCACTACCACCGCTACCCGGAAGACGTGGCCATCATGTCCGGCCTGGGCGTGGACGCCTACCGCTTCTCGATGGCATGGTCGCGCGTGCAGCCACAGGGCAAAGGCGCGTGGAACGAAGCCGGTTTCGCCTTCTACGACCGGCTGCTGTCCGAGCTGGAGGCCAAGGGCATAGACGCCCATGTCACGCTGTACCACTGGGACCTGCCGCAAGGGCTGCAGGACGACGGCGGCTGGCTCAATCGCGACACCGCCTACCGCTTTGCCGACTATGCCGGCGAAGTGGCGCGTCGTTTTGGCTCGCGCTTGAAAACGATTGCAACGCATAATGAGCCATGGTGCACGGCCAACCTGGGTTACGGCAATGCGCAGTTCGCGCCGGGCGTGGCGGACCTGAAGCAGTCGATACAGGTGTCGCACCACCTGCTGCTGTCGCACGGGCTGGCGATGCAGGCGATGCGCGCGGTGGGCAGCAGCGCGCAGCTGGGCATCGTGCTCAATCAGTGGACCGCCGACGCGGCCACCGACAGCGCCGCAGACAAGGCGATGGCGGAATTCGAATACGCGCGCTCGGTGCAGTGGTTCATGGACCCCATCTTCAAGGGCAAGTACCCGGAACTGGCGCTGCAGGGCCACGGCGACAACGCGCCGGTGGTCCACGAGAACGATTTCAAGGACATCCAGCACAAGATCGACTTCCTCGGCGTGAACTACTACTTCCGCGCCTACTGCTCGGCCGAGACGCCGCCGCGCCAGCCGGAAGCGAAGCTGGGCACCACCGACATGGGCTGGGAGATCTTCCCCGACGGCCTGACCGAGCTGCTGCTGAAACTGAAGGCCGAATACGATCTGCCGCCGATCTACATCACCGAGAACGGCATGGCCAACCCGGACGTGATCGTCGACGGCGAGATCCCGGACGAGGCGCGTATCGACTTCGTGCTGCGCCACCTGAAGGCGCTGAACGACGCGCGGCTACAAGGCGTGGACATCCAGGGCTACTTCCTTTGGAGCCTGCTGGATAACTTCGAATGGAACTCCGGTTACGCGAAGCGCTTCGGCATCGTGCATGTCGACTACGCCACGCAGAAGCGAACGCTGAAGCACAGCGCGCACTGGTACCGCGACTATCTGTTGAAACAAAGGCCGCAGCGCACCGCGCACGCGGCCTAGAGCAAGCGTTTTAACCCGCCGGCGCAGATGCCGGCGTTTTCCTTTCTACAGGCCGCAGAGCCTGATGCTTTACACTCCAACGAGAATAACGAGGACGACATCATGCAAACCGCACCATCCGCCGCGCCGGCGCAGGAACAGCAAGCACCCGCCGCCATTCAACCGCCATCGCTGCTGCGCGCCATGTTCGCGCGCGGCACGCCGATGCTGTGGGTCCCCAGCGGCTACTTCGCGATGGCGCTGACCTACATGATGCTCACCAGCGTCACCTCCATCATGTTCAAGAACCTGGGCATGGACAACGGCCAGGCCGCGCAGTACGCCAGCTACCTGATCCTGGCCTACACCATCAAGCCGCTGTTCGCGCCCTTCGTCGAGATGTACCGAACCAAGAAGTTCTTCGTGCTGTGCGCTCAGCTGATCATCGGCGTCGGCTTCGCCGGCGTGGCGCTGGCGATGTCGCTGCCGGACTACATGGTGGTGATGGTGTTCCTGTTCGGCGTGCTGTCGCTGGTGGGCGCCACGCAGGACATCGCCTCCGACGGCGTCTACGTCACCTCGCTGGACGCCAGGACGCAATCGCTGTTCTGCGGCATCCAGAGCCTGAGCTGGAACATCGGTCCCATCGTCGCCTCGGGCGGCATGGTGTACCTGAGCGGCTGGCTGCACACGCACTACTTCCATCACCAGGCCGGCGTGTTCGGGCCGGAGTGGATCGAATCGTGGCGCATCATCTTCTTCATCGTGGCGGCGATCACCATCGTGGCGGCGCTGTGGCATATGCGCGTGATGCCGGACGGCGCCAAGGCGGAGAACGCGCCATCCTCGGTGGCCGAAGCGGCCTTCATCCTCAAGGATTCCTTCGTCACCTTCTTCCAGAAGCGCGATGTGTGGACGATGGTGGCGTTTGCCTTCCTGTTCCGGCTCAGTATCGGGCTGCTGGAAAAGATCGGTCCCTTCTTCATGGTCGATCCGGTGGCGCAGGGCGGGCTGGGATTGTCGAACGAGATGCTGGGGCTGATCTACGGCACGTACGGCCTGATCGCCGTGCTGCTTGGTTCCCTGCTGGGCGGGATCTTCGTCGCGCGGCGCGGCCTGCCGGCGACCTTATTCGTGCTGTGCTGCGCGGTCAACATCCCCAACGTCACCTTCCTGCTGATGAGCGTCTACCAGCCGGACAACCTGCTGGTGATCAGCGCCGGCGTGGCGATCGAGAAGTTCTTCTTCGGTTTCGGCTCGGTGGGTTTCATGATCTACCTGATGCAACAGCTGGCGCCCGGTAAATACACGACGACCCACTACGCATTCGGCACGGGCCTGATGGGTTTATGCATGATGGTGACGGGCATCGTCAGCGGCCATTTGCAGCAGGCGCTGGGTTATGTGCACTACTTCTGGCTGGTGATGGCCGCGACGATACCCTCGTTCATCGTCACCTGGTACGCGCCGTTCCACCACAAGGATTAAGTCGGTAAGAGAACAAGTAAAAGGGCCGGCGCTAAAAACGCCGGCCCTTTTTCCATCTCAATCCGGGGTCAGGTCCCCCATTTCTACACGAGCACTGCCTTAATTGGTTCTACGGACTAGCCCGTGTGGAAATGGGGGACCTGACCCCGGATAAAAAAAACCCCTCGGCCTTTACGGGACGAGGGGTGGGAAGACCACTACAACTGGGACTACAGGAACAACTCCGTGCTTAGAACGACTTGCCGACGTTGATGCCGAAGGTGCGCGGCGGCAGGTATTGCGCTTGCCACGGGCCGTTGGCGTTCATCGCGCTGGTCTTGATCTTCGCGTCTTCCGCGTTGCGGACGTAGGCATCGAAGTACCACTTCGAATTGGAATCGAAGCGCAGACCCAGGTCGGTACGGGTATAAGCCTTCTGCTTGTCCGGTTCACCCAGGTTGAACACGCTCAGCCAGCTGGCCGTCTCGTAGTGCGCGCTGATGCGCGGGATCAGCGTGCCGCTGTCCAGCGCGAAGCTGTGCTGGTACATGACCTGCGCGCTGAACTTCGGCGAGTGCGGCATGGTGTTGCCGCTCACGTCCAGGCACGGGTTGGTGATGCCGGGCGCCGTGCAGGCCGGCAGCACGTAATCGTTACTGCCGCCGATCAGATGCTTCAGCGTGGCGTTGGTGTACGCGGCGGTGAACTGCACGCGGTCTTCACGCGTGATCTTGGCCGCGATCTCCGTCTCGATACCCCATATCTTCGCACCTTCCGCATTGCTGGTCGCCAGGCCGCGCGTGCCGTCCGCATACGTCACCGGTGCGCTGAACTGGAAGCCTTTGAACTTCTCATAGTAAGCCGAGTTGTTCATCCGCACCGTGCCGCCGAAGAAGGTGCTCTTCGAACCGATCTCGTAGTTGGTCAGCGTCTCGGAACCATATGGCACGCCGCCATCCTGCAGGCCGCCCGACTTGTAGCCGGTCGATACGCTGGCGTAGACCATATTGTTCTTGTCGATCTCGTAGCTCGCGCGCACCAGGCCAGTCAGCTTGTGGTCGGTGAACACGCCGTCGTTGTGCTGGTAGGTCGTGAAGCCGGTGCCGCCGCCCAGTGGATTCATCGACGGGCTGACAGGAATCTGCGGCGCATCGAGGTTGCTCCAGCCGTTGTTGGTGCCGCCGATGTTCTTGCGCTCGTCCGAGGTGTAGCGCACGCCGCCGGTCACGTGCAGCGCGTCGGTGGCGTTCCAGGTCGCCTGGCCGAAGACGGCTTTCGAATCCACGGTTTCCTTAGGCTGGATGAAGGAACCCTGCCAGCCCACGGTGCCCTGCTGGGTGCCGTTCATGATCGGGATGTCGAAGCGGATGCCGTTGTCCTCATTGGCGTAGTACAGGCCAAGCAGCCAGTCCACATCGCGCTTGCCGGTCGACTGGATCTCCAGTTCGTGGCTGTAGTTCTTGTACTTGGACCAGACGGTGTTGTTGGCCTGGTAGCTACCGTTGCTGGTGAAGCTGGTCGGGATATTCGCGCCGCCATCCTGGTCGAAGGTCGACGAGCCGTTGAAGCGCGAGTAGCCGGCGATGTACGCAAGGCTGATGTCTTTGTTGATCTCGTAGTCGACGCGGCTGCGCAGCGAGTGCGAATCGCGGTTGACGCTAGGCGCCGTATCGATCAGCGCCGACCAGAACTCCTGGCCCGCGCGCGGCGTCTGCATCAGGTTCATGCTCGGCGTGCCGCGGTCCATATAGTGCTCGTACGCGACATTCCATTTCAGGCCCGGCGCCGGCTGCCACAGGAAGCTCAGACGCGCCGCGCTCTGGTCCTGGGCGCTGTACTTCTGGTTGTTGTTGACGAACAGGTTGGTGTTGATCGGCTGGAAGGCGATCGGGTTGCCCGGATGCGCCTTGTTCCATGCGGCGATGACCGGATCGGCCGCCGCATGCTGGTCCGCCAGCGACAGGTTGGGCGCGGTCTGGTAGTTGACGTAGCCGTTGTGCTGCTCGTGCACCACCGCCACGCGCATCGCCATCGTGTCGTTGATCGGAATGTTGACCGCGCCGCGCGCGCCCAGGCGGGCGTAGCTGCCGTAGCCCGCTTCGAAGTTACCGGCGCTGCTGCCGATTTCCGGCTTCACGGTCTGCATATTGACTGCGCCGACCGTCGAATTGCGTCCCCACAGCGTGCCTTGCGGGCCGCGCAGCACTTCGATCGCTTCCAGGTCGAACAGCAGCGCGGTCGCGCCTTCAGGACGCGGCGAGTAGATGCCGTCGACGAAGCTGGCCACTTCCGGATCGGCGTATTCGGTCTTGGCGCTGTCGTTGCCGATGCCGCGCAAGGTCATGGTGATCACGCCGTGGTCGCCCTGGCCGGTGGCGGCGAAGCCTGGCACCAGGTTGACCACGTCCTGCAAGGTCTGCACATGGTTATCGTCCAGCACCGCGGCGTTCAGCGCCGTCACGGCCACCGGGGTCTTTTGCAGCGAGGTGGAACGCTTGGTCGCGGTGACATACACCTCGGTGATGGCGGTCGAGTTTTTGTCGGCGGCGGCCGCTGCCGCGGCGGTGGACTGCTCGGCGGCTGGGGCGTCGGCCGGCGATGCATACGCGGCGACGCTGGTGCCGGCCATCAGGGCGAGGATGGCCAACTGGATCGGGGACGGCAAGCGCTTCCCGGACTGCGGTACGTGGACGTTCATAAGTCTCCTTTGTCGTAGCGATCGCGGCGGAGGTGCGACGCTACATTTATCATCGTTAAAAACGATTCCATGTTGTTTGAAAACGTTTTCAAATCAACTGAAACCGTTTTCCTTATTTGTGAAATCGATTTCATGGTACATAATTCAAATCACGGATGTCAATTTAAAAATTGTAGCGGCGTTGTTTCCCTGGCATGCCAGGGCGGAGGCGCACCCTGCCGATGGAGACCGGAAAAACGATGAAAACGATACCAACACCAGTCAAAAATGTCCTGATCGTCGGCGGCGGCACCGCCGGCTGGCTGACGGCAGCCTTCCTGGCCCGCACCCTGGGCGCCGACGCCGGTCCGGGCGCCGGCGGGGACAGCGTGCGCATCACGCTGGTGGAATCGAAGGAGATCGGCATCATCGGCGTCGGCGAAGGCACCTTCCCGTCGATCCGCGGCACGCTGGCCGCCATCGGCATCGACGAAGCGCGCTTCATCCGCGAATGCAACGCCACCTTCAAGCAGGGCATCAAGTTCACCGACTGGGTGCGCCCGCCCGGCACGCCGGGCAACGACCACTACTTCCATCCCTTCAGCCTGCCCAGCCAGCGCCCCGGCGGCCCGGAACTGCTGCCCTACTGGCTGCAGGGCGCCGCGCCTGCGGGCGTGGGCTTCGCCGCCGCCGCCACCATGCAGAAGCGCGTGGCCGACGCATCGCACGCGCCCAAGCGCTTCAACGACGCCGATTTCATGGGACCGCTGAACTACGCCTACCATTTCGACGCCGGCAAGTTCGCCGCCCTGCTCAGCACCCACGCGCAATCGTTGGGCGTGCGCCATGTGCTGGCGACGGTGGAGCGCGTGTCCCTGGACGGGCAAGGCGCGATCGGCGCCGTGCACACCAGGGAAGCCGGCGAGCTGACGGCCGACCTGTACATCGACTGCACCGGCTTCCGCGCCGCGCTGATCGGCGACGCGCTGGGCACGCCCTTCCGCAACATCAACGACACGCTGTTCGTCGACCGCGCGCTGGCGATGCAGGTGCCTTACGATACGGCCGACGCCCCCATCCCCTCCTACACCATCGCCACCGCGCACGAGGCGGGATGGACCTGGGACATCGGCCTGCACCAGCGGCGCGGCATCGGCTACGTCTACTCCAGCCGCCACACCGACGACGCCCGCGCCGAGCAGGTGCTGCGCGCCTACATCGGCAAGGCCAGCGACGGCCTCAATCCGCGCCAGCTCAAGCTCAATGTGGGCTACCGCGAGCAGCACTGGGTGAAGAACTGCGTGGCGGTGGGCTTGTCGGGCGGCTTCCTGGAGCCGCTGGAATCGTCGGGCATCGGCCTGATCGAAACGGCGGCCTATCTGGTCAGCTACCTGTTCCCGCACGACGGCGACATGGCGCCGGTGGCCAAGGTGTTCAACGAGATGATGAAGGCGCGCTACGAGCGCATCGTCGATTTCGTCAAGCTGCACTACTGCCTGACGCAGCGCCGGGACCACGCCTTCTGGACCGACAACACCGACCCGGCCAGCATCCCCGCATCGCTGCGCGACAAGCTGGCGATGTGGCGCCGCCGCGCGCCGCACCGCATGGACTTTGTGGTGGACCTGGAGATGTATCCGCCGTCCAGCTGGCAGTACGTGCTGTACGGGATGGAGTATCCGACCGCGCAATACGCCAACGCCAGCACGCTGCCGCGCTTCGATGAAGCGCGCAGGGAGTTCCAGATGATCGAGCAGATGTCGCAGCGCGCGCTGGCCGACCTGCCCACGCACCGGGCGCTGATCGACCACTTCCTCCAGCGCGGCGAGCGCAAGACCGCCTGACTGTCGTATTCCGGTTAAAAAGCGCCGAGCGTACGGACGCGAACATACCGGAGCCCGAGCGTCGCACATGATGGTCCCTACTTGATATTTACAACCAGAGGAGAGACCATGCATACCCAACCATTACATGCCGGCGCCATGGCCAGCCACGAACTCGGAGACGGCTACGCTTCCGGCGTTTCGTGGGGCGCCGTATTCGCCGGCGCCGCCGCTGCCGCCGCGCTGTCATTCATCCTGCTGATACTCGGCACGGGCCTCGGCCTGTCGTCGGTATCGCCCTATCAGTACAACGCCACGCCGCTGGGCAGCGCCGCCGTCGCCTGGATCGCCTTCGTGCAGCTGGCGGCGTCGGGCATCGGCGGCTACATGGCCGGACGCCTGCGCGTCAAATGGGCCAGCGTCCATGGCGATGAGGTGCACTTCCGCGACACCGCACACGGCCTGCTGGCCTGGGCTGTCGCGACGCTGATCACGGTAGCGGTGCTGGCCGGCGGCGTGCGCGCCGTCCTCAGCGGCGCCATCGACTCCGGCGCAGCGGTCGCCAACGCCGCCGCGCCAGCCATGGCGCGCGATGCGGGCCGCGGCAGCACCTACTTCGCCGACATGATGCTGCGTTCGCCCAACGGCGACGCCGCCACCGACGCGCAGCGCAATGAAATCAACCGCATCCTGATCACCGATCTGCCCTCGGGCAAAATCAGCGCCGAGGACCGCGGCTATCTGGCGCAGCTGATCGCCAAACGCACCGGCCTGACGCAGGATGAGGCGGCGCAGCGCGTGGACCTGGTCTACGCCCAGGCAGCGCAGGCGGCCAACGACGCCAAGGCCAAAGCCATGGCAGCCGCAGAGGAAGCACGCAAAGCCGCCGCCCATTCGGCGTTGTGGATGTTTGTCGCCCTGCTGCTGGGCGCCTTCGTCGCCAGCGCGTTTGCCACGCTGGGCGGCCGCAACCGCGATCACGCACGCGTCATCGTGCGCACCACCATCTAACCGGAGAAGATTATGCGTTCGATACTACTGCTGTTGCTTGGCATTCCACTTCCCATCGTCATCCTGATCGCGCTGTTCGTTCGTTAGTACGCATCGACGTCGATCACGGCCTGGGCGAACGCCTGCGGCGCTTCCTGCGGCAGATTGTGGCCCACGCCCTTGATCACGCGGTGCGTGCGCTTGCCGGTGAAGCGGGCGGCATAGGCCTTGCCGTCCGTGGCCGGCGCCACGCCGTCGCTGTCGCCGTCGAGCGTGATGGTCGGCGCCGCGATCGCCGGGCCGGCCGCCAGCTGGCGCTCCAGCGCGTCGTACTTCGGATCGCCGTCCGCCACGCTCAGGCGCCAGCGGTAGTTGTGGATCACGATGGCGATGTAGTCCGGGTTGTCGAACGAGGCCGCGCTGCGGTCGAAGGTGGCCTGGTCGAAGTTCCACTGCGGCGAATTGGCCTTCCAGATCAGGTGGGCGAATTCGCGGCGGTTGGCCTGGTAGCCCGCCTGTCCGCGCTCGGTGGCGAAGTAGAACTGATACCACCAGCCGTGTTCCGCCTTCGGCGACAGCGGCAGCTTGTTGCGCTCGCGGTTGTTGATCAGATAACCGTTCACCGAAACCATGGCCTTGCAGCGCTCCGGCCACAAGGCCGCGATGATGTTGGCCGTGCGCGCGCCCCAGTCGTAGCCGGCCAGGATGGCCTTGGGGATCTTCAGCGCATCCATCAGCGCGATGATGTCCAGCGCCACCGCCGCCTGCTGGCCGTTGCGGAACGCCGCATCCGACAGGAAGCGCGTGCTGCCATGGCCGCGCAGGTGGGGCACGATCACGCGGTAGCCCTGCGCCGCCAGCAGCGGCGCCACTTCGGCGTAGCTATGGATGTCGTACGGCCAGCCGTGCAGCAGCAGCACCGGCTTGCCGTCGGCGGGGCCGGCCTCGTAGTAGCCGACATCGAGTTCGCCGGCGCGGATCTGGCGGATCGGCGCCAGCGCTTGCGGCAGATCGGCGGCGCGCGCCAGCGATGCGAATGGCAGCTCGGCGGCGGCCAGGCCGACGGCGGCCAGCGCGCCGGTCAGCAAGTTGCGGCGCCGGGTGTTCATGCTGCCAGCGCCAGTTCGACGTGGATATTGCCGCGCGTGAGCTTGGAGTACGGGCAGGTCTGGTGCGCCGCGTCGATCAGCGCCTGGCCCACTTCGCGCTCCAGGCCGGGCAGGCTGACGTTCAGGCGCGCTTGCAGCAGGTAGGCGCCGCCGGCGGTGCCCAGGTCGACCTCGGCATCGACCGCCAGGTCCGCCGGCAACTGCACCTTCATCGCCCGCGCCGCATGCCCCAGGGCGCCGATAAAGCAGGCCGACCAGCCGGCCGCGAACAGCTGCTCAGGATTGGTGCCCTGGCCGTTGCCGCCGGGCGGCGACAGCTTCAGGTCCAGCCGGCCGTCGCTGCTGCGGGCGTTGCCGTCGCGGCCGCCGGTGGTGTGGGTTTTTGCGGTGTACAACACTTGTTCGATGCGGGTCATGGTGCGCTCCTGGTGGTTGGCATTAAGTTTATATCGCATCCGATGCAATCGGATGTGACGAATAATACCCCAGGCAAAAACAATGTCAAGCATTTCCGATCAAATCGCATCCGATGTATAATCAACCATCTCCAGATCAAGAGGACCGCCATGAGCACCAAAGCCGCCGCAAAAAAAGAAACGCGCAAGCTGGCCGATTTTCTATGCTTCTCGATCTACTCCGCCAACCTGGCGTTCGGCCGGGCCTACCGGCCCATCCTGGACGAGCTGGGGCTGACCTACACCCAGTACATCACCATCATCGCGCTGTGGGAGCAGGACGGCCAGACCGTCGGCAGCCTGGGCGAGAAGCTGTTCCTGGAATCGAACACGCTCACGCCCATCCTGAAGAAGCTCGAAACGATGGGTTATCTGCGCCGCGAGCGCGATCCCGGCGACGAGCGCCAGGTGCTGGTCAACCTGACCGGCGCCGGCCGCGCGCTGCGCGAAAAAGGGCTGGACATGAACCTGGTGGACGCCTGCGGCCTGACGCCGGACGAATTCTCCGCCGTGCAAAAAGCCGTCGCCACGCTGCGCGACAGCCTGATCAAGTCGGTACAGGGCAAGGGCTAGGCATGGCGAGGAAACGATTGCGGCTGTTCGTGGCTTTTGTCGCGGTGATCGTGTGCGGCCTGCTGTCGCGCAAATACCCGTTCCTGCTGCCGGCGTTCCTGGGCAAATATCCCGGCGACGCGCTATGGGCGGCGATGGTCTACCTGGGCTGCGCCTTCGTCCGGCCCGGCGCGGCAACGGGCCGCCTGGCTGCCTGCGCTTTAGCGATCTGCTATCTGGATGAACTGTCGCAGCTGTACCAGGCGCCGTGGATCAACGCGGTCCGCGCCACGACGGCGGGACATCTGGTGCTGGGGTCGACCTTCTCCTGGCACGACATGCTCGCCTATACGGTCGGCATCATGCTGGCCGTGGGCATCACGCAGCTGAACGCCGGCCGGAGCGGACGGCTCCGGCGCGGCGCGATATAAACGATTTATATCATTGCGCTTTGCGGCGGCGGGCCGCCATGCCGACCAGACCCAGGCCGCCCAGCAGCATGCCGTAGGTCGCCGGTTCCGGCACGGCGGTGGTGATGTTGAAGTTGCCCGAGTAGCTGGCCGAACTGCCGGTGAAGCCGCTCACGCGCAGCGTCAGCGGGCCGCTCAGCACGGTGTTGAACAGGCGCGCCTTGCTCTCGCCGTCGCCGTAGGTCAGATCCAGCGAGACGCCGTTCAGCGACACGTTGGTGAAATAGATTTTCTCGTCGTCGTAGCCGAAGAAATTGATCACGCCGCCGTTGATCTTCAGGTTGCCGGGCAGGTCGGGCTTGAAGTTGTAGGTGTCGGAGAAGTAGTCGCCTTCCAGCGGGGTCGGCTGGCTCAGGTTGAAGCTGCCGGTCCACTGCAGCGGATTGGTTTTCGACTGGTGCAATTCGATGTCATAGGTCTTGGCCATCGCGGACGAGGCGAAGACGGCGCTCAAGGCGAACGCGAGAAGGGTCGATTTCATAGCATGGTTCCTGGATAGTTGAGGTTGGAGGCGCCTGCATGTTGCTTGCTCGGCGACTAAATGTGATAATAAATTGACACCATTAATCGGAAAATAGTCCATTTGGACTGAAGTGCGGCACGGCCCTTGTCTGCGCCGCCGCACCCTAGCGACAATGCACGCCATGAAACCCACCGTCCTATTGATCGACGATCACTCGCTGTTCCGCGCCGGCCTGCGCCTGATGCTGTCCGGCGCCATAGACCACCTCGACGTACGGGAGGCCGCCTCGATCGACGAAGCCCTCGGCATCCCGCGCGACAGTCCCGCCCCCTGCCTGGTGCTGCTCGATATCCAGCTGCCCGGCGTCAACGGCCTCGACGGCATGACGCTGATCCACCGCCGCTGGCCGGACTGTCCGGTGATCGTGCTGTCGGCCGACGGCGCCAGCGCCACCGCCCACAGCGCGCTGGCGCGCGGCGCCGCCCGCTTCATCTCGAAGGCCGAGCCGGCCGCCGCGATCGAGGCCGCGATCAGCGCCGTGCTGCGCGGCGAATGCGACGCGCCCCCGGCCGCCGCCGACCCGCGCCCGCACCTGACGCCGCGCCAGTGCGAAGTGCTGGCCCTGATCTGCGAGGGCTTGTCGAACAAGCTGATCGCGCGCCGCCTGAACCTGTCGGAAAACACCGTGCGCGGCCATGTGCAGGCGCTGTTGGCGATGCTGGGCGTGGTCAGCCGCGCCGAGGCCGCCTTTGCCGCCCGCAAGCGGGGCCTGGTTGGCTAGCCGGCCCGCGCCCGATACCGAGCGCCTGATCCGCGCCGAGCAGGCCCGCCTGCTGATGGGGAATATGGGCAGCTCGCTGCTGCCGGCCATCGCCGTCGCCCTGCTGCTGGTCCATGTGCTGGCCAGGCCGGACAACACGCTGGCGCTGCGCCTGTGGTGCGCCAGCGTGATCGTCTCCAAGGTGTTCGCCAGCTGGGATGCGCGGCGCCTGCTGCGCGCCCCCATCCTGCCCGAACACGCCGGCCGGCTGACGCGCCGCCTGATCGTGCTCAACGCGATCGACGGCGCCGCCTGGGGCGCGCTGGCCTTCGCCGGCCTGGACCCGAGCTCGGCCGCCAACAGCATCCTGGTGGTGGCGGTGCTGGCCGGCATCGTCGGCAATTCGATGTCGCTGCTGTCGCCGGTGCTGCCGGTGTTCGCCGTGTTCTGCGTGTTCGAACTGGGCGCGCTGGCGCTCAAGACCTGGACCCTGGGCGACGTCGCGTTCCAGGCGCTGAGCCTGGCGGTGCTGATCTACCTGGCCAGTTTGCTCAGCCAGGGCCGCAACAGTTCGCGTGCGGCGCGCGCGGCGATCCAGCTACGCTTCGACAACATCGAACTGATCAGCCAGCTGCGGGTCGAAACCGACAAGGCGCAGCAGGCGCTGCACGCGGCCGAGCAGGCCAATCTGGCCAAGTCCAAGTTCCTCGCCGCCGCCAGCCACGACCTGCGCCAGCCCATCCATGCCCAGGGCTTGTTCCTCGAAGTGCTGGGCCGCTCGGCGCTGACGCCGGCCCAGCGCGAGGTGCTGGCCAGCGCCCGTTCGGCGTCCGAGGCGTCGGCCAGCATGCTGCACACGCTGCTCGATTTTTCGCGCATCGAGGCCGGCGTGGTCGAGGCCCACATCGTGCCGTTCCGGCTGCAGCCGCTGCTGGCCAAGATCGAGAGCGAGCTGGCGCCGCAGGCCGACAGCCAGGGCCTGGTCTACCGCACCCACGACAGCGAGCTGGTGCTGCAATCGGACCCGGCGCTGGTCGAGCTCATCCTGCGCAACCTGGTGTCCAACGCCGTGCGCTACACCGAGCGCGGCGGCATCCTGGTCGGCTGCCGGCGGCGCGGCGGCGGCGCCGTGGTCGAGGTGTGGGACACCGGCATCGGCATCGCCGCCGCGCAGCAACAGGAAATCTTCCAGGAGTTCCACCAGCTGGGCAATCCCGAGCGGGACCGGCAGAAAGGCCTGGGCCTGGGGCTGTCGATCGCGCGCGGCCTGGCGCGCATCCTCGACGCGCCGCTGACGCTGTCGTCGCAGCCGGGACGCGGCAGCGTGTTCCGCCTGGCGCTGCCGCTGGCGACGCTGAGCGCGCCGGCCGCGGCCGTGGCCGCACCGCCGCCGGCGCCGCTGCGTCCGCTGGCGATGCGGGTGCTGCTGGTGGACGACGACGCCATCGTCTGCGCCAGCATGCAGCGCCTGTTGCAGGCCTGGGGTTGCGAGTGCCAGGTGGCCGATGGCATAGACCAGGCGCTGGCGCTGGCGCCGGCGCTGCGGCCCGAGCTGATCATCAGCGACTACCGGCTGCGCGGCCAGCAGACCGGCGCCGAGGCGATCGCCGCCTTGCGCGAACAGGCGGGCGTGGCGCTGCCGGCCCTGCTGATCACCGGCGACACCGCCCCGGCCCGGCTGCGTGAGGCGCGCAACAGCGGCGTGCCCCTGCTGCACAAGCCGGTGGCGCCGGCGCAGCTGCACCAGGTGCTGGTCGATATCGAAGCGGGCTACTATGGGAATGAAGAAAGGCTGGAGCGGGTGAAGGGAATCGAACCCTCGTCGTAAGCTTGGGAAGCTTCTGCTCTACCATTGAGCTACACCCGCGATGCACGCATTCTACGCGGCTTTGCATCATGTTGACAATGCTGCCGGCGGCGCCGACAGCTCGTCATACGGTTTCCACCATTCATCCCGCCACCGGCATGCTTCATCGGATGGGGCTCACGCGGCACATCCGTCCTCCCTAGAATGTCCGGACTTTCAACGATCGGAGACCACCATGTTGCGACACCTGCCCCTGCCGTTCCTGCTGCTGGCCAGCTGCGTCCACGCCCAGCCATTCGATGGCGTGACGACCGCCGTCGATGCGGGCGAGTACAAACAGATCACCAGCGTCGTCGTGTCGCAGCACGGCAAGCTGATTTACGAACATTACTTCGACCAGGACGGCGCCGAAGGCTTGCGCAACACCCGCTCGGTGACGAAAACCGTGACGGGCATGCTGGTCGGCGTGGCCGCCGACCGCAAGCTGCTGCGCGTGGACACCAAAGTGCTGCCCCGCTTCCCGGAGTTGCGGCCGCTGGCCAACCCCGATCCGCGCAAGGACAACATCACGGTCGAAGACTTCCTCACCATGAGCTCGCTGCTGGAATGCGACGACGACAACCAGCTCTCCCGTGGCAACGAGGAACGCATGTACCTGATCGAAGACTGGAGCCGCTTTGCCGCCGAGCTGCCGATACGGGGCTTCCCTGACTGGCAGCCCCGGCCGGAAAAATCGCCCTACGGCCGCGCCTGGAGCTATTGCACTGCGGGCGTCACGCTGCTGGGGCCCTTGCTGGAACGCGTCAGCGGCCAGAGCGTGCCGGACTTCGCCGCCGCCAATCTGTTCAAGCCGCTTGGCATCACGCAGGTGAAATGGCAATTCCAGCCCAAGGGATCGGCCATGACCGGCGGCGGCCTGCAACTGCGCAGCGTCGACCTGGCCAAGCTCGGCCAGCTCTACCTCAACGGCGGCCGCTGGGAAGGCAAGCAAATCATTTCAGCCGAATGGGTGCGCAACTCCATCGCGCCGCACGCCAATGCGCGGGAAGGCTACGACTACGGCTATCTGTGGTGGCTGCAAAATTTCAAGGTCGATGGCCGCACCGTGCCGGCGTTCGGCATGTCCGGATCGGGCGGCAACAAGGTGTTCGTGCTGCCGGAGCAGGATGCGGTGGTCGTCATCACGACCACCAATTTCCAGATTCGCGGCGCCCATCCGCTGAGCGAAAAACTGCTGACCAGCCTGATCTTGCCGACGCTGCTGCGTCCCTGAATCATTAGCCTTCCCGCTATCAAAATTCCCCAGGGAGAGAATTTAACTATAGTGACAATTTGTGTATATTTTTGCATTTTATTGCGGACACAATCGAAGCGCACGATAGGAAAGCGCCAACGTGACACATGAGCGCCTACACATAAATTCCACCCTGGGAGCTTCCATGAAAAAAGTAATCACGGCAGTACTGGTGACATCTTCCATCGCGTCACTTTCGCTGGCATTTGCGCTGGGCGCGGATGAGGCGAGCTCTTTTAAATCAGCCGTACGCGAAAGCAAACTCCTGTCCCTGGCAGCGCGCGAGAAAGCGATAGACCTCGGGTACGAGGCATTTAAAAAGAAGGTCTACAAGGAATCCTTCCCGGGCGGCGTCTATATCGTGAACGGCGATACGCCGGTGGCCGATGAAAAGGAATTGCTGGACTTTTACCAGAGAGAGATCGTGGCTGAATGGAAGAGCATAAAATTCGGCATCGCCCTTGGCCAGGGCGCCACGACTCAGCTCATCCTGGACGCTCCCAACGGCAACCCCGCAGCCTGGGATAACGTGAGCAAGAGAAATCTGACCTACTGCATCAGCAAGACATTCGGGAGCAACTACACGAAAACCCTGCAGGCGATCCAGAGCGCAACGCAGGCCTGGGAAGCGGTGGCAGATGTGCGCTTCGTGCACGTCGACAGCCTGGATGGAAAATGTGATGCGTCCACGCCCGGCGTGGTGTTCGATGTACGGCCGGTGAACGTCGGCGGAGAGTATCTTGCCCGCGCATTTTTCCCGCGCTATGCCCGCGCCCAACGCAATGTGTTGATCGACGATTCGTCGTTCACGCTGAAGCCGGGAAAACTGGAATTGGCCGGGATACTGCGTCATGAACTAGGCCATACCCTGGGCTATCGCCATGAGCAAACCAGGCCTGAAGCCGGCAAGTGTTTTGAAGACAAAAACTGGGTGCCCTTGACCAGCTACGACGCCTTCTCCGTGATGCACTACCCGCAATGTAACGGGCTTGGCGATTGGTCTCTGACACTGACGCAAAAAGACAAACTGGGTGCGGCCTGCCTTTACGGCCCGGCCAGCGGCTCCAACTTCAAGCCGGATAGTTGCAACAGCATTTAAGCAGCAGGATAGCGGCGGCGGGCGCCGCCGCGCCGCTGCCCCCTCAGTTCAGCAGGTTGAAGTCGGCCCGGTAGTACGTGCCTTCCGGGCCGCTGCCGGCGCGTTGCAGATAGATGGACTGCTTGCCGATGCTGGCGTTCTCGACTTCGTAGACGCCGCTGGCCAGCGTCTGGCCGGCGGCCACCGCGAAGGTCAGCGAGAACTGGTCCCCGCGCGCATCGACGAAGCTGCGCTTGACGCTGAGCAGCGTCATCGCCACGCCCCGGCTGCCCGGATACACATTGAAGCGCTCCCGCACCAGCGGCAGATAGGTGGCGCTGCCGGCCGCTGCCGGCGCGACGTTGCCGGCGCCTATGCCGGCTGCCGGCGCGGTCCTGGCCTTGCTCAGTTCGGCCGCACCGCACAGGCCCCCGCTGCCCAGCATGCCTCCGGTAGCCAGCACAAATGTTCGACGTTCCATGATCGCTCCTTGACGAAGATTAGCTGCGCGGTGGGAAGATGCCCTGCAACGCAATGATGAAGTTCAGCTCCAGATAGGGCTGCACATTGTTGTGCGCCTGCCCGCCGCCGTTGGCGCCGCTCAGCACGGCCGGCCCCATCGGATGCAAGGGCGACGGACCGATATACGGCGGCGTCGGCGACACCGAAACGGCCAGCGTGTTGCCGTTCGGGCTGGCCGTGGTGGCCAGCGTGCTGGTCGCCTGCATCGCGTGCGAGTGCGGCGGCAGCTCGCTGGCCGCCAGCGTCACGCTGGCCTGGCCACCCGTCTCGCCCTGGAAGCGTTCGCTCAATCCCGGCCCCTGGCCAGTACCCAGCGGTGCGCGCTGACGCAAGTTCGGCAGCGCGAACGTGCTTTTTCCATCGCCGCCATACTGGGTTCCCAGCAAGGAGAACAAGGCCGTATTCTGCGAAATCGGCAATATCTGGCCGTCGCAAGTGGCCCAGCCCGTGGGTGCGAAGTTTCCGGCAAACAGACGGATCTCAGCAAGGAATGGATCTGCCATGACGACTCCTTAACTTTGGGAAGGGAAGATGCCAAACAACGAGATGATGAACTGGATCGCCAGGTAGGGCGCCATGTTCTCGTGCGGCTGGCCGCCGGCGGTGGGGCCGATGGTGCTGCCGCCCATCAGCAGATTCGGCGCCACCGCGGCATACACCTTGGGCTTGGGCGACGGCGCCGCAGGCACCCAGCTGTTGCCATCGGTGATGTTGATGCCGCCGCCGGCCGACGGCGGCGCGGCGGTGCTGGCGTTGATCACATGCTTGTGGGAAGGCATTTCCGCCGTGCTCAGCGTGACCCGCTCCACCCCGCCGTTCTGGCCGAGCTGGTAGGTGTCGCCCTGCAGCGTGCCGACGTGGACCGGCACGCGGCCGCGCAAATCGGGCATGGCGAAGGTCTCGATGCCGTCGCCGCCATAGATGTTGCCGATCAGGGCGAACAAGACTTCATTCTCCGCTATCGGCCAGTGGGCGCCATCGCAAAACGCCCAGCCCGACGGAGCGAAGTTCCCCGCGAACATACGAATTTCACCAACATAAGGTACGGACATGGTTAGTCTCCTGGAAGCAGGAAAAGTTTAATTGTATGAAGGGAAAATACCCGACAGGGCGATGCAGAACATGCTGGGCGCGTAGGGCTGCCGGTTCTCGTGCGGCGCCGAATTCCCGGCGTAGCCCACCGTGTCCGGATGCAAGGCCGCGCTGCCGTCGAAGCCGTGGTAGATGTTGGCGCCGCCCGCCGGGATCGAATCCAGGTAGTTGCCGCTGGGGCTGGTGGAGCGCAAGGCGCCGGGGCCCACTTCGTTGGCGGCGTAGACGGTGTGGCCGTGCTGCGGCACCTGCGCCGTCGTCAGCGTGATATGCGCCGCCCCGCCTGCCGCCCCCGGCTGGACGTTGTGCATCGGCATGCGGCCGCGCAGGTCGGGCAGCGCGAAATTATTGACGCCGTTGCCGCCGTAGTTGGTGCCCAGGATGCTGAACAGCGCCTGGTTCTGGTTAATCGACAGCAGTTGTCCGTCGCAGCGCGCCCAGCCTTTAGGCACGAAGCCGAAACTGAACATGCGGATTTCACCTAAGAAGGGTAAGGACATGGTGGCTCCTGGTAGCGAAAGAGGCCGCGGTGGCGATGCCGGGCGGCGTAAGAAAAAAGCGCCGTCGGCGGACGGCGTTCAGGCGGACGGGGGCCGGCTCAGGAGGGTCGGCGCCGCTTGACGCGGCCCGCCAGCAGCAGCATGCCCAGGCCCAGCGACAGCATCATGACGGAAGAAGGCTCGGGCACGACCTGGCCCATCGGACGCAGCATCACATTGTCGAGCGCCGTGTAGTCGAAGAAGTTCTTATTGAAAAACTGCAGCCAGACCTGCCCCTGGTCGCTCCACAGATTGGGCACCGTGACATGGGTCCAGTCGCCGCCGCTATTGGTCTGCTGCCAGATGACTTTGCCGTCGAGCAGCACCTTGGAGTCGTTGACGACCGGGTCGGTCTGGCTCGCATGGTAGCGCTGCAGGTCGAACTCCAGCTTGTAGACGAAGTGGCGGTCCAGGTCCACCTTCTGGCCCAGGATGCCGAAGCCGTCATAGGCTCCATCGCTGAACACTCTGTTGAACAGATTGGACAACGGCGTGCCGGAATAATCATAGCCCAGCGTCTGCGCCGAGGTGTCGCCGCTTTGCGTCCAGGCGGGCGACAGCGTCGCGGCGGAGAAATCGCCGTCGGCAACCAGATTGGTGGCCGCCTCGGCGGACGAAGCGCCGAACGCGACGGCGCACAACAAGGCAGAAAATAACTTACGCATGGCTAACCTCAGAAGATTGGAGGATTTGGCGGGCAACAGTGCGATTATTTTACTGCGAATATGTCAACAAATTATCAATATGATAGCTATTTTTAAAAATATTATGAAAACGTTGTTTTTATCATAGTTGCAAGATGCAAGCGGGCTCAGCGGGGCAGCCAGCCGATGCTGTGGGCCGCCACATTGTGGATGTAGAGGCGGCCGCCGGCCTCGGTGGCGCCGGTGGTGACGGGCGAGGCGCCGCTGGGGTCCTGCAGGTCGGCGACGATGCTGCCATCCTCGGTGAAGGCCAGCACGTGGCCGTAAGGCTTGGGCTCGGGCCACAGCGCGCGCGGCACGCGCAGCATCAGCTTGCGCAGCCACGGCTGGCCGGCCATCTTGTCGAGGTCGTTGCGCGGGCCGGACAGGCCCAGCCAGATGCGGCCGCCCTCGCCGCGCACCAGGTTGTCCGGGTAGCCGGGCAGGTTATCGAGCAGCACCTGCGCCTGCGGCGAGGCCATCCGCACGTCCAGCCGCGCCGCGTCGACGTCGATTTTCCAGACCCGGTAGCGGCCGGTCTCGCACACGTACAGGTGGCGCTGGTCGGCGCTCATCAGCACGCCGTTGGAAAAGCTCAGGCCGGCGGCGACCACGCGCGTGGCCTTGGCGGCCGGGTCGTACTCCAGCACGCGGCCGGTGGCCGATTGCTCCAGCACGTCCAGCATGGCCGCCTCCATCGTGTCGCGCGCGCCGGGACCGAAGCGCTGCGACGCATCGCTGAAGTAGATCTTGCCGTTGGCCGCGACCGCCACGCCGTCGGCAAAGCGGATAGTCTCGCCATCGACGCGGTCGGCCAGCACGCTGACGCGGCCGTCGGGCGCGACCGACAGCAAGCCCTTGATGGCGTCGGCGACGATCAGCTGGCCGGCGGCGTCGAAGGCCAGGCCGAGCGGCCGGCCGCCGGTGGCGGCCAGCACTTGCGGCGCGCCGCCGTCGGCCGGCAGGCGCAGGATCTTGCCGCTGAGGACGCCGGTGTAGAGCTGGCCGTCGGGCCCGGCCAGCACATGCTCGGGGCCGGCTTCGGCGCCCAGCGAGATCTGCTGCAGGCCGGCCAGCCGGCTGTTGGCCGCCGTGTAGCCGGGCGGCGGGGGGGCGGTCCAGCTGACCGGCTCGATGGGAACCGGCCACAAACTCAGATAGGCAGCGACGATCAATGCAGCAAACATGGACACCCTGGCGATTTTTTTCATAGTGCGCGCTAGTCTACGCAATCCGGATGGAACATGGCAAATCTTGCATCACCGCCCCACGGCCGCGGCGTGCGCCGATATCGCCGGATGGGCGGCGATGGCCTGCAGCACGATGTCGTGCAGCCGCCGGGCCGGGGCGCTCAGTTCGTCGCTGCCGCAGTGCAGGCGCAGGCCGATCACCGGCAGCGGCGGCAGGCCGGGCTGCTCCAGCGCGCGCAAGGCCGGCGGCAAGCCGATCGCCGTGCGCACCGTCACGCCCAGTCCGGCCGCCACCGCCGCCCACACGCCGCCCAGGCTGGGGCTGCTGAAGGCGATGCGCCACGGGATGCCGGCCCGGTCCAGCGCCTGGATCGCGGCCGAGCGCATGATGCAGGGCGCGTCCATCATCACCAGCGGCAGCGGCTCGCGTCCGCCGCCCCAGGCGGGCCAGGCGCCGCTGTCGGCGGCGGCGATCCAGCGCATCGTCAGGCGGGCCAGCTCGGGCGCCGGTGCCGGCGCCGAGGGCGCGGCGTCGCTGTGCCAGGCCAGCGCCAGCTCCAGCCGGCCGGCCGCCAGCTGCGCCATCAGGTCGGCGTTGCGCGCCACGCAAGCCTCGATGCGCAGCCTGGGATGCACGCGGGCGAAGCGGCCCAGCACTTCGGTGAGGATGTGCTCGCCGAAATCCTCCTGCATGCCCAGCCGCACGCTGCCGGCCAGCTCGGCGCCGCGCACCGCCGTGGCCGCCTCATCGTTCAACTCCAGCAGCCGGCGCGCATAGCCCAGCAGCGATTCCCCGGCGGAGGTCGTGACCATGCCCCGCCCTTCCTTGCGCAGCACCGGCAGGCCCAGCTGGTCTTCCAGTTTTTTCAGCTGCGCGCTGACGGCCGAGGTCGAACGCCCCAGCCGCTCCGCCGCCTTGGCGAAACTGCCCAGGTCGACGCCGGTGACGAAGGTGCGCAGCACGTCGAGGTCGAAGGTAATTCGTCGCATAACCATCCTGATTTATCGAACCATCAATCAAAATATTCCTGATTTTCAGGATTAAAATATCCCTGTATCGTGAAGCTGTCAATCACAAAACGGAGGCCGTCATGCCCATGAGCCGCATCTCTCTGCTGAAAGGAAAATCGCCCGAGTACCTGGCCGCGCTGTCGAACAGCCTGCACCGCGCCATGGTCGAGGCCTTCAACGTGCCGGAAAAAGACCGCTTCCAGGCCATCCACCAGCACGAGCCGTACGAGCTGGTGTTCGACCGCGACTATGAAAGCCCGGCCGGCCCGCGCTCCGACGACTACGTGCTGATCAACATCACCACCGGCAAGCCGCGCAGCACCGAAATGAAGCAGGCCTTCTACCGCCGCCTGGTCGAACTGCTGGCCGAGGCGCCGGGCCTGCGGCCGCAGGATGTGATGGTGGTGTTATCGGTCTCGCAGGGCGACGACTGGTCGTTCAGCGGTGGCGCCCCGGCCGCCAGCCTGTGGAGGCCGGCATGATCGCCATGCAATACAGCTTCACGCTGCCGGCCGACTACGACATGGCCATCGTGCGCGAGCGCATCGCCAGCAAGGGGCCGCTGCTGGACCGGCTGCCGCACCTGGCGTTCAAGGCCTATCTGTACGCCGAACGCGGCGCGGCGCCGGACAAGCTGTACGCACCCTTCTACCTGTGGCACAGCGAGGATGGCATGCACGACTTCCTGAACGGCCCCGGGTTCGCCGGCGTGGCCCAGGCCTTCGGCTGGCCGGCGGTGCGCACCTGGACGCCGTGGCACGCCAGCGTCGGCGCCGACGTGCGGCAGGCGCGCCACGCCACCCGCAGCGTCGAGGCGATCCCGCCCCACAGCGACCTGGCGCAATGGCGGCAGCGGGAGGAGCAACATGCGCGCCATGCGCTCGCGTGCGGCGCGCTGGCGGTGGTGATCGGCTTCGAGCCGGGCGGCTGGAGCATCGTGCGCCTGTGCCTGTGGCGCGCCGAACCGGCGCTGCCGCCGCTGCCCAACGAGCAGCGCTACCGGGTCGGCCACGTGTCGGCGCCGGGCCAGGACTAGCGCAGCAGCAGCAGCGCGTAGCGCGGCTGGGCGTTGGCCTGGGCCAGCATCGAGGCGCCGGCCTGGCGCAGGATGCTGGCGCGCGTCAGTTGCGCGGTCTCGCTGGCGTAGTCGGTGTCGCGGATGCGCGAGCGCGCCGCCTCCAGGTTGTTGGCGCCGCTTTCGTCGTTGCCGGCCGCCGCCGACAGCCGGTTGCTGGCCGCGCCCAGCGCGGCGCGGATCTCGCTCACCTGGTCGATCTTGCCGTCGTAGTAGTCCAGCGCGGCCGTGGCGCCGCTGAAGTTGGACAGATCCTGCACCGGCTCGCCGCCGCTGTACACATCCTGCAGCTGCAGGTCCGGCGGCCCGACCACCACCGACGCCTGCCGGCCCGCCAGCAGGCCGGCCGCCGCCGGATTGCCGCCGCTTATGCTGATCGGATGCGATCCCGGCCGCGGCACATTGCTGACGGTGACGTTGCCCTTGTGCGTGCCCAACGCCAGCCCCAGCGAGGCGGTGCTGCCCGGGTTGGATTCGATGATGATGATGTCGCGGCCGTCGGCGGCGCTCAGGGTCAGCGTGCCGCCGCTGGCGCTGGCGGTCACGCCGCTGGTGGCGGACGCCGCGCTGATGGCGCCGGCGGCATTGGCGGCGCGGATGGCGGCGGTGTTGCCGGCGATGGCGCCGATGTTGACGCCGTTGATGGAAAAGCTGCCGGCCGCCAGCACGCCGCTGGCGCCGACGTCGCCGGACAGCGTGGTGGCGGCGCTGGCCGTCACGTCGCGCACATTGGCGGCGTTGATGGCCGCCGCCACCGCGTAGGCGCTGGCCGCGCCCTGCCCGGGCTGCGCGCCGGCGGACGAGGCGCCGACCGCGGTGTTGTTGATGATCACGTCGCCATAAGCGATCGCCCCCAGCACCGCCGTGCCGACCAGGGTGGCCTGCTGCGGCGCGACGTTGACCAGGGTCTTGTTGTAGCTGGCCGGCGCCAGCGCGGCCGGGATGGCCAGCGCCAGCGTCTGCCCGGCCTGGGAGCCGACCTGCAGTTGCTGCGAGAACGAGCCGTCCAGCAAGGCCAGATTGTTATAGCGGGCGCCGGCCACGATGTCCACGTTGGAAGCGACCAGCGCATTCACCTCGACCTGGATGGCGGCGCGATCGACCTTGCTGTTGGTATCGTTGGCGGCCTGCACCGCCAGCTCGCGCATGCGCTGGAAATTGCCCAGCAATTGCCCGGTCGCGCCGTCCGCCACCTGCAGTAGCGAAATGCCATCGTTGATGTTCTGGCGCGCGCGGCGCAGGCCGTTGATGTCCGAGCTCATGCGGTCGCTGATGGCCAGGCCGGCGGCGTCGTCGCGGGCGGAATTGATACGCAGGCCGCTGGACAGTTTTTGCAGGCGCGCAGCCATCTCCTCGCCCGACAGCGCATAACTGCGCTGGGCGTTCAGGGAGGAGAGGTTGGTGTTGATCTGCATGCCGTCGCTGTCCGATGCCACTGCGAAAAAGTGGTTGTCGTCTAACTAACGGCAGCAAACAGCGGGACTTGAACGTCCCGTGCGAAACAATTACTTGGTGTAGGGCGCAGCCTGGCCGCGCGAATCGCGGTCATAGTCGGAACCTTCGGTGGCGGACAGCGTCTGGCCCGTGCCCTTGGAAGGGATGCGGGTGCCGGTCAGCGGACGAACCTGGGATGGCTTGACGGCGGGCGCAGAAGCGTCGGCCTGCACGATAGGCTGATCCACGGTGGCGCAGGCGGTCAAACCCACCAGGCTGGCGAGCATTGCGGCGGTCAAAAATTTATTCATAAGACACCCTATGTTTTAGTTGGTTTTTAGATATTAACTATAAAATAACTAGCGTGTCTATCCCTGTTACAGAATAATTTTAACCAGGTAGCAATTCGAGGCGCTCACGGGCTTGCGCCAGCTGGGCGCCGTCCATGCGGGCGGCGGCGTTTTTCAGGTAGCGGCCGGCGGCGGCATAGCCGCTGCGCTCGGCCATCGCCAGCCACATCCAGGCCTGCGCGATATCGGCGCGCACGCCCTGGCCGACCATGAACATCAGGCCCAGGTTGAACTGCGCGCGCGCGTGGCCCTGGCCGGCGGCCTTCAGATACCAGTGGTGGGCCTGCGCGTAATCCTGCGCCAGGCCCTGGCCGTTGTCATAGCGCAGGCCGAGCGTGAACTGGGCCAGCGCATGGCCCTGCTCGGCCGCCTTGGCGTACCAGCCGTTGGCTTGGGCGCAATCGGGTTGCGGACCGTCGTCCTTGTCGAACAGCAGGCCCAGGTTGTACTGGGCGGCCGCGTAATCCTGCTCGGCGGCGCGGCGATACCAGGCCATGGCCTTGCGGTCGTCGCGCGGCACGCCGCGTCCCGTTTCGTAGCGCAGGCCGAGGTCGAACTGGGCGCGCAGATGGCCCTGGTCGGCCGCCTTGCGATACCAGAAGATCGCCTCCTGGTGGTCCTGCACCACGCCGTGGCCGGCGTCGTACAGCATGCCCAGATGGTATTGCGCGCCGGGGAAGCCCTGCTCGGCCGCCTTGCGGTACCAGAACTGCGCCTGCTCGTAATCCTGCGCCACGCCCTGGCCGTGGTCGTAGCGCAGGCCGAGGTTGTTCTGCGCCGCCGCGTGGCCCTGCTCGGCCGCCTTGCGATACCAGTCCAGCGCCTTCTGCTCGTCGCGCGGCACGCCCTGGCCGTTGTCGTAGATCAGGCCCAGGTTGAACTGCGAGCTGGCGTGGTCCTGCTCGGCCGCGCGGCGATACCACAGGATGGCCTTCTGGCTGTCCTGCGCGATGCCGTCGCCCTTGTCGAAGCGCAGCGCCAGGTTGAACTGCGCCGGCGCATAACCCTGATCGGCCGCCTTGCGGTACCAGGACATCGCCTGGCCCACATCCTGCGGCACGCCCTGGCCGTTGTCATAGCGCAGGCCGAGGTTGAACTGCGCGCGCGGATAGCCCTGCTCGGCCGCCTTGCGGTACCAGGCGATGGCCTGCTTGAAGTCCTGCGGCACGCCCTTGCCGGTGTCGTACATCATGCCGAGATTGTTTTGCGCGCCGGCGTCGCCCTGGTCGGCGGCCTTGCTGAACCAGTACATGGCCTTCTGCGTGTCAGCGTCCAGGCCCTGGCCCTTGGCGTACAGCCAGCCCAGGTTGTACTGCGCGGCGGCGTAGCCCTGCTCGGCGGCCAGCTGGTACCACGCGGCCGCCTCCTGGTAATTCTGCTCGACGCCCTGGCCCTTCTGGTACATCACGCCCAGGTTGTACTGCGCGTGTTCCAGGCCCGATTGCGCGGCCTGGCGATACCAGACCACTGCCAGCTCATAGCTTTGCGCCACGCCCTGGCCGTTGAAATACATAAAGCCCAGGCTGTGCTGGGCATTGGCGACGCCGCGCTCGGCCAGTCCCTTGACGCGCAAGAACTCGGCCGTGTAAGTGCTGCCGTTATTCGCGTCGGCTTCGTTGGGACTGTATTTCGTCATACCTTTTTTACGCTACGTCAGGCTTGGATCGCGATCATCGCCGGTTGGGTGTCTAAAGTGGGAACCGCATGCAGCACATGGGCCGACGGCGGCGCCGTCAGGCGGCCCTGGTCCTGCAGCACGTCCATGAAACTGGCCAGGGAAATCGGCCGGTGGTACAGATAGCCCTGCATCGTGGTGCAGCCGTTGGCCTGCAGATAGCGCGCCTGCACGTCGGTCTCCACGCCTTCCGCCACCAGGTGCAGGCCGAGGCCGCGCGCGATGGAGATGATGGCCAGGATCACCGGATAGTGGCCGTTCTCGTCGTGGATCTCCTTGACGAAGGACTGGTCGATCTTGATCGTGTGGATCGGGAAGCGGTGCAGATACGACAGCGACGAATAGCCGGTGCCGAAATCGTCGATGGCCACCGACACGCCCAGCTGGCACAACTTGTTCAACTGCTCGATCGCATACTGCGGATTGCGGATGCAGATGTTCTCGGTGATCTCGACCTCGATCTGCGCCGGCGAAATGCCGTAGCGCGTCAGCGCGCCGCGCATCTTCTCGAAGAAGTCGCCGCGGTCCAGGTATTGCGGCGACAGGTTCAGCGACAGGCGGATCGCCTCGCCGCCGGCCGCGTTCCACTGCAGCAGGTCGCGGCACAGCGCGCCCAGCATCCAGTCGGAGATCGGCAGCATCAGGCCATTCTCTTCGGCGAACGGCAGGAACTCGCCGGCCGACAGCAGGCCGCGCTGCGGATGGTTCCAGCGCATCAGGCCCTCGGCGCCGATGATGCGGCCCGTGGCCACGTCGACCTGCGGCTGGTAGTACATTTCCAGCTCGTTCAATTCCAGCGCCTTGCGCAGGCTCTGCTCCAGCGCGATCTTCTGGTGCGACACGTCCAGCATCGAGTTGTGATAGAAGCTGTGGCCGTTCTTGCCCAGCGCCTTGACCTGGTACATGGCGATGTCCGCGTGGCGCAGCAGCTCGTCGATGGTCTCGCCGTCGCCCGGATAGATCGCGATGCCGATCGAGGCCGAGATGTGCACCTCATGGCCATCGAGGTCGAACGGCTTGTGCAGGCTTTCGAGGAATTTGTCGGCGATGGACTTGGCGTCCTGGCGGTCGCGCAGCTCCGGCAGCACGATGGTGAATTCGTCGCCGCCCTGGCGCGCCAGCGTATCGCCGCGGCGCAGGCAGTCCTTCAGCCGCGTGGCCACCTGTTGCAGCAGCTCGTCGCCCTTGACGTGGCCCAGCGTATCGTTAACCAGCTTGAAGCGGTCGAGATCGACGAACATCACGGCCAGCTCGGTGAGCTTGCGCTTGGCCTGGATCACGGCCAGGCCCAGGCGGTCCTTGAACAGCATGCGGTTAGGCAGGTCGGTCAGGATGTCGTGGTAGGCCTGGTAGGAGATCACTTCCTCGGCGCGCTTGCGGTCGGTGATGTCGCGCGCCACGCCATAGGTGCCGAAGAACTCGTGCTTTTTGACTTCGTGATCGGGGATGTGCATGCCGATCGCGTTGAGCGAAATCGTCATCAGCGTGTTGTTGAAGGTGCGCTCGATGCCGCTGCCGGTATTGCACTTGAGGCGCAGCTCGACGTTGCGCGAGGCGCGTTCGTCGACGCGGCGCTCGTTGAAGGCGTAGCGCGCGCGCTCCTGGTCTTCGTCATGCACCAGCACCGAGTAGTGGCGGCCGATCAGCTCCTCGCGGGTAAAGCCCAGCAGCTGCTGCACGCGGTCGTTCACAAACGTGAACTTGCCTTCGTGGTTCAGGGTGTAGATGATGTCCGGCGAGCTGTCCACCAGGTAGCGGTACATCTTCTCCGAGTTTTCCAGCTTGGAGGCGATACGCTCGTTGTCGATGGCCAGGCGGCGCTTTTGCAGCGCGTTCTCCACCGTCTTGAGCAGCTCCTCGCGGCTGTAAGGCTTGCGCAGGTAATCGTAGGCGCCGCGCTTCAAGGCGCCGATGGCCGCCTCGATGCCGACATCGCCGCTCATGACGATGACGTCGCCGTCGATCTCCTTGGCGTTGATGAAGTCCATGATCTCGTGGCCGCTCATGTCCGGCAGCCGCAGGTCGAGCAGGATCAGGTCGAATTTGAGCCGGGTCAGCTGGGCCAGCGCCTCGCTGCCGCAGGTGGCCGTCACCAGATGGTAGTCGCGGTCGCGCAGCAGTTCGTACAGGGATGACAGCAAACGCGGCTCGTCGTCTACGAGCAGGATGCGCGGGCAGTGATCGGGAAGGGCGACGGGGGCGTGGTCGTCCGTGGTGACAGCGGCTAGGCTGGCTGGGTTCAAGTTCATCATGGCCTTAAACTGAATCCATCACCCGCGTTTGCACGCCGGCGACTTGACTGGTGCTGCCACGGGCGGGCAGCAGGATTTCAAAGGTGGTACCCGTTTTACCGGAGCGGCAGGTGATCAGTCCCTGCATTTTCTTCACCAGGCTGTGGACGATGGACAGGCCCAGGCCGTGGTGCGCGCCTTCCTTGGTGCTGCGTACTGCGGAGAACAGATTGGCCAGCACCTCGGCCGACAAACCGGGGCCGGTGTCGCTGACGACCAGCTCCAGGTAAAGCTTGCGTTCGCGGTTGACGTGACCGCGATTCGAGATTTCGATCTTGCCGCCGTCGGCCAATGCTTCGACGGCGTTTTTAATCAGGTTGACCAGGATCTGCTTGAGCAGGTCGGCGTCGCCGTCGATTTCGGCCGGCTCCTCCTGCATGCGCACCACGATCTGCACCGAGGCCGGCACGAAGTCGGTGGCGCGGAACAGGCGCAGCACATCGTCGACCACGCGGCCGACATCGGTCACGCGCGAGCTCTCGGTCGGCTGCAGATCGGCCAGGCCGTTGATCAGCTGTCCGACGCGGTCGATTTCCTCGTTCAGGATGGACATCTCGCCCACCACCGGTTCGCGCTTGGCCAGCTTGCCGTCCAGCACCGACAGATAGTTCTTGATGATCGACAGCGGGTTGTTCACCTCGTGCACCACGCGGCGCGAGGCTTCACGGTATTCTTCGGCCACGTGGGCGATCTGGCGCTTGGTGTGGCCACGCTCGCTGATCGCCGTCTCCAGCGCGGAGGCGGCCTGGGTGCCGAACGATTGCAGGAAGCGCTCGCGCTTCTGCAGGCCGGCCATCTGCCACGCCGGCGCGCCGCCGATCAATACGCCCAGGCAGCGCTGGTTGGCCACCAGCGGCAGGCAGACCATGCCCTCGCTGCCGAGGATGCGGAACAGCTGTTCCTCGGCCACGCTGAGTGCCTGCGAATCGCGGCTGACGAAACTGAGCTTGCGCGCGCCCGCCGACTCGGCCACCACGCCGCCCTTGTTGAGCGGGATGACGAATTCGGCCAGCCGCTGCTGCTGGTCGCCGGTGGCGGTGCCGTGCAGCGCGTGGCCGGTCGGATTCTCCAGCAGCACGATGGCGTTTTCAAAATCGAACAGGATGCGCGCCGAACGCGTCATCGCGTCCAGCAGGCCGGCTTCGCCCTGCTGGCGCGCGAAGGTCTGGCCCATCTCGGACACCAGCACCATGTTGCGCACTTCCTCGGACAGGCGCTGCTGCACCGGATCGACCACCGGCGGCGCGTAGGCCGACGGCGTCGGAATATCGTCGGCGCCGGCCAGGTCGATGCCCAGGTAGGCGGCGGACTTCTCCACCTGGCGGGCGGCGCTCTTGACGATCAGCTCCAGCGCCTCGCCATCCAGGCCGCACAGGTGGCCGGCTTCGGCGATGGCCTGCTCCTGGTCTTCGTGGAAGCACAGCAGGTGCGCCAGGCGCACCACGCGGATCAGCGGATGGGCCGACTCCACGCGCGAAATCGGTTCATGGTGATACAGCACGCTGTCTGCCAGGAAGGAGTCCAGGTGCCAGCGCTCGATCAGCCAGGCGCCCGCTTCCGAGTGGGTGATCTGCAGCGTGCGCTGTTCGACGGCGCACAGGTCCTCATCGTCGCGCGCCATGAAGTTGAACGCATATTCCTTGGGCGCGGTCGCCAGCAGCGCCAGGCGGCCGACGTTGTGCAGCAGGCCCGCCAGATAAGCCTCTTCGACGTGCGGGTACTCCATCTTCTTGGCGATGTCGCGGGCGATGACGGCGGTGGTCAGCGAGCCTTTCCAGAAGCCGCGCAGGTCGGTGCTGCTCGAATGCGGGAAGCTGTTAAAGGTCTGGAACACGGATTCGCTGATGACCAGCGTCTTGATCATGTCGGTGCCCAGCGACACCAGCGACTGCTCCAGGCCGACCACGCGCGCGTTGCGGTGGTACGCCGAGCTGTTGGCGACGGTGAGGATCTTGCTGGTCATCGCCGCATCCTTGGCGATCAGGGCGGCCAGCTCCGGCATGCCGGCGTCGTCGGCCTGCAAGTGCTCAATCAACTTAATGAGTATCTGCGGCATCGCCGGCAGACGGGCAATCAGCAGGCGATTGCGAATATCATGGTCAGGTTGATGCATCGTATCAAGCGTTGTCTGGGCCGGGTGCGTTGTGCAAAAAACGTGGGAAGAAACTCACTAGCAAAAAGTTATACTAACATAAAGTCTCGTTAGTAACTTAACAGCAAGTAAGATTTCTTTCTAAACTAACTCAATTTCCTGCCGTAAATAATTATTGGCCCGGATGGCGTAGTAGCATGCGCCGGTAATAGCGCGACGTCAACCACAAAACGAGAGCAGAGGCACTAAATGCCATCTGTCCTGCGGCTAGCCAGAGCACGGAGTGTGATAGGAAGGGTGCGATCACCCCCGCCACGATGGCGCCGAGCAGGGTGGTGGCGAAAGATTGGCAGGATGCCACCGTTCCGCGGATATGCGGGAACAAGTCCAATGCCAGCAAGGTCGCCGCCGGCGCCACCACCGACATGCCGAAGGTGTAGAAGAACATCGGCGCCACCGACCAGGGCAGCGCGGGCGGCAGCAGCAGGTGGTAGCAAACGTTAAATATCGACGCCGCCAGCAGGAAACAAAAGCCAATACCAATCTGTCGCGAAAATGCCATCTTTCCGGCAATCCGGTTCGCCGCCAGCGCGCCCAGGAAGATACCGCTCACCGACGGAATGAACAGCCAGCCGAACTGCGAGGCGCCCAGCCCCAGGTGCTGCGGCAGGAACACCGGCGCCGACGAGATGTACAGGAACAGGCCGGCGAAATTGCAGGCCACCACGCCGGACTTCATGTGGAACAGCGGCGAGCGCAGGATCTCGCTGTAGTTACGCAGCAGGAAGTGCGGATTGAAGGGATGGCGCTTTTCCTTCGGCAGCGTCTCCGGCAGGCGGCGGTAGCAGTAGATGAACAGCAGCACGCTGTATACCAGCAGCGCCAGGAAGATCGCCCGCCAGTCGAACAGCGTGACCACCCAGCCGCCCAGTATCGGCGCGATGGCCGGCGCGATCGAGAAGATCATCGTCACCATCGACAGCAGCCTTGCGGCGGCGGCGTCCTGGTACAGGTCGCGGATGATGGCCCGCCCCACCACCACGCCGGCGCCGGACGACACGCCCTGCAGGATGCGGAAGGCCCACAGGTAATGCACGCTGTGCGCGGCGGCGCAGCCCAGCGTGCCGATGGCGAACATCACCAGCGACACCAGCACCACGTTGCGGCGGCCGAAGGCGTCCGACAGCGCGCCGTGCCACAGCACCATGCAGGCGAAGGACAGCATGTAGAAGGTCAGGCTTTGCTGCACCTCGATGGGCGTGGCGTTAAGCGTGGCCTGGATGTTGGGGAAGGCGGGAAGATACGCGTCGATGGAGAAAGGCCCCAGCATCGACAAGGCCGCCAGCACGGCGGCCAGCGCGCCGGCGCTGAGGACTTTCATGTGCGACGGCGGCGGTTCCGGCACCTCCGCGACAGGATCTGGGGGAAGATTTGCGGGAGGTGTCGGGAACATGTGGCGTGGTTGTTAGACTTCTTTGGGTTTCGCGGCTTCGCGGCGGTTGAAGCCCGCCACCATATCGAAGCGGAACAAGCGGCATTCCAGCGCGCCGTTGAAGAACGGCGTCTTGCGCGATTCCTTCAGGCGCAGCAGCTTAGGCAGGCCCAGGTCGGCCGTGAACAGGAACACCGTCCAGCCGGCGAAGCGCTGCTTCAAGGTGGTCGACAGCGCCGAGTAGAAGCTGGTCGCCAGTTCGTCTTCCGGCAGCGTGCTGTCGCCGCGCACGCCGATACGCTCGCCGTACGGAGGGTTGGTCAGCAGGATGCCCGGCTGCTCGGTCGGCGCCTTCACTTCCTGCGCCTCGATCTGCTTGAGCGGCACGTCGAACATGATGCCGGCGCACTTCAGGTTATGGCGCGTCATCGCCACCATGTCGCCCGAGATGTCGGAGCCGAAGATGGTCGGCGATTCCGGCAGCGGATTGGCCTTGATCGAATTCTTCATCTCGTTCCACGGCGCCGGATCGAAGTCGTTGAAGGCTTCGAAGGCAAAGCGGCGGCGCGCGCCCGGCGGGATGCCCTGCACCATCTGCGCCGCTTCGCACAGGATGGTGCCGGAGCCGCACATCGGGTCGAACAGCGGCATGCCCGGCTTCCAGCCCGACACGCGCAGCAGGCCGGCGGCCAGGTTTTCGCGCAGCGGCGCGTCGCCGGTTTCTTCACGCCAGCCGCGCTTGAACAGCGCTTCGCCGGAGGTGTCGAGGTAGATGATGAACTGGCGCGCGTCGAGGAAGCCGACGATGCGCATGTCCGGCTCCTTGGTGTTGACCGAAGGACGCTTGTCGAACTGGTCGCGGAAGCGGTCGCAGATCGCGTCCTTGATTTTCAGCGTGGTGAACTCCAGGCTTTTCAGCGGGGACTTCACGGCGGTGACATCGACGCGGATCGTGTGGTCGTAGGTGAACCAGTCTTCCCACTGCTGCGCCAGCACCAGGTCGTAGATGTCGTTCTCGTTCTGGTAGCCGGTGACGGCCATGCGCATCAGCACGCGCGACGCGATGCGCGAGTGCAGGTTGATGCGGTAGGAATCGAGCAGGTCGCCGGAGCAGTGCACGCCGCCCGGTACCTGGTTGTGCACCTTCATGGTGGTGCTCAGCAGGGCGATTTCGCCCAGTTCTTCGGCCAGCGCCGCTTCCATGCCGCGAGGGCATGGGCAAAAATAGGATGCCATAGGTGTACCTTTTGTCCGTTAAAAAAATTGCGCGCCGCCCGAGTGGCGCGGCGCCGCATTTACTACACTACTTACTTCTGCATTGCTCTTTCCAGGAAGTCCAGGCGGTCCTGGCCCCAGAAACTTTCACCATCCAACACGTACCACGGCGAGCCGAATACGCTGGCCGCCGTTGCGTCTTCTGTATTGCGGTCGTACTCGGCCTGCACGCTGGCCGTCTCCGCCGACTTGATCAGCGCCTTGCCATCCAGGCCGCAGCTGCCGGCGATCTGCACCAGCGTCTCTTCGTCGCCGATATTTTTATCTTCAGCCCACAGGCCGCGCATGACCGCGAACGCCAGCTCCAGCGACACGTCCACACCATGCGTCAGGCGCGCGGCGATCGCCATGCGGTTGGACAGCTCCGGCGAGACCGGGAAAAACTTCGGCTGCACATTGAGCGGAATACCGAGGAACTCCGACCAGCGCGCCAACTCGACCAGGCGATAGGCCTGGCGCTGCGGCGCGCGCTTGGCCAGCGGCAGGCCGCCGGAGACGCCGAACACCTTGCCCAGGTCCACCGGACGCACTTCCACCTGCACGCCGTGCTGACGCGCCATGGCGATAAACCGCTCATGGCCCAGATACGTCCACGGCGAATGGGTGGCGAAAAAATACTGGCAGACTTTACTCATGACGCTCCGATCAGAAGGGTTTGACGACAACCAGCAGCACTATCGCCAGCATCATAAACACCGGCATTTCATTGAAGACGCGATACCACTTGTGGCTGCGGGTATTGACGCCCTTCTCGAATTTTTTCAGGATGCCGCCGCACGCGTGGTGATAGCCGATCACCAGCACCACGAAGAACAGCTTGGCGTGCAGCCAGTGCGGCATCTGCGCGCCGTACTGCATCCACACCAGGATGGCGCCGAACACCACCGCGAACACCGACAACCACATCGAAAACCGATACAGCTTGCGCGCCATGACCAGCAAGCGAGCGGTCGTGGCCTTGTCGGTTTCCATCGCCAGATTGACGAAGATGCGCGGCAGGTAGAACACGCCCGACATCCAGGAGATCACGAAGAAAATGTGCAGCGCTTTAATCCAGAGCATAGTCAAAAGTCTCTTAGCTTTCTCAAAAGTTGTGATTCAAATTCATCAAACGAAGGCAACCCACGTAACCCGGAAAAATCGTGAGTTCGTTGCGTAACCAACCGTCGTTGCCGATGCGGATTAAACTTCGCCAAAGCACGCCCTTGTTTTCCAGACGCAATCACCAACGTCTCAAAAAGCACGCCTTTAGGATCGGCCAGTCTTTCCCAAGTCTTTTTGGCAGGGAGATTGAGAGTCATATTCCCTCGCAAATTCTCTGCGGCAGATCTAATAGCAGCCTCATCAGAAAACAGCCAAGCCTCGGTCATCCTTACAGGAACGATAGGTACGTAATCTGCATTATGAACTTGCGCGGCGTCCTCAATTTCACACAATCTTAATTCGATCGACTCCCCTTCTGCGTCCCTATGTATGAACAGCATATCGCACGGGCACGAGGCAAGGGCAGCCGGTATTCTGCTCGCCAGACTACGGTCGACAGTACTCAAGCCTGTGGCGACTTGGCCTTGCAGACCGAAGTCTGGTCGATGCTCCTTGATCAACCATTCGATTATCGGCATGAGCACGGCATCCGAAGTGCCATCTGAAAGCAGGGTGTATCGGAGAACTGTCATTTTGCACCGCTATCTATCAGCGATAGCTGGTGCTTGAATTGGTGCAAAACATTGAATTTATCCGCTATGCCCTCTTCAGATACATCATCATGAGCCAAGTATGCCATGAGCGCTCCAAATCCTACAGGCCTCGTTCCCTTCGCCGCGTCAGCAAAGGCATCCCGCCACGTGGTCTTGATCGGGCCAAAGGTCGAAAGCGATGCGCCGTCACGCTTATATGCCTGAGAAACAATGAGATTATCCAGCTTCAGTCGCTCGATCACCAAAGGCGAATGCGTATTAATAATAATCTGCCGCAGTGGATTATCCTCGCCGACGGCGTACCGTGTATCAACAGCCATCTGATTAAGCAATTCAACAATCGCAGGAATACGCGCCGGGTGAATTCCATTTTCCGGTTCCTCCAGACAAATGACACCGCCAGCCTCGCCGTCAGCTCCGATAATTGCCAATGCCAAGAACCGCAAAGTACCGTCCGACAACGACCGTGCCTCATGCCGGATTCCACTCGTGGTTTCGAGATACAACGTCTTCAATTGGCGCTTCTCGTCAACATCGACAAACACATCTGCAACATCAGGCAACAAATTTGCAAGCTGATTTGTCACTTCCTCATTTTTTTTCAGACGATCCAAAGCGGCAGGTAAATGTTCACCTGTTGCAGAGACCGTGCTAACAGAAAGAAAATCATCTGGCTTCCGCAATGAGCTCGACTCAAGCTGCAAATTAACCCAGGACTGCATCTCGCGCCGGGCAGCTAATGCAGTAGGGCGATCTATCGTATTAATATTGCTGAGGATCGTGCGTCCGGCCTTCGCGATGGGAATACTAATTGGAGAGCCTCCGCCACCATTTTGATCCTGCCGGATCTTAACAACGCCCACCGCATCTTCATCCATGTAGATGAAGTCGATCTTGCTACTTCCCTGATAAATGGACGCAAAGAACTCCTTCGACATCTCGAAGCCTAGTTCGCGGGCAGCCAAGCCTTTCTGGATAAAGGTCAGCGACTCCGACGCCAGTTCAATCCCTTCGGATGTTGATGAAGTGGCTGCGACATATTTCAAGGCTAACTTGTATCGCAGATAAGTGACTTTGGGCTTTGCTTGACGACCAAAATCATCCGTCACAGTAGCGGGCACCAGAAAGTCCGCTTCAAACTCCATGAATTGCGCATGGTGCGTGGCGGTTTTCGTGAATAGCGATGCAATGTTTGCGCGCTGTTTTACGGAATTACGTATATTCGTCGCAGCTTCAATGATCGGAAGGTCTGCAAGATATTTCAAAAACAAGATCGCATCGAACAGATTCGACTTCCCAACGCCATTCACACCCGCAATGCAAGTGAACGGACCGAAGCGCACTTCTATGTCCTCTAAGCTCTTGAATCCCTTGACACGCAGACGAGTTAGCATGATGTTGGCCCTTTAGGCACGAATCTGTCCATTACCGAAAACGATGTATTTCAACGATGTTAAACCTTCCAGCCCCACCGGGCCGCGCGCGTGCAGCTTGTCGTTGGAGATACCGATCTCCGCGCCCAGGCCATATTCGAAACCGTCGGCGAAGCGCGTCGACGCGTTGATCATCACCGACGCCGAATCGACTTCGCGCAGGAAGCGCATCGCGTCCGTATGGTCTTCGGTGATGATGGATTCCGTGTGCTTGGACGAGTAATGGTTGATGTGCTCCATCGCCTCGTCGATGCCGGCGACGATCTTCACCGACAGGATAGCGGCCAGGTATTCGGTCGACCAGTCTTCCTCGGTGGCCGCCACCAGGTGCGGGTAGCCGGCCAGGATCGCCATCGCTTCCGGATCGGCGCGCAGTTCGACCTGCTTGGTGGCGTACAGCTTCGCCAGTTCCGGCAGCACCGCCGGCGCGATGGAACGCGCCACCAGCAGCGTTTCCATGGTGTTGCAGGTGCCGTAGCGGTGGCACTTGGCGTTGAAGCCGATGTCCAGCGCCTTCTTCAAATCGGCCTTGGCGTCGATGTAGACGTGGCAGATGCCGTCCAGGTGCTTAATCATCGGCACCGTCGCCTCTTCCATCAGGCGCGCGATCAGGCCCTTGCCGCCGCGCGGCACGATCACGTCCACGTACTGCGGCATGGTGATCAGCGCGCCCACCGCGGCGCGGTCGGTGGTGTCCACGACCTGTACGCCGTCGGCCGGAAGGCCAGCGCCCAGCAGGCCTTCCTTGACCAGCTTGGCCAGCGCGCGGTTGCAGTGGATCGCTTCCGAGCCGCCGCGCAGGATGGTGGCGTTGCCGCTCTTGATGCACAGCCCTGCCGCGTCCACCGTCACGTTTGGGCGCGATTCGTAGATGATGCCGATCACGCCCAGCGGCACGCGCATCTGGCCGACCTGGATGCCGGTCGGGCGGAATTTCAGGCCGGTGATTTCGCCGATGGGATCGGGCAGCGCGACGATCTGGCGCAGGCCTTCCACCATCGTGGCGATGGCCTGCTCGGACAACGCCAGGCGGTCCAGCATGGCCGGGGCCAGGCCGTTCGCGGCCGCCGCGTCCATGTCGAGCTGATTGGCGGCGCGCAGCTGGGCGGCGTCGCGTTCGATCGCGTCGGCGATCAGCGTCAGCGCGCGGTTGCGGGTGGCGCTGTCGGCACGGGCCATGGCGCGCGATGCCTTGCGCGCCTGCTGGCCCAGTTGTTCCATGTAGTGCTTGATATCCATAGCTAGCTTTCCTAACCGCGTGCGACTTTCAGCGCCAGCTGCAGCATCGAATCCCACGCGTCGCCGGCGTGCGCTTTGGCGCGCAAGCCCTTGATCATCTTGTCGACCTGCGCCGCGTCCTTCATCGCCGCTTCCAGTACCGGCAGCGAGATGCGGCGCAGCGCCGGCTCCATCATGCGTTCCTTCGGTCCCCAGATGCGATACTCCTTGAGCAGCGCACCCAGCGGACGGCCCTGCGCCATGCCCGCCTTCAGCTTGAGCAGCGTGCGGATTTCCTCCGACACGGCCCACAGCACCAGCGGCAGCGCTTCGCCCTCGCCCTTCAAGCCTTCCAGCATGCGCACCAGACGCGCCGGATCGCCCGACAGCATCGCTTCACTGAGCTTGAACACGTCGTAACGCGCCACGTTCAGCACCGCATCGTGCACCTGCTCATAGGTCAGCTTGCCCGGCTCGTGCAGCAAGGCCAACTTCTGTATCTCCTGATGGGCCGCAAGCAGATTGCCTTCAACGCGATCGGCGATGAAATCGATGCTCTGTCTGTCCGCGCTTTGCCCTTGTGCGGCAAGGCGCTGGCCTATCCAATTGGGTAACTGCGCCCGCTCAATCTGGGCGATGTCGATATACACCGCCGCCTGCTGCAGACTGGCGACCCAGGCCGCCTTCTGCGTCTGCCAATCCAGCTTCGGCAGCGTGATCAGGGTCAGGTTGTCCGGACTCAGGTCTTTCACATAATTCTGCAGCGCCGCGCCGCCATCCTTGCCGGGTTTGCCGGTCGGGATGCGCAGCTCGATCAGCTTCTTGTCGCCGAACAGCGACAGCGCCTGGTTGGACGCCAGCAGCTCGCCCCACTTGAAGCTGCGCTCCACGGTCAGCACGTCGCGCTCGGAATAGCCCTGCGCGCGCGCCGCCTTGCGGATCTTGTCGGCGGCTTCCAGCGCCAGCAGATGCTCGTCGCTGGTGATCACGTACAGCTGGGACAGCGACTTCGTCAAATGGCCGTCCAGCGCTTCCAACCTTAATTGCATCGCGCGTCCTTACTGGATAGGCACGGCCGGCGCCGACGGCGTCGGCACCGCCTTGGGCGGCGGCAGCGACACCTGCTGCGTCTTGATGGCCGCGATACGGCGCATCATCTGCTGCACCAGATCGGTCTGCATGTCCTTGTACAGCAGCGCCTCTTCCTGTTCCTTCGCCAGCAACTGGGTTTCGTTGAAGTCGATGGGACGGGTCAGCAGGATCTGCGTGCTGCCCAGCAGCTCCTTGCCCTGCTTGTCCAGCACGCGGAACACGATGTTGTACGACAGCAGATACTGCCGCACGCGGCCATTGCTGTTCAGCGACAGGATGGTCTTGGTGCGGGTTTTCTCCGGATCGGAAATCACCTCGACCACGCCATCCGCATCCTTGGCCGCGTTGACCACGGTGGTGCCGCCGTTGGCGCGGATGTTGCGCTTCAAATCGATGGCCAATGGCGACGCTTCCGGCAGTCCGATGTACATCGTCGGGAACGGCAGCGTGTAATGGCCGCCGTCGCCGCGCAGATGGAAGCCGCAGGCCGACACGGTCAGCGCCACGGCCAGCACCGCGCCGGCCAGGCGGCCGCGCCGGAACAACTCGGAAGTAGTCAGCATGTTTGAATCCAGTTAAACCACGATGTTGATCAATTTGCCCGGCACGACGATGATCTTCTTCGGCGTACCTTCGATGAACTTCTGCACGCCCTCGTTGGCCAGTGCGGCAGCCTCGATGCTGGCCTTGTCGGCGGTCTTGGCCACCACCACGCTGCCGCGCAGCTTGCCGTTCACCTGGATCATCATTTCGATCTCGGACTGCTCCAGCGCAGCAGGGTCCACTTGCGGCCACTGCACGTTGAGGATGTCGCCGTGCGCCTTGGCGTAGCCCAGTTCTTCCCACAGCACGTGGGTGATGTGCGGGGCGACAGGGTTCAGCAGGCGCAGGAAGATCGCGTAGCCTTCGGCGACCGACGCGGCATCCGCATCCTTGGCCGATTCCAGCGTGTTGAGCATCTTCATGCAGGCCGACACCACGGTGTTGTACTGGATGCGCTTGATGTCGTAGTCGGCCTGCTGCAGCACCTTGTGCAGTTCGCGGCGCAGTGCTTTGCCGGCGTCCGTGGTGGCGGCGGCGGTCAGCGGCGCGCCGGCGGCGGCGATGGCTTCACGCTGCGCGTAGCCGAAGGCCCACACGCGGCGCAGGAAGCGGTTGGCGCCTTCGACGCCGCTGCCCGACCATTCCAGCGTCTGCTCCGGTGGCGAAGCGAACATGGTGAACAGGCGCGCGGTGTCGGCGCCATACTGGTCGATCTGCGCCGCAGGGTCGATGCCGTTGTTCTTCGACTTAGACATCTTCTCGGTGCCGCCGATGTTGACCGGCTGGCCGTCGGCCTTCGAGGTCGCGCCTTGCGGGCGGCCCTTGTCGTCCAGCGTCAGGTCGACGTCGGCCGGGTTGAACCAGGTCTTCTTGCCGGCTGCGTCTTCGCGGTAGTAGGTCTCGTTGAGCACCATGCCTTGCGTGAGCAGGTTGGTGAACGGCTCATCGAACTTGACCAGGCCGAAGTCGCGCATGATCTTGGTCCAGAAGCGCGCGTACAGCAGGTGCATGACGGCGTGTTCGATGCCGCCGATGTACTGGTCCATCGGCATCCAGTAGTCATTGCGCTCGTCGACCATGGCCTTGTCGGCGCCCGGCGAGGTATAGCGCATGTAGTACCACGACGAATCGACGAAGGTGTCCATCGTATCGGTTTCGCGGCGCGCAGGCTTGCCGCACTGCGGGCAGTCGCACTTGAGGAAGGCTTCGTATTTATTCAGCGGGTTGCCGGTACCATCGGGTACGCAGTCTTCCGGCAGCACCACCGGCAGGTCTTTTTCCGGCACCGGCACCACGCCGCAATCGCCGCAGTGGATCATCGGGATAGGCGTGCCCCAGTAGCGCTGGCGCGAGATGCCCCAGTCGCGCAGGCGGAAGGTGATCTTCTTCTCGCCCAGGCCCTTGGCGGCCATGTCGGCGGCCACCGCGTCAACGGCGGCGGCGTAGGCCAGGCCGTCGTACTTGCCGGAGTTGGTGACGATGGAGACTTCCTTGTCGCCGTACCATTCCTGCCAGGCTTCGGTCGAGAACTCCTTGCCCTCGGCCTGGATGACCTGCTTGATCGGCAGGTTATATTTTTTGGCGAAGGCGAAATCGCGCTCGTCGTGCGCGGGCACGCCCATGACGGCGCCGTCGCCGTAGGTGATCAGCACGTAGTTGCCGACCCAGACTTCAACCTGCTCGCCGGTCAGCGGATGGGTGACGAACAAGCCGGTCGGCATGCCCTTCTTCTCCATCGTCGCCATGTCGGCTTCGATCACGGAGCCCAGCTTGCACTCGGCGTTGAAGGCGGCCAGTGCCGGATTGGTCTGCGCGGCGTGGATGGCCAGCGGGTGCTCGGCGGCCACGGCGCAGAAGGTCACGCCCATGATGGTGTCCGGACGGGTGGTGAAGACGTACATCTTGCCGTCCTGGATCAGCGAGCCGTCGGCGCCCTTGATCTGGTGCGGGAAGGCGAAGCGCACGCCGGTCGATTTGCCGATCCAGTTGGTCTGCATGGTGCGCACGCGCTCAGGCCAGCCTGGCAGCTTGTCGTCGACGTAGGCCAGCAGCTCGTCGGCGTAGTCGGTGATGCGGGCGTAGTACATCGGGATTTCGCGCTTTTCGATCAGCGCGCCGGAACGCCAGCCGCGGCCGTCGACCACCTGCTCGTTGGCCAGCACGGTCTGGTCGATCGGATCCCAGTTCACGGTGCCGGTCTTTTTGTAGATGATGCCTTTTTCCAGCATCTTCAGGAACATCCACTGGTTCCACTTGTAGTATTCCGGCTTGCACGCGGTCATTTCGCGCGACCAGTCGATGGCCAGGCCCATGGACTCCATCTGTTCGCGCATGTGGGCGATGTTGGAGTAGGTCCATTGCGCCGGCGGCACGTTGTTGGCCATCGCCGCGTTTTCCGCCGGCATGCCGAACGCATCCCAGCCCATCGGCATCAGCACGTTGTAGCCGTTCATGCGCAGGTAGCGGTACATCACATCATTGATCGTATAGTTGCGGACGTGGCCCATATGCAGCTTGCCCGATGGGTAAGGCAGCATCGAGCAGGCGTAGTACTTCCCTTTCGGGAAACGCGGGTCGTGCTCGACGGCCTTGTAGGCGTCGATGGCTTTCCAGTGGGATTGAGCGGCTTTTTCTACGTCAGCGGGACTATATTTATCTTGCATGATGGTGTGCGGCCAATAAGTGTATATGAACCGGACATTATAACCCAGGGGGTCAAGTCTGACATTCGGACACGGCCTCTGCTGCACTGCGGAAGAGGCCGTGTCCAAATGTCAGACTTGACCCCACGGGGTATACTGGGCGGATGTATTACCGCGAATATCCTCCCCATCCGGCGCTGGCCGCGCATGTCGAGTGCATGTGGGCCGCCTGCGCGCCCGGCGGCGCCCATACGCACCGGGTGCTGCCGGATAACTGCGTCGATATTCTGTGGCAGGACGGCGGCCGGCCCGGCTTCGCGGTCGGCATGATGAGCAGCGCCATCCTGGTCGCCAGCGACGGGCCGCTGCGCACGGTGGCGGTGCGCTTCAAGCCCGGTGCGGCCGGCGCCTTCCTGGCCGCGCCGCTGCATGCGCTGACCGACCAGCGGGCCGATATCGACCAGCTGTGGGGCCGCAGCGATGCCGAGCGGCTGGCCGATGCGCTGTGGACCTGCGAGCTGTCCGACCGCGAACGGATCGCCGTCATCGAGCACCAGTTGTTGCTGCGCCTGCGCGCAGCGGGCAAGCCGGCCGATGCGGGCGATTTGCTGATCCGCCGCGCCCTGGCCGCGCTGGACGCCAGCGGCGGCGCGCTGCGCATCGAAGACCTGGCGGCCCAGTTGGGCGTGTCGCGCCAGCACATGGCGGCGCTGTTCCGCGCGCGGGTCGGGCTGTCGCCCAAGCTGTATGCGCGCATCTGCCGCTTCCGCCGTGCCGCCGCCGCGCTCAAGGCCTCGCCCGCCCCGGACTGGGCGCAACTGGCGCTGGCCTGCGGCTATTTCGACCAGTCGCACCTGATCCACGAGTTCCGGGAATTCGCCGGCAGCGCGCCGGAGCGCTTCCTGCTGGCGGCCTAGCTTCCATTTTTACAATCGCTCGCGCCGCCATTGTGCCAAGATGATGTTTTCGACATCTCAAGGGAGACAAGCATGATCAAGGGATTACGCACCGTGGCCTATCCGGTCGCCGACCTGGCGGCCGCCAAGGCCTGGTACAGCAAGGTATTCGACACCGCACCCTATTTCGACCAGCCGTTCTACGTCGGCTTCAACATCGGCGGCTTCGAGCTGGGCCTGATCCCGGACGGCAAGCCGGGCCAGACCGGCAGCATGGTCTACTGGGGCGTGGACGATATCGCCGCCGAAGTCGAGCGCATCGTCGCCCTGGGCGCCAGCGTGCACGGCGCCATCCAGGACGTCGGCGAGAACATCAAGACGGTCGAACTGGCCGACCCGTTCGGCAACCTGCTTTGCCTGACCGACAACCCGCACTTCGACGTGAAGGCGGTGCGCTAGCGATCGCGGCACGCATTTGTGGCAGAATACGCGGCTTAAAAAATGAAAGAGGTCGTCCCATGTCCCGCCGTAACGCCAACCTGATCAAGTCGCCCGAGCAAATCGTCCTGGCGCGCGTCGCCGCCCAGCTGGCGGCCGACGTACTGACGATGATCGCGCCGCACGTCAAGGCGGGCGTCAGCACGGCCCACCTCGACCAGCTGTGCAACGACTACATCGTCAACGTGCAGCAGGCGATCCCGGCCAACGTCGGCTACGGCGGCTTCCCGGCCACCGTGTGCAGCTCGGTCAACCACGTGGTCTGCCACGGCATTCCGGCGGCCGACCACATCCTCAAGGACGGCGACATCATCAACATCGACGTCGCCGTCATCAAGGATGGCTGGCATGGCGACACCAGCCGCATGTACTACGTCGGCGAACCGTCGAAGGCCACGCGCAAGCTGGTGGAAACCACGTATTCGGCGATGTGGGCCGGCATCCGCGCCGTCAAGCCGCGCGCGACGCTGGGCGATGTCGGCTTCGCGATCCAGACCATCGCCGAGAAGGCCGGCTACAGCGTGGTGCTCGACTACTGCGGCCACGGCATCGGCATGGTCTACCACGAGGAGCCGCAGGTGACGCACTACGGCCGTCCGGGCCAGGGCGTGGTGCTCAAGCCGGGCATGCTGTTCACGATCGAGCCGATGATCAACGCCGGCAAGGCGGCGACCAAGGAATTGAGCGACGGCTGGACCGTCGAGACGCGCGACAAATCGCTGTCGGCGCAATGGGAGCACATGGTGCTTGTTACCGAGACCGGCTTCGAGGTGCTGACGCTGGCCCCGGGCGAGACCGGCGCCAAGGCGCAGATCCCGAACGCCGTGCCGGCCGGCGCCGCCGGAGCTGCAGCCCCTAGCGCAGCGTAAGTTTCAGGGCCGGCTTCTCGCCGTAGTCTTCGTAGCGCTCGTTGATGCCGGCCACGCAGTACGTCACTTCTTCCAGAATATCCGGGACCGCGGCCTGCATGGCCGCCGCGTCCTTGATGACGATTTCCAGCACCTCGTTCGGCTTCAGGCGGAACTTGCTCATGCCGTCCTCGTCGCGCAGATAGCTGAGGCAATCGACCCAGGCGTCCATGGTGTTGCCGTAGCTGTCGGGGAAACCCAGCGCGGCCTTGCAGGCGGCGTGGAAGCTGTCGAAGCCGGTGATGTCCGCGCCGTTCAATTCTGCGGTTGCCATTATTTTTTTCCTTCTTTTTTGGGATCGGTGACGAAGCCCAATTTCGTTAATCCATTCGACTGCGCGGCCGCCATCACCTGCGCCACCACTTCGTAGCGGGTGTCCTTGTCGGCGCGCAGTTGCAGTTCCGGCTGCGGCTCCAGCTTGGCCGCCTCGACCAGGCGCGCCTCCAGCATGCTCTGCTCGACCGGGTCGTTGTTCCAGAATATTTTGCCGGCGCCGTCGATGGCCAGCGTCACCGTGGCCGGCTGCTGCGGGTTCGCCTGCGCCTGCGCCTTCGGCAGGTCCAGCTTGACCGAATTGGTGAACATCGGCGCGCTGAGGATGAAGATCACCAGCAGCACCAGCATCACGTCCACCATCGGCGTGACGTTGATGTCGGCCATCGGCCCCGGATTGCGGTGGTGGTTGAATGCGCCAAAGCTCATGCTTGCTCCTAAAACGGTGGGGTCAAGTCTGACATTTGGACACGAGCTCTGCCGTAGCGACCGCTACGGCAGAGCTCGTGTCCAAATGTCAGACTTGACCCCCACCCGCACGCTCGCCCGTGGTCAGGTAGGCGTGCAGGTCGTGCGCGAAGGCGTCCAGTTCGGCCAGGGTCAGCCGGTTGACGCGGTTGAATCCGTTATACGCCAGTACGGCGGGAATCGCCACCGTCAGGCCGATGGCGGTCATGATCAGCGCCTCGCCCACCGGGCCGGCCACTTTGTCGATCTGCACCGTGCCGTTGGCCGACACATTGGCCAGCGCATGGTAGATGCCCCACACCGTGCCCAGCAGGCCGACAAACGGCGCGGTGGCGCCGATCGAGGCCAGCAGGGTCAGGCCGCCCTCGAGGCGGTTGGTCGACGCCTGGATCGCCACGCGCAGCACGCGCGTCACCTGGGCCGCGTGGCCCATGGCGCCGCCCAGCGATGGACGGCCGGCGGTTTGCAATTGCGCGGCGCCTTGCTGGGCCAGCGGCAGGAAGACTTGCTCGGGGTCGGCCAGCGTCAGCGCGGCGACGCCGTCCTGCATGGTCGGCGCCTCCCAGAACGCCTGCACGGCCGGCGCGCTGCGGCGGATGCGCCACGCGGCATACGCCTTGGACAGGATGAAGAACCAGCTCACCAGCGACATCGCCAGCAGCACCAGCGCCACCAGGTGGCTGATGGTGTCGCCCTGCTCCCAGTAGCTCGCGAGGGTGAAGTGGTTGGGCGTCATCAGTTCAGCGCCAGCACGTCGTTCATGTCGTACAGGCCGGTCGCCTTGTCGGCCAGGAAGCGGCAGGCGCGCAGCGAGCCGTGGGCGTAGGTCACGCGGCTGCTGGACTTGTGGCTGATCTCGATGCGCTCGCCGGTGCCGGCGAACAGCACCGTGTGGTCGCCGACGATGTCGCCGCCACGGATGGTGGCGAAGCCGATCGACGACGGGTCGCGCTCGCCGGTCACGCCTTCGCGGGCGTAGACGGCGCAATCCTTCAAATCGCGGCCCAGCGCGTCGGCCAGCACTTCGCCCATCTTCAGCGCGGTGCCGGACGGCGCGTCGACCTTGTGGCGGTGGTGGGCTTCGATCACTTCGATGTCGTAGCCGGTCGACAGCGCCTTGGCCGCCTGTTGCAGCAGCTTGAGCGTGACGTTGACGCCGACGCTGAAGTTGGGCGAGAACACGATGGCGGTTTTCTTGGCCGCTTCGGCGATGGCGGCCTTGCCTGCTTCGTCGAAGCCGGTGGTGCCGATGATCATCTTGATGCCATGCTCGGCGCAATACGCCAGGTGCTCCAGCGTGCCTTCGGGACGGGTGAAGTCGATCAGGAACTGGGCGCCGGCCAGGCCCTTGGCCAGTTCCGCTTCGACCAACACGCCGGCCGGCTTGCCGAGGAAGGCGGCGGCGTCGCTGCCGATGTTGGCCGAGCCCGCGCGGTCCAGCGCGCCGGACAGGCGCGCGTCCGGCGCGTCCTGCACCGCTTCGATCAGGATGCGGCCCATGCGGCCGCCGGCGCCGGCGATGGCGATGTTCAGGTCTGTCATGCGTCTGTCCTCGTGCTTATTTCTTGTCGTTGTTCACCGTGATGCCCACCGGCGAGGCGGCGGCGTTGTCGCTGCCGGCCGGAATCGGCGAGGTATTGCCCACCGGGCGCGCGTCCGGCGTGTTCAAGTCTTTCTTGACCTTGGGCGCCGGGCCGGCGATGCGGGCGATGTAGTCTTTTTCGGTCGGCAGGTTGCCGCCTTCCCAGCGCGCCACCTTGCCGTCCTTGTCGAAGAACACGATCACGCGGCTGGTGGTGATTTCGCCATTGCCCTTGGCCATGCGGAACGCGTAGTCCCAGCGGTCGGCGTGGAAGGGGTCGGCCAGCAGCGCGGTGCCGAAGATGAAGCGCACCTGCTCGCGCGTCATGCCGAGCTTGAGCTGGGACAGCATTTCCTCGGAGACGAAGTTACCCTGCTGGATGTCCGGACGATACGGCGAGAAGAACCACATGAACTTCTGGAACTGGGTGATGGTGGTGGTTTGCGCGCCCTTGTTGGCGTCCAGCGTGGTGCCGGTTTCTTTCACTTCGGTCGATTTCTCGCCCAGCGTGGTGTTGGATGCACAGCCGCCCGCGGCCAGCGCGACGCAAACAGCGCCGGCGAGCAAGGGCGCGCGGCGGGTGAAACGGTGCAACAAAGACTGCGATAAAGCCTGGGTGACGCGCATGGTTGTCCTCAATCTGATCGAGCGGAAGTGCCGAAAAACGCTATATCATAAAGCACAAGGTGCGACATGGGGCTGCGCGGGCACTCGGAGAGATGGCATTATCCAGCAAATCGGCAACTATGTCCTTGTTTTATAAAGATTAATTGTAAAACATTGCAAATGTAAATTTCACGCGGGGCCGCGCCGCCGGGGAAGGAAAGCTGCGGCGGCAGCCGGAGTGCGTTAAACTGTGGGCTAGCTATCGCCAACCACTACTAAGAGTCTCCACCATGGGCAACAATCCGACCGACCTGAAGGCCAGCGGCCTCAAAGCCACGCTGCCACGCCTCAAAATCCTGGACATCTTCCAGAACAGCGAGGTGCGCCACCTGACCGCCGAGGATGTCTACAAGATCCTGCTGGCCGACAATATGGACGTGGGCCTGGCCACCGTGTACCGGGTGCTGACCCAGTTCGAGCAGGCCGGCCTGCTGAACCGCAACCACTTCGAAACGGGCAAGGCCATTTTCGAGCTGAACGAGGGTTCGCACCACGACCACCTGGTGTGCCTCGATTGCGGCCGGGTTGAAGAATTCTTCGACGAGGAAATCGAAAGCCGCCAGCAACTGGTGGCCAAGGAGCGCGGCTTCAAGATCGCCGAGCACGCGCTGGCGATCTACGGCAACTGCACCAAGACCGCCTGCCCGCACCGGCCATAAAAAAAAGCCCCGTCGGGGCTTTTTTTAATTGTGGCTCAAGGCGTTCGACAGCAGCTTGGCCGTGATGTCGACGATCGGTATCACCCGCTCGTAAGCCATGCGCGTCGGGCCGATCACGCCCAGCGTGCCGACGATCTTGCCGTTGGCCGTGTACGGCGCCGTCACCACGCTCATCTCGTCCATCGGCACCAGGCTCGATTCGCCGCCGATGTAGATCTGCACGCCGCTGGCCTTGCTCGACACGTCGAGCAGCTGCATCAATCCCGTCTTCTGCTCGAACATGTCGAACATCTGCCGCAGCGACGTCATGTTCGACGACAGGTCGCTGACCGACAGCAGGTTGCGCTCGCCGGCGATGACCATGTCGTCCGAATTGTCCGCCATCGCCTCGCTGCCGGCCTCCACCGCCGCCTGCATCAGCCGGCCCATGTCGTCGCGCAGCTGGCGCACTTCGTTCTGCAGGCGCGTGTGCACTTCGTCGAAGGCCAGGCCGCCGTAGTTCTGGTTGATGTAGTTGGCCGACTGCACCAGCTGCGCCGGACTGTAGTCGGCGTCGGTCAGCAGCAGGCGGTTCTGCACGTCGCCGGTCGGGCCGACGATCACCAGCAGGATGCGCTTCTCGCCCAGCCGCAAAAACTCGATCTGCTGGAACACCGATTCGCGCCGCGGGCTCAGCACGACGCCGGCGAACTGCGACAGCGACGACAGCATCTGCGCCGCGTTGGCTATCATTTTCTGCGGCTGCGGCGCCTGCAGCCGCATGCGGCCTTCGACCGACTGTTCGTCCAGGTGCTGCACGGTGAGCAGCGTGTCGACGAAGATGCGGTAGCCGCGCGGCGTCGGCACCCGGCCGGCCGAGGTGTGGGGACTGGCGACGTAGCCCAGCTCCTCCAGGTCGGCCATGATGTTGCGGATGGTCGCCGGCGACAGGTCCAGGCCGGAGATCTTGGACAGGGCGCGCGAGCCCACCGGCTGGCCGTCCGCGATGTAGCGTTCGACTAAGGCCTTGAGCAAGGTTTGTGCGCGGGTATCGAGTTGCATGGTCATTTACTAATGGTAGTTCCTCTTATTATGCACGCTCTGCGGGCGCTGGGGGCCGCCGCGTGGCGTCAATGCTGCATTTGCCCGCGCACCCAGGCCAGAAGTTCGTCAAAACCGGCACAGATGGCGTCCGGCGCGATGCCCGCCTCCAGGTGCGCGGCGCTGCCGCCCCGGTTCATCCACACCGCCCGCAGGCCGGCGCGCTGCGCGCCCTGCACGTCCAGCCGCAGGTCGTCGCCGACGTAGACGGCGTCCGCCGGCGCCACGCCCATCGCCGCGCAGGCGGCCAGGAAGATCGACGGGTCGGGCTTGGCACGGCCGAAGCGCGACGAGGCCAGCACGGTGTCGAAATGGTGGTGCAGGCCGATGACTTCAAGGTCGGCGTTGCCGTTGGTGATCACGCCCAGCCGCAGCATGCCCTGCAGCGCGGCCAGCCCGGCCGCCACGTCGTCGAACGGCGTAACGGCGTTGCGGCGTTCGTGGAAGTGCCGCATGGCGCCGTCGATGTGGGCGGCGTCGGCGCCGGTCTCGGCGAAGACTTGTTCCAGCGCCACGCGGCGCAGCTGGTACAGGTCGACCACCAGTTCCGGCCGCTGCTCCAGCAGCGCCATGCGGCGGGCCCGCAGCTCGGCCACGCTGTAGCGCTGCGCCACCTCGGGCGCGTGCGCGGCCAGCCAGGCGTGCCAGCTGGTTTCCGCCGCCGCGATCACCGGGCCGATCGGCCACAGGGTATCGTCAAGGTCGAACAGCAGGGCTAGCGGGCGGCGTGGGGTCATGGCGGGCAACTCGGAATGTGGAATCCACATATTGTCGCACCGATCGCCGCCGCGCGAGGGCATGGTAAATTACCGGATTGCCCTGCTGGAGACCCCGTGCCCTTTTCCCTGCCTTTTTCCCTGCCCTTTTCCCAGCCCTTGCGGCGGCCTTCGCGCCGCGCGCCCGCGCTGCCCGCCGCCCTGGTTGCCGCCTCGCTGGCCGCCCTGCTGGCCGGCTGCGCCACCGTCGGCCAGCCGCCGGCCTTTTCCTCGTACGTGGTGCTGGGCGAGCAAGGCGCCGCCGTGGCGCGCGTGCTGATCGCCGCCCCCGCCTGCCCCGACATCGTCATCGACCAGCGCCCGCGGCCGATGGCGCTGCGCGCGCCGGCCGCCACCGTGCCGCTGCGGCCGACGCCGTCGGCCCCGGCCGATTCCAAGCCGGCCGCCTTCCCGCTGCTGACCTGCGAGGCGCCGCTGCCGGCCGCCGGCAGCTACGCCGGCGCC